>CAYMXT010000173.1:0-9082 GCA_964394415.1 uncultured Planctomycetales bacterium
CCTGTCCCGCGGCCTGACCCGCGAGCGGACCCAGCGCCAGCCACACGACCAACCGCATTCTCATGCCGCGCTCCGCGCCGCTACCGCCGCCGGTTGACAAACGCGCCCGCGGCCAGCAGCAGCAGCAGGCTGCCCGCTTCCGGCACGATGTCCGAACTCGACCGCGTACAAAGTTGGTAGTAATCCCAGCCCTCCTGCGGCCGGGTGTACTGTTCCACAATTCCGCCGATGCGCTCCAGCACTGCGCCCGGGTAGATCCACGGGTGATAGGGGCCGCCCGCGTCGATGTTCATGTAGTCCGTGCCCCACGCCACGTCGGTGCCCTGGAGCAGTTCGTAGTTGTCGGCGTTCTTTCCGAGATCGCGCTGCCCCACCACCACGTTCTCCAACACCGCCACCGAACTCTCATACGGTTCGCTGGCCGCGTGATCGACCGGCACCCGCAGATCCGCGGCGGTCAGCAGCGCCGGGTCCGGCACGGGATTCCCGTTGCTTACGATGTTGAACGCGACACTCGGCGCCCACGTGCGGTTGTACTGTAGATACGTCGTCCCGCGATACTCCTCAACCAGGATATTCTCCAGGCTGACCCAGTCGCCCACCTGCACGCTGTTGGCCAGTTCCCCGGACTGCCAATCCTTCACCACAATCGCGCCCCAACCTGGATGGGCCGGGTCTTGCAAGTACACCCGGCTTCGGGAGCCAAACCAGACGTGCGTGACGACGCCGCCCGTCACACTTTGAATCTGGCCGCTATAGACACTCGCATCGCCGTCCGACGTGTTGTGTTGAATGTCATAGATGGTCAGCGGGTCTCCGCTGGCCAATGGCGCGGCGGCAACCAGCGCCAGACACAGAGCGGCGATTTCAAACCGACTTGTACACATTCCTGACTCCTGTCCGCTCCACTACGGCCATCAAACTGAGACGGTCTACGGAGCGTCCCAAACCGGATACGGATACCAATTGCGATCGTCCCGCGGAGGAACCTCGAGGTCCGTGGGCCATTCGGGCTGCCACACGCGCGCGGCCCAGCCCACGTGGCCGTCCGCATACAAGATGTTCGCCCCCAGCTTGCTCGGGCCGCGCGAATGCCGCGCCGAAAACGCCTTCGGGTAGCTCCCGCAGTGCTTGCCCGCGTCCCGGCACGGCGAACTGCCGTCGAAGCCCAGGCGGGGGTCGAGCAACTGGTCAAACAGCACGATCACCTGCGCCGGCCAGCGAATCTTCGCTGTGTCGAGGAACGAAGGCATTGGGTAACCACGCCCATCCGCTGGCGGCCAGGCATTCTCGTCGAGTTCCAGACACGAGTTCATCGCGTAGCTGAAATAGCCGTCGCGCTTGGGCCGGTAGCTGTATAATCCCTGGTCCTCGATTACCCGTCCTGTCGGGCAGTGATAGAACGTACGTTCGTTCGGATGGCCGTAGCGCGGGTATGCGCGCCGCGGTTTGAGGTGTAGCAGTGGGGGCAGCACATCCACCCACCCGTGCCAGTCCGCCGCGTCGGCCGCGGTGATCTGCGGGTTGCTCAGATCATCCGGCCCACGGTCCAAACCGTCGCAATGCGGCCACAGCCCGCTATTCTCGCCGGCGTAGCACGCCAGCGCCAGCCCCCACTGCTGCAAACGAGCGCTACACGTGGTCGCGTGGGTACTGTTGCGCGCGGACCGCAGCGCCGGCAGCAGCAGGCCCACGAGCATACCGATTGCCCCAATAACCCCGAGCAATTCGACCAGACTGAACGCCGCGCGGTCGGCGCGACGCGATCGTGGTTGCTTTGGCGGAGCCAGCATCACGCTCGTCCCCTGAGTGCCGGCGCACGCCGGCCTGACGAACTTGCACCCACGGCTCACTTTTCCCGCAGTCTAGCACGCTCGGCCTCATGCGACAATAGGCTGAGAAACTTGGGATGTCCATTTATCGCCCCGCGCGCGTAGCGGCGTCCGCCCGCGCCCAAACGCGCTTTTCGCGCGGCGCTCGCGCACTCCTAACATAGCGCCGCTGCAATGACTTACAGCACCAAACAGCACTTGTGGCACAGGCTTCCAGCCTGTGTGCTCATCGGCAAGATGCCGGTGCCACGGTTTGTTGGGCGCTCCTGATCTCGTTCGCGGAACCGCGCCCGCCCCCGGCTTGGCGCACCGCGACCGGAGCGATAGAGTGTTTGAACTTCGGGTCAGGATGAGGAGTGCGCGAAACGAGGCCACCGCCGGCGCCAGGCGCCGCGGTGTGGATTGGGAAGGACGCAACCCCAGTGCGATCCCGGCAAGCGTTGCCGGTCACGTCGGATACCCTGGAAGACTCTGAGGAGGAGTGACATGCGAGCGAAGTCCCTGCTGACGATCGTGATCTTGACCACCGCGGCCCCCGTCCTGGCGGCCACCTTTAGCTATGGCTGGGAGGATGGCACGGGCACCATCCTGGCCATGTACCCGGCGGACTCGTTGTTCCCGTACAACGTCACGGCCCCGGACCCGGTTTTCGCCGGCGACCACAGCCTCAAACTGGTCGATAACGGCGCCACCGGCATCACCCCGCAGGGCTACCTGGCCTGGGTTACCGGCCTGACCACCGGCGACATCGTCACCGCCAGCTTCTGGCGCTACGACACCACGCCCGGCTCCGGCCCGTCCGCCCGCATCTGGGCCCACTGGAACGACAACCCCGGCGACCTGATGGGCTTCAACGGCAGCGCCAGCGGCAACAGCGACTACGGCCCGGGCACGGGCTGGGACCAGACGTCGTATAGCTGGACCGTCAGCAGCCCGCACACCGGCTTGGTGATCGAAGTCCGCACCTACACCGACGCCGGCCACACCGTCTGGCTCGATGACCTCGCCGTCACGATCCCGGACACCGCGAGCGTCGTTCTGATGCCTGAGCCGACCGGCCTCGCGCTGCTCGCGCTCGGCGCATGCGGTCTGATCCGGCGGCGCTAAGCGCCGTTTGGACCCGTCCGCCACAGCCCGCCGCGCAGCCGCGGCGGGTTGTGGCCGCGGGCGAAGCGCAGCGAGCCCGCGACAGAGGTCGTGGACCATCTGCTTCGCCCTGAAGGGGCGACGGACGCCGCATGTGGGGACGCATTCTCACGTTCTCGCATGCGCGTCCCCGATCCGGGGCCGCCTAAGCGCGGCGGCCGCGGCAGCGCTGCGCCTTTTTTCCTGCCTCGGTTGGCGGTACAAACTCCACTCTGAAACCCGATTTCACCTGGAGCCACCATGCCAATAAACGCCGCGCCGGACCTCATCCCCGTCCCGCCGTTGAACCTCCCCGCCCAGTTCGCCGCGCTGCGCGACGAGCTACTGCGCGAGTTGACCGAGGTCGCCACGTCCGGAGCGTACGTGCTGGGGCCGAAGGTCGCGGCCTTTGAGGCGGACCTGGCCCGCTACTGCGGCACGCGGCACGCCCTGGGGCTGTCGTCCGGCACCGACGCGCTGCTCGTCGCGCTCATGGCCCTGGGCATCGGCCCCGGCGACGAGGTCATCGTCCCGGCGTTCACGTTTTTCGCGACCGCCGGGACGGTCGCCCGCACCGGCGCGAAGCCCGTCTTCTGTGACATCAATCCCGCCACGTTCAACCTCGACATCACCGACATGGAACGCCGCACGACGGCGCGCACGAAGGCCATCATCCCCGTCCACCTTTACGGCCAGCTCGCCGACATGCCGCGGCTGCTCTCCGTGGCTGGCGCGAAAAACGTCGCAGTGATCGAGGACGCCGCCCAGGCAATCGGTGCGACGGACGCGGCGGGCCGCAAGGCCGGTTCGCTCGGTCTGTGTGGCGCGCTGAGCTTCTACCCGACCAAGAACCTCAACGCCCTGGGCGACGCCGGGGCGCTCACGACCAACGACGCGGATTTCCACGAGCTGTGCCGCAAACTGCGAATTCACGGCAGCGGTCACACGTATCATCACGAGCGCATCGGCGGCAATTTCCGGATCGACGCCCTTCAGGCCGCGATCCTGGCGGTGAAGCTGAAGCACCTGGAGCAATGGACCGAGCAACGCCGCGCCCGCGCCGCCCGCTATACCGAGCTCATCACCGCCGCTGGCCTGGCCCCCGAGCACGTGCGGCCTCCGGCCGAGGTCCACGGCCGACACGTCTACCATCAGTACGTCATCCGCGCCGCACGGCGAAACGAGCTGGCCGAGTTTCTGAAGGCCCGCCAGATCGGGGCCGGGGTCTACTACCCGCTGCCACTGCACCTTCAGACGTGCTTCGCGTACCTGGGATACAAAGCTGGCGACCTCCCGCACTCGGAGCGGGCCGCGGCCGAGGTGCTGGCCCTGCCGATCTACCCCGAGTTAACCGACGCGCAGCAGCAGACGGTCGTCGCCGCGCTGCGGGCGTTCTACGGCCAGCACGGCTCGTCGCGCTGACCCGAGCGTCGGCCGTCGAGGTCACGGGCGCCCCGGCCTGGGGCGGCCGGCACGGGATCGGCCGCTACCGGTCGGGGCACGGATGGGCGTGCGGAGATATGAGCCGAAGGAGTCGTTCGGATGCGCGGACTTGTCGCGACACTGGCGGTGTGTGGCCTACTTTTTCCCGCGGCGGCGTACGCGGAGGAGTACGACCTCGAAATAGTCACGCCGCATTACGAGGCCATTCAGCAGGAGTTCGAGCGCGCGTTCGCGCAGCACGTCGGCCGGCCGCTGAAGATCCGCTGGATTCGCAAGGGCACCGGCGAGATCATCCAGCAGCTCGACGCCCAGGAGAAAGCGGTCAAGGGCGGCTCGTTCGGGTTGGACGTCTTCTTCGGCGGCGGGGTGCCGGACCACGACTTGGCGGCGTCGAAGGGCTATCTCGAAGCCCCCAAGCTGCCGGACGAGGTGCTGTCCGCCATTCCCCCGGCGATCGCGGGCGTCGCCAACTTCGACGGCCAGCGGCGGTGGATCGGCTCGGCCCTGTCGGCGTTTGGAATCCTGAAAAACAAGCGCGGGCTGGCGAGCCAGAATCTGCCGGACGTGGCGACGTGGGCCGACCTGGGTCACCCGCGGATGTTCAGTTGGGTGGTCGTCTCCGACCCGCGCAAGTCCGCCAGCGTCCGCGTGTGCTACGAGCTGATCCTCCAGCAGTACGGCTGGGAAGAGGGCTGGCTGGTGCTGATGCAGATGGTCGCGAACGCGCGCGTCATCACCGCCGCGTCGAGCGAGGTGCCCAACGAAGTCGCAACCGGCAACGTCCTGGCCGGTCCGTGCATCGATTTCTACGCCTATGGCCGCGTCGCCGAAGCCGGGGGCGACGTGCTCGCGTACGTGAACCCGACCGGCGGCTCCGCGATCACGCCCGATCCGATTTCCATGCTGCGGAAACCGCCGCACCGGGAGCTGGCCGAACGCTTCATCGCGTTCGTGCTCAGTCCGGCGGGGCAACGGCTGTGGGTGTTGCCGGTCGGAGCGGCGGGCGGACCGACGGCCCATGCGCTCTACCGGATGCCCGTGCGGCCCGATGTCTGCGGGCAGGCCGGCGACCAGACGCCGATCAAAGACCCCTACAAGGAAGCGGCGGCGGGGACGTTTCGCACCGTGGACGATGCCCGGCAGCGGGCGCGAAACAAGCTGCTCAGCGAGCTGATGGGCGTGGTCCTGATCGACCTGCACACCGAGCTGAAGGAGGCGTGGAAAGCCCTCAACGACGGCGGCCGCAAGGCCGAGGCGCTGGCGGAATGGCGGAAGCTCCCCTTCTCCGAGCGCGAGGGGTTGGAGCTGGCAAGAACGCTGGAAACCGGCGATCAAGAAGCCCGCAAGCTGAAACGCGAGTGGACGAAGTTCTTCAAAGAAAAGTACGAGCGCGTCAAGAAGCTGGCGAAATAGCCCGCAGCACTCAGCCCTGAATCACCGTGCGCGATTCGGCGGCGCAAATCCGAGCCGACCGCGCGAGCGGTCGTGAGTGTGTCCGCGAGCTCGCGCTCGCGGCTCGGACCGGCGCCGCCCATCCGCGCACGTCCAGTTAGGCCTTTCCTCGACGAGACTTCGCGCGGGACGCGACGGTGCGTTGCGACCTGGCTGAGTGCTGAGTGCCGACCGCTGAGTGCTTCTCCGGGCTGAGGTGTGCCAGGGCCGCCGGCCAGTTGGTGAACCGGATCGCCCGGTCGTCGATCCACACGTCGGCGATCGGCTTGCCCATGTGCAGGCCGTCGTACTCGAAGCCGTGGTCTGCCAGCCAGCGCTCCGTGACCCGCTTCTCACCCCAGCCGCGCGCGGTGTAGATCACGACCACATGCCCGGCGGCGCGGAGCTTCTTGAGTGCTGCGCGGGCACCGTCGATCGGCTGGGCGAGCGGGCGTTCGAGGAATACCTCCTCCGTGCAGAGCACGCCGTCGAGGTCCACCATGATCGTCTTGGGGCGCGCCATCGTGCCGCTCCTGTACCTACCTGTCCGAACCCCGGACGCAAGTCCGGGGCAATTAGCCCGCTGCGCAAGGCAGAGCCGTGCGCTCCCCGTCCGAACCCCGGACGCAAGTCCGGGGCAACTAGCCCGCCGCGCAAGGCAGAGCCGTGCGCTCCCCGTCCGAACCCCGGACGCCAGTCCGGGGCAACTAGCCCGCCGCGCAAGGCAGAGCCGTGCGCTCCCCGTCCGAACCCCGGACGCAAGTCCGGGGCCCGTCGACCAACCACGCCAAGCACGCATATGCGCAGCGCCGTCGGCCTCCGGCCCCGTCCCGGCGCGCCGGGACGTGCGGGGTTCGGATGCGCCGCCGCGGGGCCGTGCGGACCCTATAATGCCGCCGCGTCCGAAGTAGACCAGTGGACAGGCAACGGGTCAACGGCACGTGATCATCACCATCGACGGACCCGCCGGCTCGGGCAAGAGCACGGTCGCCCGCAAGCTCGCCGCGCGGCTCGGCATTCCGTACCTCGACACCGGCGCGATGTACCGCGTTGTCACGCTCGCCGCGCTCGACGCCGGCGTGGACCTGCACGACGAAGCGGCCCTGACGGCCGTCGCCGCCCGCGATGAATACCGGCTGGACCTGGGGCCGACGCACATCCGCGTCACCCTCCGCGGCCGCGACGTGACCGAGGACATCCGCTCAATGCGCGTCAACGACCACACGCGCTACATCGCCGCGTCGCCGGGCGTCCGGCGGCTGCTGATCCAGAGGCAACGCGAAATCGCCGCTCGGCTGGGTTCGGTTGTGACGGAAGGCCGCGACCAGGGCACCGCCGCGTTTCCCGACGCGAACGCCAAGTTCTACCTGGACGCCGCGCCGGCCAAGCGTGCCGAGCGCCGGCTGCACGAAATGCTGGCGGACGGCGAGACGGTGACGTTTGAGCAGGTGCTCGCGAACCTCGATCAGCGGGATCGCACGGACTCGCAGCGAGCGGTGGCCCCACTGACGGTGCCGCCGGACGCACTGCGGATCGACACCACGCACCTTTCGATTGCGAGCGTGCTGGACCAGATCGTGGCCCACTTGCGACAACAGGGATTGGCGGGGATCCGCTGACGCCCCGCGGAATACGGTTCCACGACCATGCGAATCGGCTATGCGATCGCGCGGCTGCTCCTGCGAATCCTCTTCATCGCCGTGCTGCGCGGGCGGGTATTCGGCCGCCAACATCTGCCGCGCACGGGCGGCGTGCTGCTGGTCAGCAACCACCAGAGCTTTCTCGACCCGATGCTCGCGGCGTTTGCCCTGCCCCGCGCGTGCAGCTTCATGGCCCGCGATACGCTGTTTCGACACGCGCTGTTCGGGCCGCTCATCGCGTACCTGGGCGCGTTTCCGGTCAAGCGTGGCACGGCGGACCTGGGGGCCATCAAGGAAGCCCTCCGCCGTTTGAAAAGTGGCCGCGTCGTGCTCACCTTCCCCGAGGGCACGCGCTCGCCGGACGGCCGCATCGGCGAAATGCGGCCCGGGGTCGTGCTGTTGGCCCGCAAGGCCCGCGTGCCCATCGTGCCGATGGTGATTCTCGGCGCGTTTGAGGCCTGGCCGCGGACGGCGAAGCTGCCGCATGCGCGCCCGATTCTGGTCGCGTATGATGCCCCCCTCCGCCCGCACGAGCATCCGGAGTGGTCGGACGACGAGTGCGTCGCCGCGGTGCGCAATCGCGTCCTCGCGCTCCAGGCCCAATACGCCGGGCACCGGATCTTGTCGCGATAAGCGGGCGGGCGCCGCTCGCCGCACGGGGACGACGAGCAGCGCCCAACCCAGCCAGAGGGACGCGCAGCTTCGGAGAGGTTCCTACGTGCGCCGCCGCCGCGGGAGCAGTCCGCCCAGGGCCAGCAGGGCGAAACTGGCCGGTTCGGGGATCAGCTCGGTGACGATGCCCTGCGCGACGTTGAACCCGCCCACGCCGGTGATCGTGATCGGTTGACCATTGAAGCCGTACGGCTGGCTCTTGAACACCGGCTCAAAGCCGGTGTTCGTCGTGTTGAACTGGAACTGCGACCCGGCATCGTACGACACGCCGAGGTAGTCGAACTGTCCGGGGTCGTTGGGATCCCCATTTATCCAATACTCGACGTAGTACACGTCCGTCGGCGGAATCTCGGCGCCGGTGACCGGGTTGATCCAGGTGAACCGGATCGCGGTCCCGGACCCGGGCGGAACTCGATTGGTGGGATAGTGCCCGCCGCTCTTGTTCTGGCCGATCTTGGGCTTGGTCTGGTGTTGCTGCTTGTACTGCTGCCAGCCCTGCTCAATCGCCGCCTGCTCCTGGTCCTCCGTCCACTCGCCGCTGGCGGTCAGCAGGCGGGCGCCGGCAATGATCTCCAGGTACTCCCACAGGCTGTCCGCCCGGGCCGCGGGCGTCGCCATACCAACCGTGACAGCCGCCAAACCCGCACATAGGACGGCACGAAGGGACCCTGTCTTGCGAAACGCGAACATCTTTCACTCCTCTGCTCTTCTTGAGCCGCTTAATTGAATACCGAGACGTTGTCGCTCAAACATCGCACCAACTTCTGACGAAACGCACTTACATGCTCGTTCTCCTCGCACACCCGGCAGTCTGTGTACGGGGCCTGGGAATGCGGGTCGGACGCCGGGCCGTCCGACCCGCGGCCGCCGCCGCGGCCTGCCCGGTCGCCGTGACTCCCCTCCACCGGCGGGCCGGGCCAGCCACTGCGGCCGGCTGAG
>CAYMXT010000174.1:0-9059 GCA_964394415.1 uncultured Planctomycetales bacterium
GCAACAAGGCAACGAGGCAACAAGGCAACGAGGCAACAAGGCAACGAGGCAACAAAGCAACCTGGGCACGCGGCGGCCGATCGCGTGGGCGCCGCAGCGTGGCACCCTTCTCCTCATCTCGCTCTCTTCCTCTTCTCTGCGATCTCCGCGCTCTCTGCGTCTCTGCGGTTTCCGTCCGGTCAGGGGGCCGCCGGCACGTAGCCACGCGCTTACGCGGCGCCGAACAAGGAGCCGCTGGGCAGCATCGAAGCCAGGTTCGCGATCTGCTGCTGCTGCGTCTGGAGAATCGCCAGAGCTGATTCCATCGCCTGAAACTGCCGTTCCAGGCTGGCCTGCCGGCGGCTGAGGCGGTCGTTGAGCTGCTCGATGCGGCCCTGCAACAGCTCCTTCCGCGCGTCCAGCGCGCCGGCCCGCCGATCGATCAGGCCGTCGCTTTCGGTCATCGCCTCGACCTGGTCCTTCAACACGGCGGCGACGCCGGTCTTCGTGGTGGTGAACCACTCGCTGACGGCCTCGGGATCCTGGTCGTAGGCATCGCGGAACTTGTCCTCGTCGAACTCGAGGTGGCCTTCATCACCAAACTTCAGGCCCAGTTCGGACAACCGCGTGAACGGACCGCCCAGGGAATAGGTCTGGGAGAACATACGCCGCAGGCGGCTCTGGATCGTATAGAGCGACGATTCGCCCTGCAAGATGCCCGCGCTCTCGGTTTCGCTATCGTACTTCGTGTAGTCCTTGATCCGGTCGACGGCGCTGTTGTAGTCCTCGACCAGACCGTTGAGCGCCGCGAGCAGCGCGTCGATATCGCGGTCCACGGTGATGGTCACCGGCTCGTCGCTCACGCTGCTGGCCGTCAGGGTCAGCCCCGGCACCACGTCCTCAAACGTGTTGTCCGCACTGGTGAGCAGCACCCCGCCGGTCGTGCTGTCGCCGAAGAGGATGCGGGCGTCCTGCGGGCGGGTCAGCGTCGTGATGCCGAGATCGAGCGCGCTGTCGTCCACGATCAGCGCCCCACGCGCCCCGCTCACCAGCGACGCCACGCTCAGGCGGTACGGCGCAACCGGCGTACCGTCGTTCAGCAGCGTCGCGCGGGCCAGCGTGGTCGTGGACGTTATCCGGTCGGCCAGCGTCGTCAGCGTATCGCTACCGCCGACGCTGATCTTGAATTCGTACGAGCCGTCGATCTGGTTGTTGCTGGCGGTGGTCAGGAGGTTCAGGTCGCGGGCCGTGCGTCCGCCGTCCTCCTCGACCTTCAGCGTCCCGCCGCCGCCGGCGGTGTCGCTGAGCAGCAGACCGTCGCCGGTGCTGTTGATGCTCGCCTGCACGCCGAGATTCAGTTGGTTGATTTCGTCAATCACGTCGCCCAGCGTTTGAATGGACGATGCGGCGAGGTCGATGGTCCCAAGCGCTCCGGTCGAAGACGTGATCTTGAACTTGCCCCGGGCCACGCCGCGCCCGGCGTTCAGGTCGGTCAGCAGTGTGTTTTCCGAGATGTAGCGGCGTTGGAGGTTGTTGCTCTTGAGCGTCGTGCCGGACTGGGCCAGCCCGAGCGACGTCGCGAAATCACCACTGATCGTGAGGGCACCCCCGCCGGCACGCGTGACGACGATCCGCGTGCCGGTGCTGTCCAGGGCCGCGCTGACGCCGAGGCTCTGGCCGCCACCGTCGACGGCGGTGTTGATGCGGTCGATGACGTCGGCGAGCGTCCGGGCGTCCGACAAATCGAGGTCGGCGGTCAGGCCGTTGGCGGTGATCTGCATGGTAGTGCCGGTCACGCCCGCGCCGCCGTTGAGCGTTTTCAGCAACACCGTGTTCAGGCCGCTCAGAACACGCACGCCAGCGGCGCTGCCGTCGTACGTGCCCGGCTGAAAGCCCAGGTCGTACAACGCCTGCGAGGTATTGCCGCTGGGGATGCTCAGCGTGAACGGCCCGGCGGACGTGCTGAGCGTCAAACCGTGACCATCCGTGTTGAGCGCCGCAGTGAGCAGCCGGCCCCCGCTGCCGTCATCGTTACCCACGGCGTAGTTGATGGCGGCCAGCACGTCCGCGACGGTGTCCGTGTGGATCACGTCCTGCCCGTCCAGCGATCCGTCCGCCGCGCGGCCCGCGATGCCCAGGTCGGCCGCCGCGTAGCCGCTGACATCCTCGATGATGAGGTCGCTCCGCTGGCTTTCGCCCAGGTTGGTGATGTCGGTGTTGTCGGTGATGACGAGGTGCCCGTTGTTGAGGACGACGCTGATGCGTCCGCCGCCGAACGCGGCTTCGAGGCGTTCCTTGACGTCGCCGATGTCCTGGACCCCGGTCAGGTCCACGTCGGCCGTGGTGCGGTTGCGCGACGTGATCCGCAGGGTGCCGAGCCGCACGCCCTGGCCGTGGTTGAGGCGCTCGAGGCGCGTGTCGTGCGTGAGGACTTCGCCGAGATCGACGGTGAACGTGGAGCTGCCGATCGCGACGGTGAAATCGCCGCCCGCGACGGTGTGGCGGAGCCCCAGGCCGTCGTTGAGCGACGCAAGGCGCGAGTTGGCCGTCAGGTAGACGATCTCGCGGCCCGCCAATTCGCCGGTGCCATACGAATGCGAGCTGTCGAACCCCAGGTCTTCAGCGGTGTGCCCGCCGCTGAGTTCCTGCACACGCAGGGTGTTGTTGCCGCCGGTCGCGTCGCGCAGCACGATCTGATCGTCCTCGGTCGTGGCGGCGACGCCGATGTTGGCGTCATTGATGGCATCCAGCACAGCCTGGACGTTGAGTGCGTCCGAGACGTTGATCGTGGCCTGCTGCGCGCCGTTGATGAGCTTGAACGACCCACGGCGGACGCCGGCCTGGCCGTTCAGGTCGTCGAGATGCGTAGCGTTGTCCACCCGCGCGGCGGCGGACTCGATCGTCAGCGTGCCATTGCTCAGCGGCGCGGTGCGGCTGGAGAACCCGCGGCTGACAAGCTGGTGCGTCGTCGCGAGGGCCCGCACGACGAAGTTGTAGGCGCCCGGCTGGACGCCCGCTCCGACGGTCGCATTGAGGACGGACGTTTGCGAGGAGGTCGCCCGGGCCCCCTGAAACGTGCTGGTCGTCCCGAGCAGCGTCAGGCGGCTGAGTAGGGCCGTGATTCGCGCAGAAATGTCCAGGTAGGCCGTTTTCTGCGCGTCGAGACCGGCCAGCCGCCGCACGAGGTCATCACGCGGCCGCGCTTCGATGGCCATGAGCTGGGCGATAATCTGCTGGTGGTCGAGGCCGGAAATCAGGCCGATTCCGCTGCTGATGGTGCCCATGCCGCTCCTCCAGAGAAGCGCGCACGCTCGGATGGCGTGCGGTCGCAAGCCGCCACTGACGCCTATCGGCGGCTTAATGTGCAAGGGTGATGCCGCGGCCGGCATGGACCGCGGAGCTCTGCCTGGCGGCGGCGGGGGGGGGCCGATAAGTCCGGCGGTGCGGTAGCGCGGAGGTTCGTGCGGTGTCCAACCGCTAGGGCTGCCAGGGGGTCACGCTGTATTCCGTGACGAGCTGCCCGCCGTTCGACGAGAAGGTGAAGGTCAGGACGTACGTGCAGCGGATGCTGACGCCTTCCTCGAAGATGAACGACTGGCCCTGCCCGAGCGGCGTGTTGAGGTTGTCGCCAAAGACGCCGCCCTGCGTGCCGATCAGGACGTTCTGCCCGCACGCCAGGGTGAAATCGGCCTCGGCGTCCGTCTCGACGTACCCCAGGCCGCCGAAGCCGAAATCGCGTTTCTTGTTCGCGTCCGTGAAGAGCGCCGCGCTGCCGGCGGACGCGGGGCCGACGTAGACTTGCGGATCGAGGGCCTTGCCCGTGGCATTGATGATGCGAACGGTGATGACCGTGGGCGGCGTGGTGTTGGACGAGCCGCCGTTGTCGTTCGGTGAGACCTCGATGGTACAGCCGGAGCCGATCAGCAGCCCCACCCAGGCGAGCCGCAGGAAACCAGGCGTCTTCATGGCCGGCATGTTCGGACTCCTTGTCGCGCTGCGCGAGGGCGAGGGCGTTTGCATCGGCGTTCGGGCGAAGTCCAGCCGCTTCTGCTCGCTAACGCTTCGCGGCTCTGGTTTCGCCGCGCGGACGCAGACCGCGCCCGGGCGCGGTATTATGGGCGGTCGCGGCCCAGGGCCACAAGCGGCCACGGCCGGGAGTAGACGCATGGGTTCCGGAGAACGCGCCGACACGTCGCTGCTGATCGACCGCATCGGAACGCTGGCGGCCGTGCCCCGCGGCCCGTTGCGGGGCGCGGAAATGCGCGACGTGCCGATGATCCGCGACGCCGCGGTGCTGGTGCGCGACGGCCGCATCGCCTGGTTCGGCCCCGCGGCCGCGGCCCCGCTGGACGAAGGTACCATGCGTTTCTCCGCCGCCGGTGGGTGCGTCATTCCGGGGCTGATCGATCCGCACACGCACCTCCCCTTTGTCGGCGACCGCAGCGACGAGTTCGTGCGGCGGTTGGCGGGTGAGACGTACCTCACGATCATGCAGGCGGGCGGCGGGATCCGGCGGACGTGCCGGGCCGTGCGAGCGGCGTCGGTCGATGAACTCGTGACCGAGAACCTCCCGCGGCTGCACCGCATGGTGGAACTCGGGGTCACGCGCGTCGAGTGCAAGAGCGGCTATGGCCTGTCGCCCGAGCACGAGCTGAAGCAGCTTGAGGCGATTCGCGAGCTGGACCGCCAGCAGCCCATCGACCTGGTGGCCACCTACCTGGGCGGGCATGCTCTGCCCGAGGAGTATGAGGGTCGCGCCGACGAGTACATCGACGCCATCAGTCAGCCGGATTTGTTGCGCGCGATCGTCCAGAACGGCTTGGCAAGGTTCTGCGACGTGTTCTGCGACCGCGGCGCGTTCACCGTCGAGCAGGCCCGGCGGTTGCTTGAGCGGGCCGCCGCCGCGGGTTTGCGACCGAAACTGCATGCCGACGAGCTGGCCCAGATTGGGGCGTCACGGCTGGCGGGGGCGCTGCGGGCCGTTTCAGCGGACCACCTGGAGCATGTCGACGACGCGGGACTGGCCGCGCTGGGCGAGGCGGGGACCGTCGCGGTTGTGCTGCCGGGCAGCTCGTTTTTCCTGGGCATTCCACACTGCAACGCCGGGCGATTGCTTGAAGCCGGGCTGCCCGTCGCGCTGGGCAGCGACTACAACCCCGGAAGCTGCATGATCGAGTCGCTGCCGTGGGTCATGAACATCGCGTGTTGTCAGCTCCGCATGCTGCCCGTGGAGGTGCTGGCGGCAAGTACGGCGAATGCGGCGGCGGCGCTGGAGCTTCAACACCGCGCGGGGGCGATCGAGATTGGCTTTGAGGCGGACCTCGTCATCCTCGATGTGCCGACGCTCGAGCAGTGGTTCTATGCCCCTGGCCGGCCGCGGGTGCGCGCTGTGTTCAAACGCGGACATCTCGTGTACCGGCGACCGGAGCACGCAGTGTGACACCAGCGGCGGGCGCGACGTCAACGGATGGGCACGTCACGCGAATCCGTGAATAATCGTGAAATGGTGGCTTCCGAAACCGGTTGTACCACGCCGCGCTCGGTGACGATCCCGGTGAGCAAGCCGGCGGGCGTGACGTCAAACGCGGGGTTGTAGCAGGTTGCGGCGGCGGGCGTGACGGCGTGGCCCGCGACACGCCGCACTTCGTCCGCCGCACGTTCCTCAATCGGAATCTGGCGGCCGTCGCGCAGTGCCAGGTCAAACGTGCTGCATGGCGCGGCGACGTAGAACGGGACGGCGAAGTGCCGTGCCGCGATGGCAAGTGGGCACGTGCCGATCTTGTTGGCGGTGTCGCCGTTGGCGGCGATGCGATCGGCCCCGACGATGACGAGCTGCACACGCCCGGCGCGCATCAGGCTCGCCGCCGCGCTGTCACAGAGCACGGTGACGTCGATCCCGGCGGCGGCCAATTCAAAGGCGGTGAGTCGTGCGCCCTGAAGCAGCGGGCGGGTTTCGTCGGCGTAGACCTTGAAGCGCTTGCCCTGAGCGTGGGCGACGTAGAGCAGCGAAAGCGCGGTGCCCCACGCGACGGTCGCCAGCGCGCCGGCGTTGCAGTGCGTCAGCACGCCGCCGTTCGCGGGGACGAGCCGCGCGCCGTGTTCGCCGATCCGCCGACAGTTCTCTGCGTCCTCGACGGCCATGCGATGCGCCTCGCTGAGCATCCCCTCCCAGGGTGTGCGCCCCGCGCCCGGGCTCGCGGCGACGTGCGTCAGGCGGCGTACCGCCCAGGCGAGGTTGACGGCCGTGGGCCGGCAAGCACAAAGGTGCGCGCCGACTTCGTTGACCCGGTCGAGAAACGCCGCGGGCGCGAGGTCGCGGGCGGGGCGGGTGCCGAGACACAGCCCATACGCGGCGGCGACGCCGATTGCGGGCGCGCCGCGGACGCGCAAGGTACGAATCGCTTCCCAAACTTCCTCGGCCGTGGTGCAGTCGCGCGTGACAACTTCGGCGGGCAGGCGGGTTTGATCGAGCAGGCGCAGAAGGCCGTCGGGTCCGCCGACCCACTCCAGCGTCGCGGGCAGTGCGGCCAGCGGACCGCGCGGGATCGTCGGGGCAGCGAGCGGGTCCGGGTTCATCGGGTTCCTTGTACCCGCACGTGCGACACAGGCCAACCACCTGCCCGTCGCGGCGGTTTCCGCAGGTGCGGAGTCATGGTAGCTTTCCCCGTATGATGAACCAATCAAACGAGCCGACCGGCATGACTCACACGCACTGGCGCGCGTGGCGAGGGTGCGCTTCAGTCCGAACCCCGCACGCAAGTGCGGGGCCGCAGGCGACGCTGGTCCCATCCGGGTGGGGAGCATGGGCCTCCGGCCCGTGCGGAGCGAAACAAGCACGGGCCGGAGGCCCATGCTCCCCTGCCCCGCGCGCGCCGATACTTCCCAGTTGCATTGCAGCCGTGGCAGCGCCCCGCCCGCCGCTTGCGTGGCGCGTGCGGATGGCAGCGTTTGTGCCGGCCCTGATGATCCTCACCGGCTGCGGCGGACTGACGGACCGGCAGCGCATGACGCTGCGAGCCGGCGAGCAAGCGTTCGAGAGTAAGCAATACGACGTCGCCCGGCAGCACCTCACGCAGTTTCTCGCGGAGGTGAAGGACCAGCCGGAAGTCGGCCGGGCGCTCTACGTCCGGGGGATGGCGTCGGCACTGAGCGGCCAGCGGGCGGAGGCGTATTCCGACCTTCAACAGGCGACGCGGGCCCAGTCCGAACCCGCGCTGCGCTGGCAACCCCACCTGATGCTCGGCATCCTGTACTTTGAGGACGAGAACTGGACCGCCGCGGCGCAGGCCCTGACCGAGGCCGCGGCCCGTGCGCCCGAAACCCCTCCCAAGGACGCGATCTGGTATCGACTGGGGCTGTGCTACGAGCGGCTGAGCCGCTGGGACGAGGCGTTGACGCCGTATCGGCGGGTTGTGCATGGCTTCGCGACCGGCCCGTATGCGGCCAACGCGGAGCGACGATTACGGCTACGGGCGTCGTGCTTCGCAGTGCAATGCGGGGTGTTCACCCGCGCGGACAACGCCCAGCAGCTTGCGGGGCGGCTGGCGGGACAGGGGTTCAAGCCGTATGTGCAGCAGGAGCACCGCGGCCAGGATGTGTTCCACGTGGTGCTGGAAGGAAGATACCCCTCGTATGCCCAGGCGATTCAGGCGTTGGCCCGCGTGAAGGGACGTGTGCCCGAAGCGGTGCTCTGGCCTTAGTCTATGGAACATGGGCCTCCGGCCCGTGCGGAGTTGTTGCTCCGCGGTCCGGAGGCCCACGTGCTGTGAAAACACGCCGGGCCGGATAGCCCGGCGATGCCCCGGCTAACCCGGCCCATACAGCTTGCGTGTGCGCTGTTTCGCGCCAGTCGGCGTTACTTGCCGAGCAGGCCGAAAGCGTGCGCCGTCTGCGCGATCTCGGCAGCGGGGTAGGCCCACTTCCAGAGCCAGCCAAACCAGCCGTTGTCGCCACAGCCCCACCAACCGAGGAGGGAGGCCGCAGACGCGAGCAGGAACAGCTTCTTGTACATTCGCATTCTCCTTCAAAAAACAGGCACGAAATTCACTGTTGCCGATTGGCTTACAAAAGCGACCACCGCCTTTAACCGCGCCAGCTCGACAGCGAATCGCCAAAGTCGGGGAGGAGACTAGCCTCATTGCATTCGGCCGTCAACCGCTTGAAGCCTATCGGCAAAAAAAAATCGCCCTGCTCAAATAGCGAAAATGTGACGGAATTCCGTCACATTTCATGCCGCGCTGCACCGCTGAGTTCTGAACCTATTGACTTGTGCCCTGCAATTCGTGTGGGGGCGCGTGGATCGTCGAACTTCCGCTGGCGACGCGTTGCGGCACACGCAGCGCGTCACGCGGCGCCACGCAAACGTGGGGAGCGTGTGTGTTGTTCCCGCGCGCCCGCCCACGGATAATGGGCTTTTTCACCGTCGGAGGCGACGCCATGACGCGCGCGGAAGCGTGGCAATTGCTGTGTGAATACACCGCGACGGATTCGCTGCGTAAGCATGCGCTGGCGGTCGAGGCGGCCATGCGGCACTACGCCGGGCCGCTGGGTGGTGACGTCGAAACGTGGGGTGTCGTCGGTTTGCTACACGATTTTGACTATGAGCGCTGGCCCACGATTCCAGAGCACACGCGCGAAGGAGCGCGAATTCTGCGCGAGCGCGGCGTCGATGAAGAGGTGGTGACAGCGATTCTCTCGCACGTGCCGTGGAACGAGGCGGAGTATCCGCGCGACCGGCCGCTGCGTCGCACGCTGTTTGCGGTTGATGAGTTGTGCGGGTTCGTGGTGGCCTGTGCCCTGGTGCGGCCCACTCGTCTAGTGGGACTGGAACCGAAGAGCGTGCTCAAGAAACTCAAGACGCCGGCGTTCGCGGCGGCGGTGTCGCGCGACGACATCCACGCCGGCCCACAGCTCGTGGGGCGGCCGCTCGAGGAGCACATTCAGCACTGCATCACGGCGCTTCAGGGCGCCGCCGCGCAGCTTGGTCTGGCGGCGGTTTGAGTCAGCCGTGGAGCACAGACTATCAGTCTGTGCGTGGAGCACGGACGATTCGTCTGTGCATGGAGCACGGACGATTCGTC
>CAYMXT010000175.1:0-5953 GCA_964394415.1 uncultured Planctomycetales bacterium
TCTATCCGCCGTGTATGCGCCTCGGGCCGGTCCTGCTGCGGGAGCACTTCCTCGCGCGGCTCGACGCCTGGGACCCGCGGCGGTCACCGGCGTGGAAAGCGGGCGCGAAGCGGCTCGGCCTGTTCGCGCTGGGGGGGGTGGCGCTGGGGCTGGTCGGCGCCCGTATCCTCCCGACCAAGGGCGATTTCTTTGCGGCGCCGCAGAACTACAGTACCGGCGAGCTGGTGCGGCTTTGTTACCTGATTCCAATTCAAATCTACCTTCTGCTGTGGACATACAACCAATTGGCCCTGCTGATCGGCCATTGGCTGGGACTACCGGTAGACAACAATTTCCACCGTCTGCCGCTGGCGACTTCGGTGCGCGAGTTCTGGCGTCGCTGGCACATTACCGTCGGCGGATGGCTGCGCGACTACCTGTATTTTCCACTCGGCGGCGGTCGGCGGCGCGCGACGCTCAACACGCTGCTGACGTTCGGCTACTGCGGGCTGTGGCACGGACCGAGTTGGTCATTCCTGGCCTGGGGTCTGGCGCAGGCCGCCGCGCTGCTCGCACAACGCGTGTGGGACCGCCTGAACATACGCGCCGGGGGATGGGTGGGGCGACTGTGGACAGGCGTCTGCTGGCTGCTCACCATACATTTCGCCATTGCGACCATTCTGGTGTTCGCTGATTTCGACCACCTGGGCAGCCGCATCGCCCTGGAGCTGTGGGATCGCCTCTAGAATCCAGGCTTGTTCAGAGACTGAATCAACGCGCGCGAATGGGCGGCGCCTGTCCGAGCCGCGAGCGCAAGCTCGCAGACCTACTGGCGACCGCTCGCGCGGTCGGCGCGGATCTGCGCTGCCGAATCGCGCGCGGTGCTTCAGTGGTCGTAGTCCGGGGGGTCGAATGTGCCGGGGGGTTGGCGGTAGGTGTCCTTCGCCCCGGATCGTGTCTTCAGGTTATGGGTCGCTGCGGCGCGCGATTCCCCGTTCCGCGGCAGTGAATCCGCTTCGGACGTTGGCGGCACGTCTACAGCGGCCGGTCGCCGTTGTCCCGCAGGCAATTCTGAATCACCGCGCCGGGGTGCAGCGCGCCCGCGTTCATGCCCGGACAATGCCTGGCCGTTTCTTGCCACGTCGCCGGGGATGACAGGTTCGACTTCCAGAACGGCCAGGTTCGGCACTGCACCGGCCGGACCGGGTGAATGCGGCAAGCGGTCTTCCCGTCACCATTTCGCTGCAAGAACTCGCAGTCGCCGCCGGGCTTTTCGCGCAGACTCCAGCCGCGCCCGGCCCGCCGGACATGCCGGCGTTGGAATTCCTCCGGCGTCAGCCCGACGTGCCCGGCAATCAGCCGGATGTCGTCGCCATCTACCCACACGTATCCCGGCGCACCGCTACAGCAGTCGCCGCACTGGGTGCAGGCAAAGCGCAGCCCTTCGCCATACCAGGGTGGATGAACTTCGGAACCGCTCACGGTGCCTTGCCGCAGCACTTCTTGAACTTTTTCCCGGACCCACAGGGGCACGGATCGTTCCGTCCGGCCGATTTCGCACGCTGGGCCGGCTCCACCGGCGTTTCGGGCAGCGGCGGCGCGTCCGGGTCAACCACCTCGGCGGTGAGCTTCTTTCGTTCCTGGTTCCGTTCGTATCGTTTCGCGAAGCGGTCGGCGTTTCCGGCCATGATTCTTACCTCATTTCATCACCGTCCATTATACCGTTGTTCGGGCGCTGGCGCGCGTGCCGATGAGGCTGAACGAGGAGATCCACCCGGCTGGAGGTTGGGTCTTGACGAATCCCGGCGCGGCAAGTATCTAGCCGCGCACTGGTCGATACCGCCTATCTAAGGAGTGTGGCGATGTGCATTAATCTCGAGTGGACCCACCCGGAGCGGAGTGACGTGCGCGGCCTCGGCGTGGTTGTGGATGAGCCCGACGAGGAGTTCACGGAAACGGCGGCCGCCGGGCCCGGCTTCGCGGAGCGTGCCCCGTTCGGCGCTGGTGGTCTGCGCGGCGATGCGCGCCGCAAAGCCGGCGAGGAAGATGAGGATTTTGAGGACGAGGACGCGAACGAGGAGGACGAGTTCGAGGACGAGGACGACCTCGACGACGACCTCGACGACGACCTGGATGACGACGACGAGGAGTTGGACGACGACGACGACGATGATGACGATGACGACCTGTAACCCCGCGCGGGCGCTGGTCCGACGCGTTTGCCGGACACGCGCCCGCGGCCTTTAGTGGAGCGGGATACCGGACGATAGACCGGGTATGACACCCGAACCACATGGCAACGGCACCGTGGCGGGGGACTCCGTGCGCGTGAACCCCGCGGAGGGGGCGGTCCTCGACGACCGCCGGCTGGCCACCGACCGGCGCGAGGCAACGGATCGGCGTTCGAGCCTGGACCGTCGCCGCGGGCCGGGCCGCCGGCGGACGGACTATCGCCGGGACGCCGAAGAAGGGCACATGAATGAGGAGCAACTTGATTTCCTCAAGGCGGTGGATGAATACAAGCGTGTGAATGACCGCGCGTTTCCGACGCTCACGGAGTTGCTCGACATCGTGCTGTATCTGGGTTACCGGAAGGTGGCGCCGGTCGGGGAGTTCAAGCTCTGCAAGGGCCGCCAGACGCCGCTGCGCGCCCCCAAGGCGGAGAGTGCGGACGAAGGGTCGGACGATTAGCTTCCAGGTCGCGGCGCGGCGGGGTGTCGGGCCCGCTTGCTTGACACACGGGGGCCATGTGCGTAGCTTGTTTGTTTCTGGAACGCGCGGGCGCGGTGCGCCGGTGCAGGGCCGCCCGGCGAGCGGGATGGCGTTTGCGCTCGCCACGACCCCGGCGGCACAGGAGTTCGAGATGTTACCGGTTACGAAGAAGAGCAAAATGCGCAAGCGGACCCGCCGGGCACACCACGCCCTGCGGCCCGTCGCTTTGACCGCCTGCCCGCAGTGCGGGCACGCCAAGCTGCACCACGCGGCGTGTCGCAACTGCGGCTACGTCAACGCCCACACCAAGATCGAGATCGGCGCCAAGGAGGAGTAACGGAGGCCCCATGCGGATCGGCGTGGATGCGATGGGCGGCGACTTCGCACCGCGCGAGGTCATTCGCGGCGTGCAGTTGGGGCTGCGTTTTCTCGGCCCCGACGATCAGATCGTCCTGTTCGGGCCGCAGGAGGTCGTGCAGGGGGAGTGTCGTGCGATCAGTTTGAACGACCCGCGGGTCGTGTCGGTCGATGCGCCAGAAGTCGTTGCGATGGACGACTCGCCCGTCGATGCCCTGCGCCAGAAACGCCGTTCGAGCATCGTCCTCATGGCGGTCGCCGCGGCGGATGGACAGCTTGAAGCGGTTATTTCCGCGGGGAATACCGGGGCGTTTGCCGCGGCTTGCCAGCTCAAGATCGGGGCGCACGAGGGCGTTTCGCGGCCGGGCATCGCCGTTGCGTTGCCGACGTTTCGGGGCCCGGTGCTGGTCTGCGACGTAGGGGCCAACGTCACGCCGAAGCCGCACCATTTGCACGAATACGCGCGGCTGTGCGTCTGTTACGCCAGGCTGATCCTGAAGGTCAAAGAGCCGCGTGTCGGCCTGATCTCGATCGGGGAGGAGGCCGGCAAGGGCAGCGCGCTGGTCAAGGAGGCCGCGCGGCTGCTCGAGCAGGATCCGGGCGTACCGTTCGTGGGAAATGTCGAAGGCCGCGAGCTGTTCGCCGGGCAGTGCGACGTCGCGGTATGCGACGGTTTCGTCGGCAACGTGATTCTGAAGCTCACGGAGGGGCTCGCCGAGGGCCTGTTCAAGACGATCGTGCAGGAAATCAAGGCCGAAAGCGCCGAGCTGGTGCCGCGCTTCGAGCCGATCGCCGACCGCATCTGGAAACGGCACGACTTCGCCGAATATGGCGGCGCGCCGCTGCTCGGTTTGAAGCGCGTCGCGATCATCTGCCACGGCCGCAGCGACGGGCGGGCGATCAGCAACGCGATTCGCGTCGCGGTCGAACAGGTCCGCCACGACCTGATGAGCGTCGTGGCCGAAGCGATGAAGCAAGAGGTTCCCGCATGAAGGTGTCGTGGCCGATCGAAATCCTCGGCACCGGCTCCTACTTGCCCGCGGCGGTCATCACGAACGAGGACATCGCCAAACGGGGCGTGGATACCAGCGACGAGTGGATCGTGCAGCGGACCGGCATCCGGCAGCGGCGTCAGATCGCCCCGGGTGAGGCCACCTTGGCGCTGGCGCGCAACGCCAGCCGGGCCGCGCTGGCCGACGCCCAACTCACGCCCAACGACATCGACTTGATCGTGGTGGCCACGGTGACGCCCGAGCAGCCCCTGCCGGCGACCGCGTGCCTGCTGCAAGCCGCGCTCGGCTGCCGCTGGATCCCCGCGTATGACATGGCGGCGGCGTGCAGCGGCTTCGTCTACGCCTTGAACCAGGCGGCGTTGTACCTGCTCAACGACGTCGCCCGCACGGTCCTCGTCGTCGGGGCCGAGAGCCTGACGACCGTCACCGACCCGCTCGACCGCCAGACGTGCATCTTGTTTGGCGACGCCGCGGGCGCCGCGATCCTCCGCCGCACCAGCGGCTCACCGGCGGGCTTTCTGGCCATGAGTCTGGGGGCGGACGGCGAACGCGGCAAGCTGATCAACATTCCGGCGGGCGGCTCGCGCGAGCCGGCCTCGCTCCGCAGCGTCAACGAGCGCCTGCACTTCATGCGGATGCACGGCCGCGAGGTCTACAAGTTCGCCGTCACGCAGATGCAGACGATCATCGAGGAAACGTGTGCGGACGCCGGCGTGCGGGTGGACGACCTGGCCCTGATCATCCCGCACCAGTCCAACCTGCGGATAATCGAATCGGCTTGCGAAAAAGCCGGGGTGTCGATGGAGAAGGTCGCGGTCAACATCGATCGTTACGGAAACTCGTCTTCCGCGTCGGTGGCCGTCGCGCTCGACGAAGCGCGGCGTGCGGGGCGGATCAAACGCGGCGACCTCGTGCTGTTGGTCGCGTTTGGCGCGGGGCTGACGTGGGGTTCGACGTTGCTGAGGATGTAGCATGAGCCACGCCGCCATCTTCCCAGGGCAGGGGGCGCAGCTTGTCGGCATGGGCCTCGACGTAGCCCAGAAACACCCGGCCGCCGCGCAGGTTTTCGCCGAGGCCGACGCGACGCTGGGTTTCAAGCTGTCGGAGCTGTGCTTCCAGGGTCCGGCCGAACGGCTGAATGCCACGGACATTCAGCAGCCCGCGATTTTCACGACCAGCGTCGCGCTGTTTCGTGCGGCGGTCGCCACCGGCAAGTTCGCTGCGGATTCGTTCGCGGCGTTGGGGGGCTTAAGCCTGGGCGAATACACGGCGTTGCACCTGGCGGGGGCGATGTCGTTCGCGGATGCCTTGCAGCTGGTGAATCGCCGGGGGCAACTGATGCAGCAAGCGGCTGAGCAGGCCCCGGGCGGCATGGTCTCGCTGCTGGGCGGCGATGAAGAGAAGGTGCTGGCACTCTGTGAGCGCGTGCGTGCGCAAGGCTGCGTCCGCCCCGCGAACTTCAACTGCCCCGGCCAGATCGTCATCTCCGGGGACAAGGCGGCCTGCGACGCAGCCGCCGCGGCCGCCGAGGAGTTTGGTCTGCGGGCCGTGCCGTTGCCGGTCGCGGGGGCGTTCCACAGTGAACTCATGCGGTCGGCGGCCGAGGGTTTGCGGCCAGCACTCGCCCGTTGCGGAATGAACCGGCCGCGCGTGCGTGTGACTGCGAACGTGAATGCGGAGTACCATGCCGAACCGGACGACATCCGTGATTCGTTGTATCGGCAGGTCACGAACCCGGTACGGTGGCAGGGCTGCGTAGAGCGGCTGATCGCGGACGGCTGCACGGAATTCTGGGAAGTCGGCCCGAATCGCCACCTGACGGGTATGATGCGGAAGATCAACCGGTCGGCGAAGACGACGAATATCAGCACGGTCGGCGACCTGTAGCGTTC
>CAYMXT010000175.1:5963-9045 GCA_964394415.1 uncultured Planctomycetales bacterium
CGAATCGTCTGTGCTCCACGGCATAGACTGATGGTCTATGCTCCACCGGGAGTACCGCGATGCCCCTGCCCCTTGAACAACAAGTAGCACTCGTCACCGGCGGCTCGCGCGGCATCGGCCAGGCCATCTGCCTGGAGCTTGCTCGGCAGGGGGCAACGGTCAGCGCCGCGGCCCGCGGCGTGGACCGCACGCAGGCGTGGATCACGGACTCGGCGGGCGACGCCGGGCAGCGGATCATCCCCGTGGCGTTGGACGTGACCGAGCGTGGGGGCGTTGCCGCGGTCGTCGAGCAAACGGTCGAGCGGCACGGCCGGTTGGACGTGCTGGTGAACAACGCGGGCATCACGCGCGACGGGCTGCTGATGAGCATGGAGGACGAGCAGTTCGACCAGGTGCTCGACACCAACCTGCGGGCGGCCTTTTGGGCGATGCGAGCAGTCAGTCGGCACATGGTCCGCGCGCGGCGGGGGCGGATCATCAACGTGGGCAGCGTCTCCGGCCTGATGGGCAATCCCGGCCAGGCGAACTATTCCGCCGCGAAGGCCGGCCTGCTCGGCCTGACGAAAGCCGCGGCGAAGGAGCTGGGTAAGCGGAACATCACCTGCAACGTCGTCGCGCCGGGCTTCATCGACACTGACATGACCAACGACCTGCCGGACAAGCTGAAGGAGCAGGTCAAATCGATCATCCCGCTCCAGCGCTTCGGCACGCCCGCGGAGGTTGCGGCGCTCGTGGCGTTCCTGGCCGGCCCGCAGGCGGCGTACATCACGGGGCAGGTATTCGTGGTGGACGGCGGGCTGCATATGTAGCGTGTGCCCCGGGGGGGATCAAGACCACCTGGACACCGCACGGGTTTCGCCTGCAACCCACTTTGGATATTGGATGGGGGCCGCACAGAACCGTGACAGAGCCTCCGCGCCGCGCGAAACGTGAGCGCGCGCCGGCGTGGGGTCAAGGAGCGCGGCACCAGGCGGCTGGTTCTGTCAGTGGTTCCGGCCGGTCGGTATAATCGCCAACAGGTCGGAACGGGTTTCGGAGCGCGTTGGCGGCAGAGTTGTCCGGCACCGTGCCGCACGGTCACGTTCGGTTGCACATGCCCAGTCTCATGTTTCAGACGCGCGAAGGGGCCAGCCGCACGGTCGAAATCACCGCGCGTCCGTTGCTGCTTGGACGCGCGGACAATTGCGACATCGTCTTGCCGCACGACGGCGAGGTGTCTCGCGAGCACGCGCGCGTCTGGCTCGACGAATACGGCTGGATCGCGGTGCAGGACCTCAAGTCCAAGAACGGCACGCGCGTCGATGCGGGCGAGCCTTTTCACGGCACCACGCAGCACGCCGCGCGCTGCATCCGCGTCGGCGAGTACGAGCTCACCCTCGTCGGCGCCCGGCCGCTGACCGGCCCGGCCTCCGGCGTGAGCTTCGCCCCGGATGAGCTGTCCCCCGGCGAAGTCGCCGACTCCACCCGCTACTTCTCCTCAAACCACCAGCTCAAGCTCGACCTCAACCAGCAGCGGCTCGGCCTGCTCATCGAGCTCACCGAGCGCATCGGCGGGGCCTTTGAACCCAAACAGCTCCTCGAACAGGCGCTCGACGCCTGCTGTGAGGCGCTCGCGTTCGAACGCGCCCTCATCGTCCTCAAGACACCGCGCGGCGAACCGGAATTACCCGTCACGCGCAACGTGCAGCGTGACGAGACGGGGGCCTACAAGGTCAGTCGCAGCCTGATCAACCGCGCGCTTGTGGCGGGCGAGCGGGCCGTCGTGAACAACCCCGCCACCGACCTGCTCAACAACCTGACCGACAGCCTGGTCCGCTTTCCCATCTGCTCCGCCCTTTGCGTTCCGATCCAGCACCGCGACCGCATCCTCGGCGTCATGTACGGCGACCGCATCACCCGCAGCGCCAAGCAGGCCCCGTACACCCCGGAAGACGTGGACTTCTTCGCGGCGATCGCGCAACAGGTCGGCGTGGGCCTGGAAAACGTGCGCCTCTTCCAAGCCTACCTGGAGTCGGAGAAGCTGAAGCTCGAACTCGAGCAGGCCCGCGCAATCCAACGCCAGCTTCTGCCGGCCGACACGCTGCGCCTCGGGCAACTGACGCTGGTCGGACACAATGAACCCTGCGACGAGGTCGGCGGCGATTACTTCGACTACTTTGACCTCGGCGACGAGCGCGTCGGGCTGGTCATCGGCGACGTTACCGGACATGGTCTGCCCGCCGCCCTGATGATGGCCAACTTTCAGGCCGCGGTGCGCGTCGCACTCACCCGCGACGCGCCGCTACCGGACGTCGCGGCCCGTCTGAACCGCCTGGCGTGCAACAACACCGGTCCCAACGTCTTTGTCACCGCCGTGCTCGCCCGCGCGGACACGCGCAGCGGGGCGATCACGTTCATCAACGCCGGTCATCCCGCCCCCCTCTGCCGGCGCGGTACACGCCTCGACCTGGTCAGCGATGGTGTCAGCCTCCCGTTCGGCATTGACCCGCGGGAACGCTATGAGGTCCAGCACATCGCCCCCGGCGGCGACCGCACCGTGGTGCTCTTCTACACGGACGGCGTCAGCGACGCGATGAACGCGGCGGACGAGGAGTTCGGGTGCGAGCGGCTGGCCGAGGTGCTGGTTGCCCATCGGGCCGAATCGGCCGAGGCCATCGCCGACGCCATCGTGGCCGCAGTTCAAGTATTTGTCGGCGGCGTGGCCCAGTATGACGATTTCACGATGATCGTCCTGAAGCGCGCGGAAACCTGAACCGGGAAAGGAAAGGTAAACACCATGGAAATCAAACTGCAAGAACTCAAGACGCGGCTCCTTGAAATCAACGATCTCAACTCCGTCAATGCCCTGTTGGGATGGGACCAAAGCACCTATATGCCCGCGGGCGGCGCGGCGGCGCGCGGGCGGCAATCGGCCACGTTGAGCCGGTTGGCGCACGAGAAGTTCACCGACCCGGCCATCGGCCATCTCCTGGATGATCTGCGTCGCGTCCTCGAGCTCGAAGCGAGCCACGGGGTGTCCGGACGCAACGAGACCGTCGAGCTCCAAGGCCAGGGCCCCGCGATTCGGATCCGAAGCCAGCAG
>CAYMXT010000176.1:0-8825 GCA_964394415.1 uncultured Planctomycetales bacterium
GCACGCGACTTCGTCGTGTCCGACCAGATCCTCGGCGACGTGACCATCGGCGCCGCCGAACTGAGCGACCCCGTGATCGTCAAGGGCGACGGCTGGCCGATGTACAACTTCGCGGTCGTGGTCGATGACGCCACGATGCAGATCACGCACGTGCTCCGCGGACAGGAGCACCTCATGAACACGCCGGTGCAAATCGCGCTGGCGGAGGCGTTCGGTTACACCCCGCCCGCGTTCGCCCATCTGCCCATCATCTTCAACATGACCGGCACGAAGATGAGCAAGCGCGAGAAGGACAAGGTCGTCCGCGACGCCGCCAAGGCCGCGTCGCTCGACGACACCCGCCTGCAAGAGTTGACCGACGTGCCGGACGCGGCGCTCCTGCAAACCTGGCGGCGCGGCGATACCCAGCTTCCCGGCGATGCCCTGGCCCGGCTCGCGAAAGCTCTCGCGGTCCACGTGCCGGAGATCGAGATTCACGATTTCCGCAAGAGCGGCTACCTGCCGGAGGTGCTGGTTAACTTCATCGCCCTGCTCGGCTGGAACCCCGGCGACGCACGCGAGAAGTTCACCCTCGCCGAGTTGTGCCAGGCGTTTAGCGTCGCGCGGGTCGGCAAGACCAACGCCCGCTTCGACCGCGACAAGCTGCTGGCGTTCAACACCGCGGCGGTCGAGGCCGCGCCGCCGGCCCGGCTGCTGGCGGGGTTGCGCGACTATCTCGCGGTTAACGACCCGGGCCCGCTGACGAACCTGGATGATGCCCTGTTGGCCAAGTTGCTTGAGCTGTGCCGCGGCTTCCGCACGTTTCCAGACCTCGAACGAAAATGCGGGGCAATCTTCCTGCCGGATGAGTCCGTCAGTTATGACCCCAAGGCCGTCAAAGACTGGCTGCTCAAGGGCGACGGCGCGGGACTGCGCGTCCTGCGCGACCTGCCAGCGCTGCTGGCGGCCATTGACGACTGGTCCCCCGCGCGCCTGGACGAGGCCATCCGCGGCTACGCCGAGCAGCATCAGCTTGGGCTGAACAAGGTGGCCCAGCCGCTGCGGGTGGCGGTGATGGGCAGCGCGGTCAGCCCGCAGATCTCGGAGACGCTGGCGTTACTGGGTCGCACGCGAACGCTCGCGCGCATCAGCCGGGCGTGTTCCATCGCTCCGTAAACCCGAAAACGTGCCACCCCCCCCGCCGCGCCGGGACACTGGCCCACAGCCTGGGATCGGTTGACCGTCGCCGTGACCGCGCACGGTTTGCGCCCCGCGCGTAGGTGCAGCCCCTGACGCTGCGATGCATGCGACTGACCGTGCCTCGTCCGCTTGCACACCTGGCCAACCGGACGATAATACCCCCCTGTGTCCCGTGAGACTGGGAATACGAAACGGTTCTTGGAGAACAACATGCGCACATTGATGAAGGGTCTGTTCCTCTCGGCGGTCCTGGTCGCGCTGACCGGCTGCGGTATCAACGGCAAGTGGACGGTGCAGTCCGTTACGCCGGACACGGCCAAGGGCCAATGTCCCATCAAGGCCCTGTGTTTGAACGAAGACGGCACGTACGTGGCCTGCACGCAGGCCCCGGGGTCGGACAAGTGCGTCTGCGGGAAGGGCACCTACACCTACGACAAGGGCACGAAGACCCTGGCGTTCAAGTCCGATGACGGCAAGGAATTCAAGTACGCCGCCCATCTCCAGTGCCCCGGCGGGGAAATGAAGATCACCGGCGGCGACAAGGGCAAGGAATGGACCGCCGTGATGAAGCGCGGCGGCGACACCGCCGAGTGCAAACAGGCCACCTGCGGCCCGAATTGCCAAAAGGCGTGCTGCGCGAAGGGTGACACCAAGAAGGCCGACGCGAAGAAGCCCGAAGCCAAGGCCGAGGAGAAGAAGCCCGAAGTGAAGAAGGCCGAAGCCAAGAAGCCCGACGGTAAGGCCGAAGCCAAGCCGGAGGCCAAGAAGGCCGAACCGACCAAGACGGACGCGAACAAGTAGTTCGCCTCGATGTCGATCCGCGCGTACGCGGCCCGCGAGGCGGGGTCCACGCTGACCCCCTTCAGCTACGAGCCCGCCCCGCTGGGCCCGTTCGACGTGGAAATCGGCATCACCCACTGCGGCCTGTGCCACAGTGACATCCACCTGATCGATAACGACTGGGGCGTCAGCCACTATCCGCTTGTACCCGGGCACGAGATTGTGGGGATTGTCCGCGCCTGCGGCGAACAGGTCACGAGCCTCGCTCTCGGCACGCGCGTCGGCGTCGGCTGGCAATGCGCAAGCTGCCTCCAATGCGCGGCGTGCATCCGCGGCGACGAACGCCACTGTCCCACGCACCAGGCGACCTGTGTCGCCCATCATGGCGGGTTCGCTGACGCAATACGCGTCGACGGACGATTCGCCCATCCGCTTCCAGATGCGCTCCCGGCCGCCGCCGCCGCGCCGCTGCTGTGTGCCGGCATCACGGTCTACACACCGCTGACGACCGTTCGACCCACCGACCGCGTCGGCGTCATCGGCGTCGGCGGGCTGGGGCACCTCGCAATCCGCTTCGCTGCCGCGTTCGGTTGTGAGGTCACCGCGTTTTCAACGACCCCGGCAAAGGAAGCCGAAGCCCGCCGGTTCGGCGCGCGGCACTTCGTGGTCAGCTCCGACGCCGGGCAGATGGCGCGGGCCACGGCGACAGTCGATCTGCTGCTTTCGACCGTGACGGTGCCGCTCGACTGGAGCGCCTGGCTGAACGTCGTGGCCCCCAAGGGCACGCTTTGGATCGTCGGCGCATCGCCGGGCGCGCTCAACGTCCCGCCCATGTCGCTGATCGTCGGGCAGAAGGCGATCCGCGGCAGTGCGATCGGCAATCGCGCGACGATGCGCGAGATGCTGGACTTCGCCGCGCGACACAACCTCGCCGCACAGAGCGAGTTGCTGCCGCTGTCTGAGGTAAACGCGGCGCTGCGCAGGGTGCGCGAGAACCGCGCCCGCTACCGGGTGGTGCTCACAAACGAGTAGCACCGATTGCGGACCCGCTCTCCCCCGACGTCGGAGCGGGTCGGCCACCTTCTCCCCATGCACCGCAAACTACTGTAGTGACTCAGAATTACCGCCGCGTATCCGGGTGGGGAGCATGGGCCTCCGTCCCGTGCGAATCCCGGCGCACCGAGACACGGGCCGCAAACTAGCGCAAACTCGCAAACTAGCGACAGTCACCGTTTTCCAGCGTCGTAGACTAGCGTAAACTAGAGCGTAAACTAGGGACAGTCACCGCTTTCCGGCGCCAAGAGCGCGAAGGAAACGCAGTTGTCTCTCCGTTCCCTCGTCACCCGGCGCCCCCACGTCCGCTCCCCGAACGACCCGCCCCCTGGCCAATCCCTGACACCCCACGGCCCCACGCCGCCCACCATTCGCTACTCGCTACTCGCTACTCGCAACTCCTCCGTGCCTCCGTCCCTTACGTTTCCAACTCGCTACGCGCTCCTCGCTATTCCCAACTCCCTCCGCCATTCCCCGCCAAAACCCACCCCTTCATTTGCCCACCAGCCGATCACGTTGCATCCTCCCCCCACGGGTCCCGCCCGCGCGCCGCGGGTCCCCGCGCCCCGGCGACGTTCGCCCCGGCCGTACAACCACGCTGCGAACGCGAGGCATCAACTCGCTACTCGCTACTCGCAACTCTGCACTCTCTTCGGAGGCATCGGTTCACCGGAAAAGCTGTATCGCGTATTCGAGTTCGCCGACCCACCTCGTCAAAATCGGCCCCGCCGCCCCACCCCCCGCCACTCTAGGGAGGGGATGGGGGAGGGTTTCTCCCTCGCGTGATTCACCCCGGTCGAATCACCCGACGGTAGCCGGACCGCCCGCGCCCGCTTGAATCGCGCGCGGCCCGGATAGATCAAGCTCACCGGCGGCCTCTCGCCTCGCTCCCCGCCGGAACAAGTCGATCACGAGGCTCGACGCGCGCCTGGTCCCGCCTGCTGGACGCACCCGCGTCGATCGGAGCCTATCCGAACCCCGCACGCCAGTGCGGGGCCATCCGAACCCCGCACGCCAGTGCGGGGCATCCGAACCCCGCACGCAAGTGCGGGGCCATCGGAACCCCGCACGCAAGTGTGGGGTCGGCCCACCCGGCACCCCGTGCCGGAACCCGTCCTCACCGGCGGGCGCGGCCTACGGCTCCACCCCCAGGCGGGCCAACGCGATCGTGCGGGCCCCACCCGGCGTCGAGGCCGGAGGCGGCTGAGCGTGTCGTGCTTGCTACACACGCGCTCTGTCGCCGGGCGACAAGCACCCGGTAGGGAGGTTCGACTCCTCCCGCCTCCAATCTTCGTCCGCGCCCCCTCCGCGCACCCATCATCTCTCCGCTCGCTCGCGGACGCTTCGCGGCGCTGAGTCGGCCAAAACACGGCACGCACGCCGCGGTCGCCGTAGGGCCGTTCACAGGATCCATCTCGCTCTTGGAGAACGGGCGGGCTGAAAGGCGAATCGCCACGAAATGCGACTCTCGCCCGATGCCTCCCTACCAGGAAAAGTGGTGTGCGCTCTCGCTTTCAGCGCTCAACCGAGCAGGATTCACGGCACGCGAACCGCGCTCATTCCAAGTCGTTCACCGGCTCAATGCCCGGATTTCCGCCGCCGGTGGAGCCGCCCGAGGAGCCGCCGGACGAGCCCCCGCCCGAGCTGCCGCCGCTGCTGCCGCCGGGCGTTGTGCCCCCGGTGGAACTGCTCTCCTCGACGCGACGGGCGGAGTTGATGAGAATGGTCTCGACGGGGACGTCCTGCATGTTGTCGCGCGTGCCGGTGGGGACGGCGACAATCGCATCGACCACGTCCATGCCTTCGACGACGCGGCCGAACACGCAGTAGCCCTCGGCGGAGACGCCGCCCGGATCGAGGTCGGCCTTGCCGTTGCCGCCCTTGATGTTGTCGGAGACGTTGATAAAAAACTGCGACGTGGCGGAGTTCGGGTCGTTCGTGCGGGCCATCGCGACGGTGCCGCGGACGTTGGAAAGCCCGTTGTCGGCCTCGAGCTTGATCGGGTCGCTGGTCTCCTTCTGCGTCATGTCCGAGATGAACCCGCCGCCCTGGATCACGAAGTTCGGGATCACGCGGTGGAAAATCGTGCCGTTGTAGAACTTCGTGTCGGTGTATTCGAGGAAATTGGCGACGGTGATGGGAGCTTTCTCTTCGTACAGCTCGATGACGATGTCGCCCTTCGTCGTCGTGAGCTTGACTTTCGGGTTCACCGCGGCGGGGTTCTTGATCTTGATCTGCACGCGGTCCGTCATGCTTCGGCCGTAGGTGTCCGTCACCGCCAGCTCAAAAAGCAGCGTGTTGGTGCCGCCGGTGTTGTACGCCGGGGTAGTGAAGCGGGTTTGCGCCGTTTCCGCCGACGAAAGGGCAACCGTGTCGCCGGACACCTGCCGCCAGCGATAGGTCAACGACGTGCCCGAGCTGCGCGAGCCATCGAGCAGAACCTCGGTGTTGGGGGAAACCAACTGGTCCGCGCCCGCGTTGGCGATCGGACGGTCCGAGCCCCGGCGCTCGGAGGTCTGCCCGAAGTTCGGATCGGCCGTGACCACCACGTCCACGCCCGCCCGGCCCACATTGCCGCCGTCGTCGCGCGCCGTGACCAGGAAGCTGAGGGTTTCCTCCGTCTTCAGCGACGGCGCGCTGATCGTCGCGGTGGCTTGGTCAGCGGCGGTCAGCGCGACACCCGGCCCCCCCACCTGCACCCAGTTGAAGTGCGTGTCGCCGCTCGCCGCGGCGGAAGTCGCCTGGAGGGTGATAACCTCACCCACGCCCGCCCGCTCCACCGAAGCGCTCGCAGTCGTGGTCAATGTGCCGCGAATGATCGGCAGGTAATCCTCGAGCGTCGAATCGGTCGGCGGACAGCCGAGCGGGCTGTACGGCAACAACGCGAGCACGGTGGTCGCGAGGAGAGTCACACGCAACACGGCCACTTCCTCCAAGCCAACGGCCGCCACGGCCCCGCGCGGCCAAACATTCAGTATAACACGCGCCACGGGCACCACCACGGGCCCACGCGGCGTACCGCCACATTACTTATCGGTCGCGCGGTGCTCCTCAAGCCAGGCCATTTGGATAGCTTCGAGCTTCTTTTCGTTGCTGGCCTTGGGGTCGTCGCCGAAGCCCTCGAGCTGCACGACCCATTGGTGCAGGTCGGTGAAGCGCACACTCAGAGGGTCGGTGTCGGGGAACTGCTCGTGCAGCCGAAGCGCCAGCTCCTCGGTATCCGTCCAGCGCAGTTTCGCGGGCATGACGGGCTCCTGGCCGGCGGAATGGCCGGGTCCGCGCGGCGATCTATAATCCGAATGTTAGTCGGGCAACCCCTGCTTGGCTTGACCGCAACCGGCTGCGAAGGAGAAGTCGCTTGCCGCACTACATCACCGAGACCTGCATCGGCTGCAAGGACGCCGGGTGCGTGGACGTGTGCCCGGTGGACTGCATCCACCCCCGCAAGGACGAGCCGGACTTTGCCGCGGAGGAGATGCTCTACATCGACCCCGAGACGTGCATCGACTGCGGCCTGTGCGTCGATGAATGTCCGGTCGATGCGATCTTCAACGAGGACGACCTGCCCGACGCGCTCCAGCACTTCATTCAACGGAACGCGGAATACTACGCCCGCCGAAAGGCGTAGCACACACCGGGGAACGAGGCGACATCCCCCACGTTGGGGAGCATGGGCCTCTGGCCCGTGCGTTCCCCATCCGCACGGCGCCGAAAGCCCATGCTCCCCGACGGACGCTATTTCCCCGGCGTCGCTGCGGCCAACGCCGACTCCGCCGACAGGTAGCGTCGCAGTAGCTCAAGCAACGCCGCGCGGTCGATCGGTTTGCGCGCGTAGTCGTCGCAGCCCGCGCTGAGGCACTTGGCGCGGTCGTGCGCCATGGCATGGGCCGTGAGGGCGATGATCGGTCGCGTGTACCCGCCGCGCCGCAGCTCGCGGGTCGCTTCGTACCCGTCGAGCACCGGCATCTGCATGTCCATCAGAATGACATTGAACGGTTCGCCGGCGCTGTCCGCCGCGCGGGCCGCGTGGACGGCCAGCCGACCATTCTCCACCACCGTGACGTTCGCCCCAGCCTTCCGCAACACCGCGGCAATGAGCCGCTGGTTGTCCGGACCGTCCTCGGCGAGCAGCAGCCGCCCACGCAGGGTTGGCGACGGGGCCCGTGGGGCCGAGGGCCGCACGGCAGTCACGGCCGCCTCGTCGTCGCCCGGCGTGTGCAGCGGCACACCTTCGAGGGAACCGGTCGGAATGCGGAGCCGAAACGTGCTGCCGCGGCCCGGCGTGCTCTCGACCGTGATGTCGCCGCCCAGCAGGCGGGCCAGTCGGCGACCGATGGCCAGGCCCAGGCCCGTGCCGCCAAAACGCCGCCGCACGGAAGTGTCCGCCTGCGTAAACGGGCGGAAGAGCCGGGCCAGCTCGTCGGGCGTCAGGCCGACGCCCGTGTCGATGACGGCAAAATCGAGCTGCGGCGCGGCTACGGTCGGCGGCGTGAGCAAGCGCACGCAGAGGCGCACCCCGCCTTGTTCGGTGAACTTGAGCGCGTTTGCGACGAGATTGACGAGAATCTGCCGCACGCGCGTCGGGTCGGTGCGGATCGTCGCCGGCACGGGCGTGGCCCATTCCACCTCGAACGCCAGCTTCTTCGCCTGGGCGCGCACGCGCAGCAGCGATTCGACTTCGGCCACGACTTCCCACGGCGAAACGGGCACCGACTCCACGTCCTGCCGCCCGGCTTCGATCTTCGACCAGTCCAGGATGTCGTTGATGATCTCCAGCAGCGCGTGCCCGTTTCGCCGCACAACGCCGATCTGTTCACGCACGCGCTCGCCGCCCGCCGCGCCCGCCAGCGCTTCGTCCTCCGCGATCAGGTCGAGATAGCCGAGAATGGCGGTCATCGGCGTCCGAATCTCATGGCTCATGTTGGCCAGAAACTCGCTCTTGGCCTGGTTGGCAGACTCAGCCGCGTCCTTCGCCTTCCGCAGCTCGCCCTCACGCCCTAGCAGCGTCTGCTGCACCCAGCGCTTCTGCGACTCGTAGACCATCAATAATGACCACACGACCGCGAGCAGACCGAGCAGCGCGGCCGCACGCAGCAACGCCAACTGGCTCTCGCTCAACCCAATCGGAAAGCGCAGACCGCCAGCTTCCGCAACGTAGAACGCGACCAATTCCAACGCCACCACCGCGGTCCAGATCGTGCCGGCGCGGCGGCCGGTCATACAGACGGCCAGCAGGGGGACGCTCGCCGCCCAGAGGAGCGACGGCGCGGACACACCGCCGGTGGAAAACGCGATCGCTGTCACCGTGCCGAGCAACAGGGTGACGGCCGCATGGCCGGCGAGCAGGACTGAACGCGTGCGGTGGAGCAAGTACAGAATCGCCGGCACCAGGAACCAGGCGGCCCAGCAGGGCAGCGCGGCGCGCGGCGCATCCAGGCCGAAGTGGTAGAACAAACCGAATACCGGCGCCCACGGCCACATCGTGAGGACAAAGGTCACCACGACCTGGGCGCGGTGGTGCGGCCCCAGTTCGCCCGCCCGGATGCCGCTGGGGATCAGCCCGTCGCAGAGCTTCAGCCAGCGCGCCGTCAGGTTCTCCAGCGCGGGTGGTATTGCGCCGCCGTTCATCGGGCGCCTCCCCACGAGAAGCCCAGCCCCAGCGCGAGGATGTGCTGCGTTTGCTCGATCTCGCCGCGCCCGTAGTCAACGCCCAGCGGAATCGCGCTTTGTCCGCCGCCGGCGAGGCGGGTGGGCAGGGCCAGGACGTAGCCGACGCCGGCCCACCAGTGCTGCGCTTCGTACCGCAAACCGAG
>CAYMXT010000177.1:0-8774 GCA_964394415.1 uncultured Planctomycetales bacterium
TGGCACGCCGCAGCGCACACGGCCGTCGGCCCCGGACTTGCGTCCGGGGTTCGGACGAGTCGCTATCCGAACCCACCACGCAAGTGGTGGGTCGGCGGGCCAGTGGCACGCCGCAGCGCACACGGCCGTCGGCCCCGGACTTGCGTCCGGGGTTCGGATGCGCACTACACCACGTAGCTCGCGTCGCGCTGCGCGAAGCGCTGTAGCTCCACTGCCTGCGCTTCGTAGCCCGGCCGGCCCAGCAGCGCAAAGGTGTATTCCTTGCCAAGCTGCACCGCGGGCTGGTCGTAGGCGTTGATATTCAGCAGGCCGCCGGCGATCGACGTGGCCGCCTCCCAGAGCAGAATGAACTGGCCGACCGTGTGCTCCGTTACCGCCGGGAAGCGCAGCGTCAGGCAGGGCCGCTGACTCGCGACCAGCGCGAACTCGGTCGCCCGCTTCTCCGCATTCAGCAGCGCGCCGAGCGACCGACCCTCCAGGTAGCGCAGGGCCGCCGGCGTGCCGGCGACCCGCGGAATCCGCACGTCGCGCGCGAACTTCGCAACCTCCAGGAAGATGAACACCTTGTCGTTCGGCCCTTCGCGGTAGAGCTGGACCTGCGAATGCTGATCGGTCGCCCCCAGGGCCTTGATCGGCGTCGGGCCGACGATGACGGGCTGACCGTCGCGGTCGCGCTGCTTGCCCAGGCTCTCCGCCCACAACTGCCGATACCAGTCGGCCAGGTCCTTGAGCTGGTAACTGTACGGCATCATGACGTGCAGCCGCTTGCCGCGAACGTAGAACGCGTGCAGCAGCAGCGCCAGCATCGCCGCGGGATTCTTGCGCACGTCGGGCAGGCTGACACGCTCGCCCATCGCCGCGGCCCCCGCCAGCAGCTTGTCGATCTTCATTCCGCACAGGCCGGCCGAGAACAGCCCCACTGCCGAGAGCACCGAGAACCGCCCGCCAACGCCGGGGGGCACGGGCAACGTGTCATAGCCGACGGCGTCGACGATGTCGTGCAGCGTGCCGGACTCCGGGTCGGTCGTCACGACGATGTTCGACGTGAGCGCCTTCTTGCCGAGCCGCCGGGCGAGGAGGTCTTGCACGATCAGGAACTGGGCCGCGGTCTCGGCGGTCTCGCCGGACTTGCTGATGACGTTGAACAGCGTGCGCCGCAGCGCCGGGCCGAGCAAGTCGAGCAGATTGCCGATCTGCATCGGATCCACGTTGTCCATCACAAACAGCCGCGGGCCACGTCGTTGGGCGGCCGGGCTCTGTACCGGCCGGGTAGCGGTCGACCCGCGCCTGTCTGTCGTGGCGGGTGACCGTCGACGCACAGACTGATAGTCTGTGCTCCACGTAGCGGCCCGCGCCCCCGCGCGGCCGCTGAGGAGGTTGTAATAGGCCGGGTTCAGCGCCGTCTGAAGCGCGATATTGCCGAGCGCCGAACCGCCGATGCCGAGCACGACGAGGTTCTCGAACCTCCCCGCGTAGCGCCGCACCGCCGCCTGCACGGTCTTAAGCATCGCCCGGTCACCGGGCAGCTCGCGATAGCGGTGATGCCCCGTCGCGCGTTCCTGCTCGATGCGCTGAACCACCTCGGCGACCGCCCCGGCGGCGCGGTCGATCTCGGCGACGCTCAGGCCGTGCGTCGCCCCCACCGCCGTGTCGAGCACACTTGCGTAATCTAGCTGCAACGCCGGACTGGCCATCGCGGCACCTCCTGACTGGAACGCGGAATGATACCGCACCGCGGACGCGGGGTTACAGCACGCCCAGTTCGCGCTGCCAGCGAATCGCCTTGGGGATGCCGCCGCTGAGCGGCGTTTGCGGCTCGTAGCCCAGCAGGCTGCGGGCCTTGTTGATGTCCGCGACGTAGCGCGTCACCTCGCCCGCCCGCGCGGGCTCGTAGCGCGCGTTCGGCTCCTTCTGAAGCGCCAGCGCGATCAGGTTCACCAGGTCCACCAGTGTCGCGCCCTGTCCGTACGCAAGATTGATCGTCTGGTGGTTCACCCGCCGGGCCACGAGCGCGTCGAGGCCGCGCAGGACGCCCTCCGTGCAGTCGTCGATGTACGTGAAATCGAGCACTTTCTCGCGGCCGAAGACCACGATCGGCTCGCCGCGCGCGATCCGCCGGATGAAGAGCGGGATCACGCGCTCCATCCGCTCGAGGTCGCAGTCGTACCGTCCGTACACGTTGCTGAACCGAAACACGAGGTACGGCAGGTCGTAGCACTCGGCATAGGAATAGATGAACGCCTCGCCGGAGATCTTGGACGCGCTGTACGGGCTTTCGGCGACGACAAAATCCGCCTGCGATTCCTCGGTCACGTGCCGGTGGATGTCGCCGTACACCTCCCGCGAGCTGCCGAAGATGATCGGGACGTTGTGCCGGCGGCAGAATTCGAGCACGCGGAAGGTGAGCGTGACGTTTTCCATCGCCCGCTCCGGCTGCTCGACCAGTTCGAAGACCTTGGCGTGGGCGGCGAGGTGGATGACCGCATCGAACCGGCCCTCGACCGGCAGCTTGCCGTCGTCGCAGGCGGCTAGGTTCGCGACCCGCGTGGGAATGCGGTCAGTCCAGGCGTTGGGCCGCAGGTCGATGCCGGCCACCTGGTCGCCGCGTTCCAGCAGCTTCAGCCCGACGTTGGTGCCGATCTGTCCGCTCGAACCCGTGATGAGAATGCGCATACCAACTCCACCCCCGGGGCGGTTTCCCGGCCGGAAAGCCGGTTTGTACCTTGCACGACCGCGAACCGTCAACTTGGCCGCCGGACTCGCCGATATTGGACAGGACGCACCGCGCGCTTCAGAACGCGCAGCGCTAGCAAGCGAGTGGCGCAAGCGCTAGCTTGCGCGTCGCGTTCTGAGAGCGCGCGCCGCCCACAGTCATGGACGTTCAAACGAGACTGCGTACCAACCCCGCCACGATCCAAGATTGGCTCGACCGCTTGGACCACGACACCAAGCCGCCGCGCGGACTGGATGTGCGGCTCTCGCCGCGCGTACCGTTTCGGGCGACGGACGTGGTTCTTGAGCTTTCCTCCGGCAGCAGCCGCGCTACGCGCCACGCCGCGGCGGGTCGCAACCTCAGCCGCGAGGGCATCGGCCTGCTGACCAGCCGGTTCGCGTACCCCGGCACGCGCTGCCGGGTGGCGTTCGCGGACTCGTCAGAGACCATGCCCCGGCTGACCGGCCAGGTTCGCCGCTGTCGCTACGTCGTCGGCTCCGGCACGCTCTACGAGATTGGAATCGAGTTCGACCGGCCCGTCGATGTCACCCACCTGACTACTGCGCAGCCGGCGGATTCGACGGACTGACCTGCGCCGGCGAGCTGCGCAAGAAGCCGCGCAACCACCCCACCCCACAGTCCGCAACCTCTTGAATTACATGTGGATACAGCTCGCGCTCGGCCACGCCGACCCGCTCCGCCAGCGTCTGGGGCGTGTCGCCCGGCACGACCGCCACGCGCGCCTGCGCGACGATCGGCCCGTGGTCATACTCGTTGTCGGCGATGTGAACGGTACAGCCGCTCTCGGCCGCTCCCGCCGCGAGCACCGCTTCATGGACGTGTCGGCCGAAAAACCCGCGCCCGCCGAACCGCGGCAGCAGCGCCGGGTGGATGTTAAGCACCCGACCGGCGTAGTGCGGCGGAATCCGCCAGAAGCAGAGAAACCCCGCCAGTACCACCAAACCGACGCCGGCGGCGTCTAGCGCGGACGTGATCGTCGCGGAAAACGACGCTTCGTCGAAATCCCGTCGGCGAATCACACGCACCGGCAGCCCCGCCGCGTGCGCGATCTCAACTCCACGTACTGTTGCGCGAGAGCTGATGACCACGCCGATGGCGGCGTTCCGCAGCCGGCCGTCGGCGATGCGCCGGATGAGGTTCTCCAGCGTCGAGCCACCCCCGGAGATCAGGACGCCGATGGAAAGCGGTCGGGTTGGCGGGTCAGCGGTGGGCGGGAGGGACATGCAGGATTCCGTGAGCGGTTTTGGAGCCTGTCGATTCGTGCCCGCAAGCGGTAGGCAGGCGTTGACGGCACGATACAATACATCCGGTAAAGCGAGCAACCCCCGACGGACGATCGGGGAAGGTATGCGGGCCAGTCCGCCCGTTCCGGCATGAGAACCGCGAGAAGAAAGGTAAGAGAGGGGTCTGACCGTGGCATCCAGGCTGAACACCTACGAAAACCAAGCCAAGCTGAGCGTCGCGTTGGGCGTGGTCGGGCTGCTGGCCCTGCTCGCGCTCGCGGTGCTGATGCGCCGAAACTTCGACGGCGCCACGTTTTACATGACGTTCAACGCGGAGAGCATGTTCCAGCCGCTCATCGGCCTGGGCATCCTCGCCGGCCTCCTGACGGGGAGCGTCGGGTTCTTCGTCGGCCTGAATAGCGCCGGGCAGCGACGCAACACCCAATCCGGATTGGCGTGGAAGGGCTTCTTTCTGAACGCCATCGCGCTTACCGGCATTCTGGCCGCGGCGATCTTCTTCTACTTTACGCGCAACGCGGTCATGCCGCGTCAAGCCACGGCGTCGCCAAACGTGCGGCTGGTGAGCACAGCGCCGCCGACCTCGGTGGAGTGCGCGATCTGAGACGCGCTCAGACGACGGGGGGAGCATTGGCGTCTCGCCGGTGCGCACCGGGATGACGGGGAGCATCGGCGTCTCGCCGGTGCGCACCGGCTGGAAGCCGATGCTCCGGATCCGCTACGGCTTCATCTGGTCCGCCAGCCGCACCAGCTCCAGCTCCGTGAGTGACCCTACCAGCACGTAGCTCCGCCCACCCTGTTGCCAGCCGACCAGCGTCACGCCCGCGTCGGTTCCCCGGCGGTATTTGCGCTGGCCACAGTTGCAGTTCGGACACGGCCCGCCGGAGGTCGCCAGCTCCAGGCCCCGTTCGACCGCGAAGACCGACAACACCCGCTCTGGCGCCTGCTTCGAGCGGTAGTATATGTGAATCGCACGCACGCCGCGGGCCGGCGAGCACTGACACGCCCCCTCCATGTTGTATTCCCCGCACGCGGTGACGACTGGCACGTCACCCGCGAACCCGGCGCGGGCCTTGATCTTCTGACACGCCATCCCCGGCGCACAGCCGCGCACGCCCACCGCGTCGTGGTGATGCTCCTGCGCGCAAGTGCGGTGGATCTTCGCCAGGCCGCGCACGTCGAGCGACGTGGCCTGCGCGCCGCGCGGCCAGATGAGCAGCGCGAGCACCAGCACCGCCGCGGCGCTCAGCCCCGCCAAGCCGAGCCGGTACACTCGGCCAGGACGCCGTACAGCCGGCGACGCGTCGCCCGCCGCCAGGCCCGCGCGAATCCGCTCCGCGAGTTCCGGCGGAACAACCTCGTTCTGGACAATCCGATTAGTGGCGCGACGCAGTGCCCGCCAGCACTCCGCCTCCGCCCGCAGCTCCGGCGTGCTGGTGAGCGCCGCTTCGATCGCGGTGCGCACTTCCACAGGCAACTCCCCGTCGGCGTATGCGGCCAGATGTTCTCGAACCTCGCCGGGGGTCATGGCGTTTCCTTCGCTTTCAGCCAACCATACTCGCGGGCGAAGCCGTCCAGCCGGGCCACAAGCTGTTGCCGGGCGCGGTGTAGCCGGCTCATCACGGTTCCGATCGGCACGTCCAGGATGTCCGCAATCTCCTGATAACTGAATTCCATCGTCGCCCAAAGCAGCAGCACGCCGCGAAACTCCGGCGAAAGCGTGTCGAGGGCCTGTTTGACTTCGTCGTCGAGCTGCTCGTAGTCCAACTCCGGCGGACCGCAATCGGGGGCCGCCTGGGTTTCGTCGAGCGTCTGCTGGTCAGTCGACCTGGGGCCGCGGGCCTGGCGCGTCGCGCGGTTCAGGTACGTATTGTGCAGGATCTTCAACAGCCAGGGCCGGACGCCCATGTCGCGCAGCTCGAACCGCTCAAACGCGCGGCAGGCTTTGAGAAACGTCTCCTGCACCAGGTCTTCGGCTTCGTGGGCGTCGCGCACCAGCCGACGCGCGACGCGGTACACCACGTCCAGGTGCGGCAGCGCGAGCTGTTCAAACGACTTGCGGTTCGCGTCGGCCATCAAGCACGCGCTGCCGGCGCGGGGGTACTCCACCCAGGGAGAACCACCGGGCCGGCGGGACAATTCCCGACCGTCGATGAACGCCGTCGCCCGCACCTACCGCGCAGGTGGTGGGCCGGCGGCGCGGGGGGTGAATCCCGCGGCTCCGGACACCCCGCCCCGGCGCACCGGGATTGCGACCTGGGGCACGGACGGGTGCTCATCGCCCCCGGATTATCTGCCCCGCCCGGCGAAACCGCTACCGGACAGCCTCCACATCCGGGAATCGCGAGAGGCGCCGGGCAGTCCCTCGTCTTTCGTTAGCGCCCCTTGGCAAAGAACTCCTTAATGCTGTCGTAGATGTCGTCCTTCGTGTTCACGCGGCTGGTTACGACCTTCTCTTCCTTGCCCAGGTGCTCCCGCAAGACGTTGATGAAATGGCCGCTGCCGTAGGCGCTGGCGACCTGACAGTAGCCGAACTGGTTGGCGCCCGGCAGCAGGTGCTCGCGCAGGATCTGGCAGCATTCGCGCGAGTCGGATTCGGACGAATTGTCGCCGTCGGAGAAATGGAAGAGATAGGTGTTCCACTCGTCCGAGGCGTAGTGCTTGCCGAGCAGCTCGCGGCAGAATTTGAACGCGCTCGAGATCTTGGTGCCGCCGTCCTCGCGGATGCGGAAGAAGGTCTCGCGATCCACCTCGTTCGCGTTCACGTCGTGGACGATGTAACGGCTCTCGATGCCCTCGTAGTTGCGGCGGAGCCAGGCGTCGATCCAGAACGCCTCCAGGCGCACCAGCTCCTTCTGTTCGTGCCCCATCGAGCCGGAAACGTCCATCATGTAGACGATGACGGCGTTGGACTGCGGCTTACGGACCGGCTTCCAACTGCGATAGAGTTTGTCGGAACGCTCGAAGACCATCTTCGGGTTGTTGGGGTCCCACGCGCCGGACATGATCAGGCGGCGCAGCGCCCGTCGAAACGTCCGCTTGAAATGGCGGAGCGATTCCGGGCCGCTCTGGCGAATGCTGCTGTAGCGTTCCTTGGTCGCGGTGATGTTGTGGTGGCCTTTCGGCTCGATCCGTGGGAGCTGCAACTCCTCACCCAGGATGTCCGCCAGCTCGTCGAGCGAGACCTCGACCTCGAGGACATGCTGGCCGGGTTCGAGTCCGCCGGGCCCCTGGCCGCTGGCATCGCCATCGACGGTTTGGCCCGCTTCGCCCTCACCCTGGCCGACGCCCTGGTCGTTGTTGTCGCCGTAGCGGAAGTGCGGCAGGTCGATGCCCGGGACGGGAATGCTGACGAGGTGCTTACCCTCCTTGCCGAGCAGCTCGCCGCGCGTCAGGAACTTGCGCAGGTCTTTGCGGATGCGTCCCTTGACGATCTGCCGGAAGCGCTGGTGGTCTTTTTCGATTTTGAGGGGGCCTTCGATGCTCATTTTGGTTCGTCAGGCAACAAGGCAACGAGGCAACGAGGCAACGAGGCAACAAGGCAACGAGGCAACGAGGCAACGAGGCAACAAGGCAACAAGGCAACGAGGCAACGGGGCAACGAGGCAAATCAGCCGGATGCTTGCAATACGCGCGGCGCTCATAGCGCGGCGTCCTTCACAGCGCTGTCACGGACGGCACGGATCAGCGCACAAAGCACACGGTCCACTTCGCGGAGCAGCTCCATGCAGGACGTTGACGCATCTGTGCAGATGAACTCCAAGCGGATGGCCAAGATCAACTGCGTCTCCAACTCACACAGCGACCCCAACGCCACGTTCAGGAAGCGAAGATAATCCTGAGTGCGGTGTCGGCCATAGCCTTCCGCGATATTCGAGGGGACTGAAACCGCCGCGCGGCGGATCTGGGCGATCAGCCCAAACCGCTCGTCCGGCGGAAACCCTCGCGAGACCGCGTAGACGTGTTGGCAGAGGTTCATGGCCTTCTGCCACGCCACCAGATCTCGAAATGACCGGATCTCACCCGCCATAGCATGTCGCCCACGCGCCGCCTCGTTGCCTCGTTGCCTAATCCTCGCGTTTGGCGTCGCCGCGGGCGAAGATGCTCGCCACGTAGTTCAGCACGTCCGTCGCGCTGGTCTCGTTGTAACCGAAGAACTTGATCAGCCGCTGCTTGACCACGTCGATCTTGGCCTGCGTCTCGTCATCGACGACGCCGGAGACCACGTTCTTCAGTTTGATCGTATCCCGCGAGTCCTCAAACAGCTTCAACTCCAGAGCTTTGTACAAGCGGGCATTGGTGTTGTACTCGAACTTCTTGCCATCGAGCGCCAGTGCCCCGATGTAGTTCATGATCTCCTGCCGGAAGTCGTCCTTGCGGCTGTCGGGGATGTCGATCTTCTCCTCGATGGCGCGCATCAGGCGCTCGTCCGGCGGCTCGTCGCGGCCGGTGTACTTGTTGCGGACCTTCTCGCGCTGCGTGTAGGCCCGCACGTTCTCGATGTAGTTGGTACAGAGCCGCTGAATGGCGTCTTCGTCCGCCGAGATGGCCCGCTGCACCTCGGCCTTGAGCGTGTCCTCGTATTCCTCGCGCACGATCGTGAGCAGCTCCTTGTAGCGCTTCTTCTGCTCCTCGTCCGTAATCAGCGAGTGGTGACTCAGGCCGGTTTCCAGCTCGTTCATCACCATGAACGGGTTGATGCAGCGGTCGGACTGGGCCTGTTCGCCCACCAGGCAATTCGACACCTTGTCCTGAATGTAGCGCGGGCTGATGCCCTGCATCCCCTCGCGCGGCGACTC
>CAYMXT010000178.1:0-8757 GCA_964394415.1 uncultured Planctomycetales bacterium
GAACGGGAAGTGAGTCGCGACCCGCGTGTCATGCGTCGGAACTCCGCGCTCAGCGAGTCGCGCGCGGTCTCCGCGAGCGGCGCGCGCAGCGCCCGCGGCCAAGAGGGGAGGAGTCAGCCCTTGCCGCGGGCGCATTCGTTGTGTCGCGAATCATCATCTCGTCGCGTACTTCGCCGGGTCGGCCAGGAACCTGTCGCGCGTCTTCGCGTCCGGGAACAGATAGCGCTGACCCTGGTAGTCGACCGCGAACTCCGATTTACCAGGGACGTCCTTCTTCATCTCGACTTTGCAGACCGCGCACTTCCCGCCCAGCGCCAGGTCGGCGTCGGCGTACTTGGCCGGGTTCTTCTTGAATATGTCGAGCTGCTCCTGCGCCGGGAACAGGTACAACCGCCCGTTGTGCACGGTCTGAAACTCCGCCACGCCCGGCACGGCCTTGTTCAGCTCCACCTTGCATACGACACAGTCGCCGCCCAGCGCCGGGGTGAACGCAGCGGGAGTCTTCTCGAACATCTGCTTCTGCTCGGCGCCCGGGAACAGGTAGCGCTGTCCGTCGTGCACGACCGCGTACGCCGGGTCGCCCGTGACGACCTTGTTCATCATGACCAGGCAGACCGGACAGTTGCCGCCCAGCGCCAGGTCGGCGTCGGCGTACCTGGCCGGATTCTTCCTGAACATGTCGAGCTGCTCCTGTCCTGGGAACAGGTACAGCCGCCCGTTATGCACCAGCGCGTGCTCGGGCTTGCCGGCGACGCGCTTACCCATCTCGACCAGGCACACGGTGCAGTCGCCGCCGAGCGCCGGCACGAACTTGGCCGGGTCGGCGTCGAACATCTTCTTCTGCTCGGCCGACGGGAAGCGGTAGCTCTTGCCGTCGTACTCCGACGCGAACTCCGCCTTCCCGTCGACCACCTTGTCCATTTTGACCAGACACACCGAGCACTTGCCGTCCATCGCGACCGGCAGATCCGCCGCCCCGGCCGCGCCCAGCGCCCCCATGCCCACTGCCCACGCCGCGATCATGCCTCGAACGGTCCGCAGTTTCATCGCTTGCTCCTGAAAGTCGTTGTCGGCTCACCGCCGGTCCGACCGATCGCCGGCGCTGCAAAGTAGATTCCGCAGCGTGTCCCGAAATTGCGTGAAACGTCTTCGATTCATCGCATCGGCATCGAAATCGGGTCACGGCGCGGTTTGGTGCGACGACCGCAACTTTGGGCCTTGTGAACAATTGTCTGGAATGTGGAGGGGAGCACCGAGAATCTCGGCTCATAAGCCGAGCGTCTTCGCCATCATTCGCAGCCGATGTCCGAGGGTCACCGCGGGCGGCTCGGCGCCGTTGTGGTGCAGCACGAGCAACGTCAGGTCATCGGCACGTGTCGCGACCGTATCCCCCGCAGTGCGATTCGCCGCGGCGATCAAATCGCGGCCGAATCGTGCCGGCGCACCCGAATAGGTCGTCTCCGCCACGGCCAGCAATCCCGCTTCACCGAGGAAATCTTCGCCCGGCGCGTGGGCCTCGATCAGTGCGTCCGTGTACACCACAATCAGGTCGCCCCGACCGAGCGTGACGGCGAATTGACGATACTCGGTCGGATGGATGATGCCGAGCGGAAAGCCCTGGAACGCGTAGTCGCCGGACTCCGACGGTTCGAGAAGTCCCCAACGACGCGATTCGGCGCGGTACCAGAGCGGTCGCGGATGACCGGCCAGGCAGCACAGCAACTGATCCGTGGGTGAAAAGTACGTGAGAATTGCGGCTGTGGCGAAACATCCCTGCGTGCTCAGACGCGTGAAGGCCCGGTTCAGCCCGCGCGCGATCCGCGTCTGGTCCGGCCGATTGATCGATCGTCGCATGAGTCTGCGAAGTTCGATCGCGATAACCGTTTACCTCGGTACCGTGACCGGCCACGTCGGCGAGAAAGAACCGGCCGATTCGTCCCATGCCGCACATCGAGACGTAGTGGATGTCTCCGCCCGTCGCCTGCGCTTGATACGGCTGGCTGTACACCCAGGCATCCATGCCGGGCATCGAGACCCCGCTCTCTGCCGCGGTGTTTCCGCCCCAGACCTCCGTGCACTGCATGGCGTGCGGACCGCCATCGCTTCGTGTGAACTCCGATCTGGTTTGCACTGCCGTACTCACTACAGAGCTCCTTCGACGGAGTGCTCACGCCTCCGTCAGCGTTGCATTTCGATCCGTGCCCTGCCCACGAGCCGCTCATTCAGTTCAGGAGTGGCTTGAGAATCCGGCGCAGAACCTCCGCATCCATCAGGCCTGTCGAGACGCGCTGCACGCGCCCCGTCGCGTCGATGATCGCCAGCGTCGGAAGCGCTTCCACGCCGAAGTGCTCGATCAGCTCCGGGGTGGCGCGCAGCTCGTGCCTGCCGCCGGGGTGCTCGGCCACGTAGCGCTTAAGCGCCGCCTCGTCCTCGTCCACCGAGAGGGCCACGATCCGCAGCCGGTCGCCGTACTCGCGAGCGAGTTTGTGCAGCACGTCGCGCTGCGTCCGACAGGGCGGGCACCAAGTCGCCCAGAAATCGAGGATCACCGGCTTTCCGACCAATCCGGCCAGCGGCAGCGGCGTGCGGTCGAGCCGCGTTGCCGAGAGGCGACTCCACGCGGTCGTGTCTGCGCCGGCGTGAACATGTGGGCTGGCGGCGTTCGTCGTCCTGTCGTCGGCGGGTTGTCCGGCGGAGCGAAGATAGAGGAACCCGCCCAGAAGCGGGATGGCCAGGAGCAGGAGTGCCGTGGCGGGGTTCAGTGACTTTCTCGTACCCGAGTGTTCCATATCACAGCCGCAACTCATTGCAGACCTCTCAGTTTGCCGGCGAGACGCCGACGCTACCCATGCGGGCGAGACGCCGACTCTCCACGCGCCCGCAAAACACCGTTCTGCGGGCCGGAAACCCACAATCCGCACGCGGGCGAGACGCGGGCGCCGGCCGTCACTGCACCCGCATCGCCCCGAGGAGCTGATTCATCGGGTGCCGGGACACAGCCACGACGACGTAGTCGCCCACCTCGCGCTCTGCTACGGAAACGCGACGCTTGCCATCTCCCGCGCTGGGCAGCGCCGCGAGCTGCGCGGCATCCAGCCCGACGAACTCGCGCAGCCGCCCCGGCTGGTCGCGCTTCGCGGCCCGCACGATCACCGGCTCGCCGCAGCAGTTCAGCCGAACCTCAACGACCGCGGCGCCGTCGGCGCCGCGGACGGTGTCGAGCCGCACAAGCTGCACCGCGTGCCGCCGCGCCGCCTCGCCCGTGATCGTCACAACCAGATCGGAGAACGGCTTGAGCGGCATCGTCATTCCGGCGGGGACAGTTTGGGCGTCCGCTGACGCAAACGGCTGGCCGTTGCTCGTTTCCGCCAGAAACTCCCGCACCACCCAGTGCGGTTGCGGCGCGATACGCTCCCGCGTCCAGTCCATTCCCCACGGCCAGCCGGCCCAGACACACAGCGCGATCGCAGCCGCCGCGGCGAGCGGCACGTACAGCCGCCAGCGAATCCAGCGCGGTGCCCGCAGCGGATGAACGATCTCGCGCCAAAGCTCGTCAGGCATCTTTTCCACCGCGAGTTCCGAAACGATCGCCTGGTCCACGCCGCGTTCCGCTTCGAATCGCCGCCGGCAGTCATCGCAGACCCGCAGGTGCTCGCTGATCGCAAAGGTCGTCGTCGGGTCCAGCTCGGAGTCCAAGTACGGGCTGAGGCAGCGGCGTGCTTCGCGGCAGTTCACGGGCGGCCCTCCGAAACGTAGCGTCGCTCGACGGCCAGACCGGCCAGACGCTCGCGGAGCTTCATGCGAGCGCGGTGAATGTGCGACATGACCGTCCCGAGCGGTAGCCCGAGCATCCCGCTGACCTCCTTGTACGAAAAGCCCAGAAAGAGGCACAGCAGAAAACACTGCCGCTCGTGCTCGCCCAGTGCATCAATGGCATGCACGAGCCGCTCATCCAGCAGCTCTCGTAGACGCTCGGGGGCGTCGAGCAGCGCTGCCCACTCGGATTCGTGCTCCAACGCGGCCTCTACGTCGAGCATTGCGGATTCATCTGAAACCACTCGCTCGCGAGCGCCGCGTTTGTTGAAGTTGAACACCGTGTTGGCCATGATCCGAAATACCCAGGCCCGGAAGTTCGTCCCGGGCACGAACCGCGGATACTCGCGCCACGCCGTCAGTACGACCTCCTGAAGCGCGTCCGCGACCGCCTCCTGCCGGTTGAGCGCCCGCCGCGCGTAGCTATAAAGCTGGTGCCGAAGCGGCTCCAACTCCGTCAGGAACGCCTTACTATCGCGCTTCTGCTTCAACTCGGCTCCACACTCGCGATTTCGCCGCGGGCCCTGAGCCCGGCACGCTTCCGACGATCGTAGATTCCCCGCGGGCGCGGAAAATTGCACGTGGTCTGCGGCGTCCGCCGGATTTCCGGGCCGTCCCGTGCCGGCGGCTCGTCATCTGCCCGGTCAGCTCCCGCGGGGACATGCAATTCTCGGGCGTGCCGGCGAATTCACCAACAGGCACGGTGCGTATCCCCCGATCCCAGAGGTGCTTGGAAATGGGCCATCACGAAGCCGGCGTTGAAACCGGATGTGCAGCGCCGGTCACGCACCCTCGCAATGTGGCGCCGGCTCGCCCGCCGGACCATCGTGGGCGACGCCAAGCGCCGACAGCGGCAGCTCGCGCGACGACAGCGCGTTCGGCCTCCTGTATAGCCGGCAGGACATCGCGTAATGCGTGCGGTTGCGCGCCGCCGGTTCGATGTCGACACCGTCCACCTGCACCGTCGGCGAACCGAGGAAGCGCAGCCGCTCGACGTCGCTCGGGCTGGTCACCTCGACCTCTTCAATCTCGGCGTCCAGGCCAAGCTCCGAAACAATCGCCCGGACCATCTCGACCGTCGGACGGTGGTTGGGACAGCCCTGGAAGAACAGGACGGTGATCTTCGGGCGTCGCTCAGCCTGTACCGTGTCGCTTATTCCCCTCCGCGACAGCACGGTGGGAGCGTCCCGTCGGCTTTCTTCCCGTCGCTACCCAGCGGGCAGCGGTCCACGCAGACCAGCTCGCCGGTGAGCGGGCACTCGATGCGGCCCGGGCAGTCGGGTCGATCCGGATCGACCGTCGGACACTTGTCCCGACAGATCAGCGCCCCCGTTTGCGGGCAGACGGTCTTGCCCGGGCAGTCCGGCCGATCGGCCGAGGTCGCGGCCAATCGCATCGCGCCGAAGGCGGCGATGGCCAGAAGCGTCACCGCAGACGCGACTGCGGCCAAGGTAAATCCTCCGCGCATCACATTCTCCTTCCAATCTTGGTAGGGCTGAGTTCTTTCAGCACCGGGCACTCTCCTTGCGTGCGCCGGCAATTGTCCAAGGCACGCCCCAACGCTGCCTGGACGCGTTTCAGATCGTTCATCTGCTGCTTCACGTCGGCCAGGCGCCGCTCAATCAGGGGCTGCACCTCGGACCGACAGTCGTTCGCGTCGGCACCATCCAGCTCCAGCAGTAGCCGGATATCGTCCAGCGTGAAGCCGACCGCTTGGGCGGCGCGGATGAAGCGCAGCCGCTCGATGGCGTCTGCGTCATAAAGTCGATATCGCGCGTCCGTGCGCAGCGCCGGCCGAAGCAAGCCCTCGCGCTCGTAATAACGGAGCGTCGTCGCTGCCACGCCGGCCGCCTCGGCCGCTTGGCCGATGGTCAGCAACCGGTCTGGGGCTGGCCTTTGGCTCATGACACGGGAAGTCTACACCTTAGAGTTAGCTGCAAGGTCAAGCCGGAGAAGCCGATTTTAGTTTCATTCGTAACATACGTGCTAACAATTTGTTATATCACGACACCGCTGGCAGATGCGCCTTCTCGGTAGTCTTACCGACATTTTCGATCCTTGCGGATGTTTGACAGGCCAAACATTTGCTTGGTATATAGCGCTATGCCGCGGGTGTCGCAGGTGGTCCGTTCGGGGCCGCCGCGCCCGATCGTTCCACGGAGATCGATCCATGAAGACATCTGCTGACGACACGCCCGCACCCTCGTGTCCTATCCACCGCCTCATGTTCTGGCGACGGTCCCGAATCTACGGCCGCTGCGCCATGTACGGCGCTGTGGGCGTCGCCGGCTTTTTCACGATCGCGTCTCTCAAGTGCATCCTCCTCTACTGCGTGCTGCCGGCGCTCGTGGCAGGAGGCGTATCCAAGGCCGGGTCGTCCGCCCATGATCAGGAGAAGACCGATGCCAACAAAGAGGTGCCCGTTTCATGCCCTTTCGCGACTCGTGCGCCCGAGCGACCCGGCCGAGACGACGCCGCTGGCGACGAAAGCCTCGGCGCCGGCGACCGAGCGGACGACGCTCTCCCAGTGCCTTAAGGCCCGCACACGGGCTCGGCACGATGAGGCCGAGCACCACCCGTTCCATGCGGTACTATCGGGTCCGTCCGCCTCGCTTTCGGCCTATCGCACGATGCTCGGCCAGATGCTGCACGTCCACGGCATCCTCGATCCGCTGCTGCGCGCCCAGGCTGCGACCACCGACACTTTCCGCGCGCTGGTGCACGAACAGCACTTACACGAAGCGGCCCTCCGCGACGACTTGGCGTTCCTGCGTGCTCAACTCGACGAAGTGCTCCCCCTGCCCGCCACCCGCCGGTTCGGCGAGATGGTCGCCCGGACCGGGCTGTCGGACCCGCCGGCGCTGCTCGGCGTTTTCTACGTGCTGGAAGGCTCCACGAACGGCGGCAGCGTTATCGCCAAACGTCTGCGTGAGGCGCACGGCTGGATCGACGAGCGTGGCACGCGGTTCATCAATCCGCACGGCACCCATGTCCGCCAGGTCTGGAGTCGGTGGAAGAACGCGCTCGATGCGCTCGATTTTGACGCCGCAACCCAGGAACGCATCATCCTCGCGGCGGAGGCGACGTTCGCCGCGATGATTGACATCTGCGGCGAACTGCACGCGGCGTGCGTCCTGAGCTCGTCGCTCGATTCGACGCACGCGTCCAGCGAGATGCCGACGGCGCACCATGACGGCGACGCGCCGCCGCCGCGCGATGGCACAGCCGTGCTGCTCGTGTGTCACGGGTCTCACTCGCCCGCGTGGCGAGGCATGTTTCACGACGTGCACTCACAGGTAAGTCATGAGCTGCTGAAGCTGCCCGCAGTCGCCGGCGTTCGCACCGCTTTCATGGAATACACGGAACCGTCCATCGCATCACAGTTGCGTGCGTTGGACGCCGCCGGCGCCAAGCGCGTGCTCGTTGTGCCGTTGCTCCTCACCGTCAGTAATCATTCGTCGCGCGACATCCCCGCGATCTGCGGCCAAGACACCGATGAGGCCCATCTGGCCGAGCTCGCGCGCGAACGGATCGAGGTTTACGACGCGCGTGCGGATGTCGACTTCGCCCCACTGCTGGACTTTCCCGGAATCGCGCGGATCAGTATGGAACGAAGGTTGCGCGATCAAGTGGCGCGGGCGGCACATGAGCGATTGGGCGTGGTGCTCGTCGGATACGGAAGCGAGGAGCATAGCGCCGAGTGGGAATCGCTCTTCGCCGGATTGTGCGAACGGGCGCGCGGGGATCTGGGATTCGATACAGCGACCCACGCGTGGTGCGGGCACGTTGTGCGTTACGCACAGGAACCGGTCGTCGAGGCCGTGGACCGCCTGTTCGATCAAGGGATGGACCGCGTCGTCGTTCTGCCGATGCTTGTCGCCTATGACGAAATGTTCCAGGACAGGATCATCGGCGGCGCGATCTCGCGTACGAGCCAGCCCGAGCGCGTGGTGTACCATCGCGACGCCATTCTCCCCGAGCCTGCCGTGCTCCGCTGGATTGTCGACGTTGCGAGGGAGCGGCTCGTCTGATCGTCCGGACAACTGTCCGTGAGCGGAGTCCGTTACAAGGATCGCGCGCTACGACCCCATCGGGCCATCGGGACGGCTGGCAAGGCCGACAGGTCACGGACGCTGATCCGCGTCACGGCGGGAGCCGTCTATCGGCATTGCCTGCGGGAACCTGCTCGCGGGGGGTAGAGGGTGAGGCTTGGAGCGGGAGAGGGGCCGCGTCTCCCGCTCCATCAACCCGGTCAAGGGGTGTTCCTGCCTTGCGGCGAATAGGCGCTTTATTCACCGCACATCATGCGGCAAATAACTTGCCCTTGCGGCGAATGGGTGGTACAATCACCGCACGATATGCGGAGAACCATGGCGTACATCCACGAGAAACCCGGCTGGCCGGAGTTCACCTGGGACGGCGAAACGCTCGCCGGCTCACTGGCGGCCGTGCGGCACAAGCAGGGCCGGCTGCTGGGCAAGATGGAGGCCCTGGGGTTCGACCTGCGGGCGGAAGCGAGCCTTGCCGTCTTGACCAGCGACGTCGTCAAGTCCTCGGCCATCGAGGGCGAGAAGCTGAATCCCGACGAAGTCCGCTCCTCGATCGCGCGGCGGCTGGGACTCGACGTGGCTGGGCTGCCGAAGGCGGGCCGGGATGTCGAGGGCGTCGTAGAAATGATGCTCGACGGCACACGGCACTTCGAGAAGCCGCTGACGAAGAGGCGGCTTTTCGACTGGCACGCTTCGCTCTTCCCGACCGGCCGCTCGGGGATGAACCGGATCACCGTCGGTGCGTGGCGGAAGAAGGAAGCGGGCGCGATGCAGGTCGTCTCCGGGCCGATGGGCCGGGAGAAGGTGCATTTCGAGGCGCCGGAGGCGGACAGGCTCGAAGCAGAAATGTCCCGGTTCATCAAGTGGTTCAATGCGCCGCCGGCGATGGACCCGG
>CAYMXT010000179.1:0-8705 GCA_964394415.1 uncultured Planctomycetales bacterium
TGTCCCCTTTATTGTGTCCCCTTTATTGCTGGCAGACTTTTGCCGTGCAGTTCCTCCCCAACGCGGACTGGACTAAGTACCCGAATGGCCCGGCGTCAACCGAAGCCGAGTTTCAGGCCGTCCTGACCAACCTGAGCGCCCTTCTCATTCGGGCGGAGTTTGCGGGCTATGACACGGCCTACCTCGACAACGTAGTTGTGACTGAAGCCTCGCCGTAAGTCCCCGCATCCACCTTTCGCGATGCGCGGCCGCAGGTCAGGCTCGCCGCCCGACCTGCGGCTCGTCCTTGAATTCCGATCATCCCCTGCGTTACGCCGCCTGCTCCGCGGCGGTCGGAACCTGCCCAAGCAGGTCGTTCAACACCGCATCCGTGCTCAGCCCCTCCGCCTCGCCCTCGAAGTTTAGCAGCAGGCGGTGCCGCAACGCCGGCAACGCCGCGTGGGCGACATCGTCGAAGCTCACGTTGTACCGCCCCGCCAGCACGGCGAAAATCTTGCCCGCCAGCGCCAGGGCCTGCTCCACGCGCGGACTCGACCCCCAGCGGACGTATTTGTTCACCATCGGCGTCGCAAACGCCCCGTTCGGGTGCGTCGCCAGCACCAGCCGGATCGCGTAGTCCTGGACGTGCGGGGCGATGACCACGCGCCGCACCAGCGTCTGACCCGCGATGATCTGGTCGCCGGTCAGCACGGGCTTGATGTCCGGCTGGTATCCCGCCGTCGTGCGGTCAAGGATGGTTTTCAGCTCCGCGCGATCGGAATAGCCGACCAGCAGCTTGAAGAAGAAGCGGTCGAGCTGCGCCTCTGGCAGCGGATAGGTCCCCTCCTGCTCGATCGGGTTCTGCGTGGCCAGGACGAAGAACGGCTCCTTGAGCGTGTGCTTCACCCCGCCGGACGTGATGGTGTGTTCCTGCATCGCTTCGAGCAGCGCCGACTGGGTCTTCGGCGTCGCGCGGTTGATTTCGTCGGCCAGGATCATCTGTGCAAACAGCGGCCCGCGTTGAAACTCGAAATGCCGCCGCCCGGTCTGGGGATCCTCGGTGATGATGTTCGTGCCGATGATGTCCGCGGGCATCAGGTCCGGCGTGAACTGAATGCGGGCGAAGTCGAGGCTCAGGGCCTGGGACAACGTGCGGATCAGCAGCGTCTTGCCCAGACCCGGCACGCCCTCGAGCAGCGCGTGGCCGCCCGCGAAGACACACGTCAGCACGCCCTCGACGATCTCCCCCTGCCCCACGATCAGCTTGCCGACCTCGTCACGCAGCCGCTGAAAATCGCCGCGAAACGCCGCTACTTGCTCTTCGACCCGCTGTTCGGCCATCGCAGACTCCGCTCGGAGGATTGCACCGCTTGGAGCGCCAATCAGAACCCCGCACGTCCCGGCGCGCCGGGACGGGGCCACACAGCCCGTCGTCCCACCACTTGCGTGGGGGGTTCGGACATCCGCTCTAGATGGACGTGCGCAAATGGGCGGCGCCCGTCCGAGCCGCGAGCGCAAGCTCGCGGACATACTTGCGACCGCTGGCGCGGTCGGCTCGGATCCGGGCTGTCGAATCGCGCACGGTGATTCAGGTCGCGGATTGTAAGCCGCCCCCCGCGCTTTGCCACGCCGCCGCTATAATGCCGCCCGGCGCGGCGATGGCGGCGGCGCACCCCGCGGAGAGGAGTCTATGATCGGCGTCATTGGCGGGACCGGACTGGGCGAAGAGCTGTTCGGCATCACCGGCGGCAACGTCTACAACGTCCCCACACCCTTCGGCGAACCCAGCGGCCCCATCCGCATCGTCGAATGGCACGGGCTGCACGTCGCCCTGCTCGCGCGCCACGGCGAAGGTCACACGCTCAGCCCGTCACAGGTCCCCTACCGCGCGAACATCTACGCCCTGAAGGCCGTCGGCGTCACGCACATCATCGCGAGCGGAGCCGTCGGCTCGCTCCGCGACGAGTTTCGCCCGCGCGAGCTGGTCATCCCGCACCAGGTGATCGACCGGACCTACCGCCGCATCCCGACGTTTTTCGACGAGGGTCTCGCGGTCCACGTCGAGTTCGCGGAGCCGTTCTGCCCGCAGCTTCGCGATTTGCTGGTGCGGTGTGCGAAGGAGATTCAGACCCGCGTGCATGACAAGGCGACCTACGTCTGCATGGAAGGCCCGGCGTTCAGTACCGTCGCCGAGTCGCACATGCACCGCGCCTGGGGCGGCGACCTGATCGGCATGACGGTGATGCCCGAGGCGAAGCTGGCCCGCGAAGCCGAAATCGCGTACGCGCTCGTCGCCCTGGTCACCGACTACGACTGCTGGAAGCCGCACGAGCCCGGCAAAGACCGCAAGGCCCTGCTCAAGGAAATCAGCGGGCACCTGAAGGAGGCCACCGACAACGCGCATGCGATGATGCGCGCCGCCATCGAGGCGTACGCCGCGCGCCCGTTGGGCAAGAGTTGGATCCACACCGCCCTCGATCTCGGCGTCTGGACCAACCCGACGCAGATCACGCCGGAGCTGACGCAGCGCTACGGCGTGCTGCTGCAACGATTCCTTGACTGGCGGTAGCACTCCGACTCTGGAAACCACAGAGACGCAGAGAGCGCAGAGATCGCAGAGAAGACAAAGAGGATTTGAATGCAGCGCACTGAGTCCGGTTATTCGCGCTGGCCGCGGTTGCGTTGCGGTTGCGTGTGCGAAACTCCGCTCCAACTTCCTGCTCATTCTCTGCGGTCTCTGCGCTCTTTGCGTCTCTGCGGTTTTCGGTACGTGAACCACGTCGCCGTTTGACGAAAGGACGCGCCGCGTCGTGCAGAGCAGCACCATCACCCGCCACGCTGAGCGCGAGTGGATCATCGCGCCCCCCCACCCCGAACGTGAGTCGTTGGTCAGTGCCGCCGGCATTCCGCCGGTCCTGGCCCAGCTCTTGCTCAACCGCGGCGTGCAGTCAGCCGCCGAAATCCAGCCGTTCCTCGCTCCTGACTTCAAGGCCCTCCTGCCGCCCGACGCGCTGCCCGGCGCAGTACCCGCGGCCCGGCGGTTGCTCGATGCCGTCCGCGCGCGTCGCAAGATCGTCATCTACGGCGACTACGACGTGGACGGCGTGACGGGCACGGCGATTCTGTGGCAGGTGCTCAGGCTGGCCGGCGCGGATGTGAGCTACTACATCCCCAGCCGCCTGGAAGAGGGCTACGGCCTGAACGCGGAGGCCGTCGAACGGCTGGCCACCGAGGGGGCGCAGGTGCTCGTCACCGTGGACTGCGGCATCACCGCCGTCGCCGAAGCGGCCCGCGCCAAGGCGCTGGGGCTGGATGTCATCATCACCGACCATCACCAGCCGCACGCCGACCTGCCCGACGCCGCGGTGCTCGTGCATCCAACCGCGTGCGGCGCGAGCGCCAACCCCAATCTGTCCGGCGCCGGCGTGGCCCTGAAGATCGCGTGGGCGTTGGCGCGCGAGCTGAGCGGCGGCGAGCGCGTGGCCCCCGAGTTTCGTGAACCACTGCTGGACGCGACCACATTTGCGGCCCTCGGCCTGATCGCCGACGTGGTGCCGCTCACCGCTGAGAACCGCATCATCGCGAGTTTCGGTCTGCGGCACCTCAAGGACAGCAAGAACCCCGGTCTGCGGGCGCTCCTCGACGTCACGCGCCTCACCGCCAAGCGGGCGTACGACGACTACGATGTTGGCTTCGTGCTCGCCCCGCGTTTGAACGCGGTCGGGCGCCTGGGACATGCCCGGTTGGCGGTAGAGCTGTTTACCCGTGCCGACGCCGGGCGCGCCGCGGAAATCGCCGCCACGCTCGACACGGAGAATCGTCGCCGGCAGGAAGTCGAGCGTGCCATCCTGCGAGAGGCCGAAGCGCTCGTGATACAGCGGGATTTTCATCGCGACGGCTGCCGGGGCATCGTGCTGGCCAGCCCGGCGTGGCACGCGGGCGTCATCGGCATCGTCGCCGCCCGCCTCGTCGATCGCTTTCGCCGCCCCACCGTCCTCATCGCGCTCGAAGACGGCCGCGGCCAAGGCTCCGGGCGCAGCGTGCGGCATTTTCCGCTGCACGAAGTTCTCGAGCGCTGTTCCTCACACCTGGAGAGCTATGGAGGACACGCGATGGCGGCGGGTGTCCGTTTGCGCACCGACGAGGTGGAGGGCTTCACCACCGCGTTTCAGGCCGAAGCGGCTCGCCGCCTGACCCCCGCCGATCTGCACCCGCGTGTGCAGCTCGACGCCGAAGTCCCGCTGCACGAGCTGACGGCCGAGTTGGTCGATGCGATCCAGCGCATGGCCCCGTTCGGTACTGGTAACCCCCGCCCGCGGCTGGCGACGCAGGTCGTCGACCTGGTTGACTCGCCGCGTGTCTGCGGCCCCAACGGCGTGCATCTCCAGTTCACCGTCCGCCAGGAGAACGCCTACCGCAAGGCGATCGCATTTCAGTTCGGAGCCCAGGCGGAGGAGCTGAACCAGCACCGCCGGCTGCGCGTCGCCTTTGAACCCCTCATCAATGAATGGAACGGCCAGCGCAAAGCTGAGCTGAAGATCGTCGACTGGAAGCCGGCGTGATCCCGCATGACCCACCCTACTGATGCGCGTGTATCACATTCGCCCGACGAGCGCGTCTGTTAGGCGGTCTCTTCTTTCGGTGTGTTGGTCTTCAAGCGAATGGTGCCCCGCAGCCGGCGCCCCGCGATGCTCCCCTCGTTGGGGTTCTCAGCCGTCGGCATACTGATAATGCGCGGCTGTGCGGGAGCCTCTTCCTCCTCGTCGGGCGAGTTCAGCCAGGTCAGGATGCTGTCTTCGAGGCTTTGGAGCCGCGGCACCTCGAACTTCTCGCCACACCGCTTGCAGCGCGCCGCCCGACCCTGAGCCTCGACCGGGAGCCGGTACTTGGTGCCACAGTGCGAACAGACGCACTTGATCGTGTCAGCCATGCCTACTCACCTCATCCACGCCCGCGCGAAAACTCAGCGGGGGCGTCGTGCGCGGTTTCGCACGTCTCGCCTTTGGGAAGCTGCGATGTCGGCTGAGAATGACGCGTATGAGGCGGATGAGTGAAACGATGGCATTTCACGAAGCGCGCTCAGCCATCACACTTCACTGGTAATCTTATCGACCAAGCGCACGAATTGCAATAGTATTGCTGAACTTTCCTGAACAAGGGCGACCGTTTTGCGGATTAGATTTAATTAACGCCGTCGCCGGCTGGTTCACGGCCGTCCCCACTCGGTACATCGCCGGCAAAGCGGGAGCGCTCCCAGGTCCAACGCGATATGCGCCGCCCGCAGGTCAGCCAGCGGCCGGCCCGCCCATACCGCGGCCAACTGTTCGGTCGTCCAGCCGCCAATGACGCCGCCGCCGCGGATGTCCTGGTAACAAGTCGGCACCACCCCGTCTGCCCAGAGAGCAAGCCGCGTGCGCAGTCGCCGACAGGGCTCCCGTAACGGCGACGTCGCCGATAACAACGTGTCGGCCGGCAGAACGCCGCAGTAGTCGTTGTACCCACGAATCAGCGCCGTGCCGGTCTCGCGCAGCCAATCGTCATAAAACGGTTCCAGCTCTGAGTTTGTGGCCGCGCAGCGGGTCAGGCGGCACGCGACGATCGGCTGCGGCTGTCCACGTTCCCGGCGTGCAGCCTCGATTCGCAGAACGTTCGCGTGTACCTGTGCATAGCGGTCGACGCCGTGGATCCGGGCGTAGGTCGCCGGGCTGTGTGCATCCAGCAGAACTTCCACCACGTCAACGCGCTGGGCGAAGAGCGCTTCCAGGTTCTCATCCGAGAGGTTCACGAGCGGCGTCGTGACGCCCAGGCCATAGACCCCGGCCTCACGCAGAATGCGGCAGACCTCGCCGAATTGCGGATGCTGAAGCGGGTCGCCGTGGCCGCCCAGCACGACCAGCCGGTCGTCATACGCGGCGAGTTCCGCGGCCAGACGCCGAACCGCATCGAGATCCGCCAGTTCACGCCGCGGCACAAGCTCGCCGCGCGGCCGAAGCGTGGTGTTCGGCAGCGGATCCGCCGTGGTCAGCTCCAGCTCGACTTCGACCGGCAGCGGACCCGCTCGGTAATGGCCAGGCTGCCGCGCCCACGCGCACAGCGCGCCGGCGTCCGCCTGCTCGCCCAGCTCGGCAAGCGCCAGGGCAAGCAGTTCGCGCGAGCGGCCGGTGTCCGCGACAAAGCGCGCCGCCGTCTGGGAAATCTCGGCCGGCAGGTGGTGGCACGCCTCGTGAATGAGCGGGTCCGTCTGGGCCAGTTCCGGGCGATAGGAGAGCAGCAGGCCGAGCGGGACGTTCAGATCGATGAGTTGCTGCACAGCCGCGGTTTGGAGGATCAGGCCCGCCAGCCCCGGCGGGGCCTGGGTAAACGTCATCTCGGCCTCGTCGTGATGGCGTTCGTGGTGCTTCAGCATCGCCGTCGCAAGCGCGGGGTCGAGCACGGATTGGTGGCCATCGACGCACAAGACGGCCTCAGAACCGAGGTGGTTAAGCGCCAGCGCGACCGCCGGCGGGTCGACGTACTCGTCAAACCACGTCGCCCCCATCAGCCCGCCGCGCCACGATTCCAGGTTCCATTTGCGGGCCGTCGCGAGCAGCAACCGGCGGCTGTGCGACGACGTATCGAGCGGCAGCAGCTCGATCGCTTCCGCCAACCCCGCCCCTTGCAGCAGCCCCCCTGCCGCGTCGCGGTCGCGCGGGCGCACGAAGAGGGCGCGGCGGTGTAGCCCTTCGACCCGGAGCAATCGTCGCAGCGTGCGGGCAAGAACCGGCTGCCCCGCGAGGTCAGCCGTCAATCGCGACGGCACGCCCGCGGGCGCGTCCACGAAGTCCGCAAAGACCACGCCGGCGATCTTCATGGCCGCCGCGCTCGCACCCGTTCCAGCGCCCCGGGGAGCATTTGCACCAGGTAATCACAGCCCTCCAGAAAAGCGGACACATAGGCGCGGTCGCGGTGCAGGCGCCGCCGGGCGGATTCGATCGTCTCGTCCGCATCGTCATGGATCGCGCGGTCGGCCTGGATGCGGCGCAACTCGGCGAGCTGCGACACCTGGCTGACCAGGCCATACGTCCGCTCGTTCCGCTGAAGCCGCGCCCGCAACTGGTCAACTTCGCCCACCAAGCGGTTGAACTCCGCGGGCCGCTCAAACAGCCCCGCCAACCGCTCCAGCAAGTCGCGCGTGGCGATCGCAATCTCGCGCACGTCGCGGACTTCGCTCAACCGCTGCTCCAGTTGCCGTTCAACGCGCTGGTAGACCTCGACACCCGCCGGCGGTTCGTCCAGCGCGAAGGCGTCCGCCGGCAGCCGTCGCGTGCAGAATTGATCCGCCGCCGCGCGTAGCGTCATGATCTCCGTCCCCGCCAGCCGCATCCCGCCTTCGGTCGCGTGAATGACGCGCGTCTTGGTGGTCAGGAAGTCCGACTGAAACTGCTCCGCGTAGGTAAACATCTGCTCGTCGGTGTACACGTCGCGGCCGTGGATGTCCTGCACTTTACGGAGGCTCGACCGATGCCGCACGATCCGCTCCCACTGCCGCATTTCGACGGTCACGAAGCGGCCCAGCTCCGGCCCCCAGATGCGCTCGATCTGCATCCCCGGCGGATAGTACAGTCCGTCGGTGAACGACAAGTCCTGCCCCACGAGCAGCACCGGATCGCAGCCCAGATGCTCCGCCAAATAGAACGCGAGATGGGCGACGGTGCTGCCCGCCCGCAGGCTCGCCCGCGGCGGGGCGTCCTCGCGCAGCAGGTCATCGACGAACCCATTGTGCAGCAGATGCGTCCGCCCGCCGAACGCATCGAGCACGTGCCACGTGACCTTCGGCTCCGCGACGAGGATCGTCTCGCCGAAGTCGGCGACGCCGCGGAAAAACTCCGCGGAAATCTCGTGATAGTCCAAGCTGGTGACAAAGTGCGGCCGGATGCCGCGCGCCAGCAGCGTCTTGAGCACGGTCTGGACGGCGATGATCACCGCCCGGTCGCGCAGCTCGACGAGTTGGTCGATGTTCCGCGCCAACGACGGCCCGGCCGAGACGATGATCGCGGGGTACCCCGCCGCCCGACGTTCGAGCACTTCGACGCCCGGCTGCCGCACGTACGCGGCGAGGTTGTACGCGGCGTTCTGACAGGTGAGGCGGGCGTTCCGCACGACGGAAACCACCTGGAGCCGCGCGTACGAGACAAAATCCCGCAGCAGCCCGCTGATCTGCCGGTAGAACTCCGCGTGTCGGCGCTGCGTGTGCGGCAGCGTCACAAACCGCAGCCCGAGCATGACCGCGGTCATGATCGGCCGCAGCCGGTCGTGGACGGCGGACTTGTCCGGCTGTGTGAGGAACGCGACCCGGCGTTGTCGGATCGGCTCGGCGAGATCGTTCACGCACAGGGCCGCCTTGATAAGCACAAGATCATCTTCCGCGATTAGCAGCAGCGGCTTGGAGAACTTCCGTTCCAATTCTGCAACGTGATAGCCCAACCCCAGCCCGGCGACGAGGAAACACACGCTCCCCATTTCCCCGTCGGCGTCACCGTCAGCCTTCTTCTTGCACTGCGTCGCGATAAGCGTCGCGGCTTCCTCCACCGGCTGATAGCGGCTGTGCAGGTAAACCGGCTTGCCGTCGTCGGCCGGTAGGCGCACGGTGAGGTGTCCGTCGCGGGTCGCTTCCAGCGGCGGCAGGTCCGCGAACGGCAGGCCGTCCAACTCCGCCGCCAGGTCCGCATCGGCCGCGTACAGCGCCT
>CAYMXT010000180.1:0-8668 GCA_964394415.1 uncultured Planctomycetales bacterium
AGGGCAAGGGAAAGGCCGGGTGTCTTGCCGTAGACAAACTCCGCCGAGGCCACGAGTGGGCAAGCGGCGGTGACGCCGTCCGACCCTCCATTTGCGGCGCACGCCGACCAGGTCATGGCCAGGTTGCGGAGCGCGTTCGCGGGCGTGCTGGAGTCGCTGCCCGTCGCGGGCCGGGCGCGTCCCAAGCAGCTCGCCGACACGCTCAACATCGACCGGACGCTCGCTTGGAAAATCTCGAAGCTCATCGACGGGCACGACCCGTTCGCCGCGGCGCGCTTTGTCCCCGGCGCGGCGGGCGTCAACATTTTTCTGCGGGCGGCCACGCGCTGCCACGTGCCGCGGATACCGGTCGAGCAGGCCCGCAAGGCGTTTCAGGACTTCCACGCGTTGATGCGCATCCACGCCGGCGACCGCAAGTCGCTGGGCATGATGCTGGCCGGGCACGTGCGGGAAGACCCGGGGCGTGCCGATCTGGAGCACCGCAAGCAGGCCTTTCAGGCGAACAGCTATCTGCTGGGGGTGCAGGCCGCCACCCAGCTCGACACGTACCTGGTTCATCCGTCCACGCACGCGGGCTTGCTGGATGTCGCGATCGTCCGCGGGTACGTCGACTTACGTCGCATCCGTCCAAATGTCCCTTGGCGCATCGCCCGTCTGTACAGCGTGAATGACGTGGGGGAGCTGCGCACGTCGTTCCCCCGGGAACCCCTGGGGTGCAACCTCGAATCCGGGCACAGCGCTGACGAACTGCCGCTGATGACGGAATTCTGCTCGCGGCCCTGGCCGGAATACCGCCGGGTCGGCGGCCCCCGCGGCGCCGTCGAATACGAATTGGCTGAGGCGCCGGTCGGCAACACCGCGGCCCACACCTGCATGATCGGCGAGGTGGCGCGCGGCGCCGGACCGCGGCAGCGTAACGACCGGGAGTGGCTCTTCGTGGTGCGCGCCCGGCTGCGGACGCCGTGCGAGACGGCGCTCTTCGACCTTCTGATTCACCGGGACGTGTTCGGTCGCATCACGCCGCAGCTTGATCTGTTCAGCGAGCTGTTCGCCGGGGAGCTCGATGCACACTATCAAGTCTCTGATCGTCTTCCGCTCTACGAGGGCGTCCAGTACCTCGGCTGTGGCCCGGACGCCGTGCGCGCTGTGGAGGTGCCGCGCTACGTCGATCTGGTCCGCTACGCGCTCGAGCGCTTGGGTTGGGATGCGTCCCGGTTCGATGCGTATCGCGTGCGCATGCAGTTCCCGGTTATCCCCGCCGCGGTCATGCTGACGCATCCGCTGCCGGAGCGGTGACGGCCGACGGCCGAGTGCGGAGCGCGGCGCCGACTACGCCACGCTCCGCCGGCCGACAGTTCACGGTGGCCGCGCTGTTCAGGCGCTCAGCAACGCGACGAACGCGTTGATGTCGTCAAAATCGACCACGCCGTCGTTGTCAAAATCGCCGTTCAGGATGTTGCAGGTCGGGTACGCGGCGTAGTAGGCGCCGGGGTCGCTGAGGGCCAACACGAAGGCGTTGATGTCGTCAAAGTTGACGACGCCGTCGCAGTTCATGTCGCCCGGAACTTCCGGGCAGCCGTTGGGGTCCGGACCCCAGATCTTGATGTCGTCGATGTTCCAGCCGCAGAACACCAGCCCGCCGTCGGTCGTGCCCATGGTCCAGCGCAGCTTGACGTTGGGCTGGTTGTCGGCGTAGGCGGAAATATCGACCTCGTGGTTGACCCACGCGCCGTCATCGACGTTCGTGTCCGGGTTCTGCCAGACCGTCGTCCAGTTACCGCCGCCGTTGTTGCTGATGCGAATATAGGCGTGATCGTAGAGCGACCGCTCCACGCCGAGCCAGCGCCAGTACGACAGTTTCAGACCGGTCTTGCCGGTGCAGTTGATCGTCGTGGTCGTCAGTTGTCGCTCGGGCATGTTGTTCGTGTAGTTGCCGTTGAGGTTGTAGCCGTACACCTTTGTGCCGGTGTGGCCGCTGTTGGGGTCCTTGTTGCCGTTGCCCTGGCCCGTCGGTGTGCCAAAGGCCCAGGAGCCCTCGACGGTCCAGCCGGGGCTCGCGTCCAACGGCTGATCCAAAACCACCACGATCGGAATCGCCGCCACGGAGTACGTCGAGGTCGGCGCATCCGTCGGCGAGAAGCCGACGATGCCGGTGGTGCTGGCGGCGGTGAAGTAGTAGTACAGCGTCTGGCCGCAGGGCGTCGCCGGTAGCGTCGCCTGCCAGTTGTCGCCGGAGATCAGCGTCAGGTTGGCCGGCACGAAACTGCCGCCCAGCCCGATGCGGGTGAACAGCCGCGGCGTGTTGGGGTCGAGCGTGCCGCCGATGACCTTGATCCGTACCGGCACGTTCACCGGCGTGAGCGGATCAAGCCGCGTCGGCAGACCCTGCGGAAGCGAGATTTTCACCGGGCTGGTGGCCCAGTCGGCCTGGTACAGCACGGCGGGGAAGATCTCCTCACAGTTCGGGATGATCTGTTCGGGCGGCAACTCAAAACCGTAATACCCGGTGTCGCGCAGCTCGGTCGTGAACGAGAAAATGCCCTCGCTGTCGTAGTACCAGTCGACGTCGTTGCCGCTGGCCTGGTAGATCGTCGTGTAGATCGGGCCGTAGCTGTACGACACGCCGTGGACGGCGTAGATCGCGGCGGCCATCGCGGCGTCCATCTCATAGAAGGTGCTATGGTCGGCGGGCAGCGTGTTGGTGTAACCGTACGGCGACATCACAAGCTGCGAGTAGCTGTGGTAGCTGTGCGACGTGACGATGTTCGGGTGGGCTTGCGTGAAATTCTTCATCGCCAGCGTTTCGGGCTCGGAGAACGCGGCGGTGCCGCGGTAGGTTTCACTGCACGGGTCGCCGCTGGAGCCGCCGCCGCCGAAACCGACCGAGTAATTGCGGTTGTCGTCCACGCCGTAGCAGCCGCCCGCGTTCTGGCGCCGGTTTTTGCGCCACAGGCGATCGGTCTGCCAGGTGTACACGTAGCCGTCCGGATTTACGATCGGGATGATGTACCACTCGAGGGCGTCGACGAGCGCATGGAGCGTGGGATCGGTGTCGTACGAGTAGACCAGCTTGTCGGCGATCCACATGGGGACCATGACCGTGATCCACTCGCGGGCGTGATGGCAGCCGTTGAACTGCACCGCCGGCTTGTTCGTGCCGGGACCGGTAATCTTGATCCCATAAATCTGCCGGCCCTGGAGCGACGTGCCGACGCTGTACATCGAGACGAGGTCGGGCCGGTCGGCCACCATCTGGCTGAGCTTGGCGTTGACGGTGTCGTAGTTCTTGTAGTCGTTGAACCAGGCGATGTCGCGCGGGCTGACCTCGCCCTGCGCTTCCAGCCGGGCGTATTCGGCGTCGATGTCGCGCTGGATGTTGTCGTTGATGACCTGGAACGGGATGTTCGTAGCTTGCAGGTCGTCCATAAGGCCGGGGGCGATGAGATAATCAACGACGCCCAGTCCCTCGTGGCAGCTCATCAGCCGCGCGCCGAGGTCGTGCAGCTTAGCGAGCTGGTCGGTCGAGCTGATGACCGTTCGCACGACCTTGTGATCGTCGTACCGCACGCGGGCTTCGTCGTCGCTCGCCAGCGCGGGCCCGCCCAGAATCAGCAGGGACAGAGTGAGACTAACCAGGGTGGTTCGAAACATCGCCTTTGGCCTCCTCAAGAGCAACAAGGCTTCTCAGCGCGCACAGATGTGTTACCGGGGAAACGCGGGCCTCTTACTCGCGCTCCGTGACGTTCCTAATTATGCCGCCGCGCGGCAAGGGCCAGGCGGCGACGCACGCAGGCCGTCCAACGGCGTTCGGATCAACGGCTCGAAGGCGGCTACCCCAGTCTAGCAAAACCGGGTGCCGGGCGCTCGTGGGAAGTTGTCGCAGCACGCCGCGCCGCCGGCGCTCGCGAGCGAGCAACAGAACGGCTCCCCGCTTGCAGCGAATACCCCCATTATCGGTCGTTTGCGTCAGGCCCGAGCCCCACGTGCGCCGGCGCCTGTGTCGAACGCCGGCCTCAACGACAGGCCGACCGGCGTTTGGCACGCCGGTCGGCTGCGCTTCTCTCCGCTCCTATGTGGAGGCGACGCGGGGGCTAGGGACAGGAACCACCAGCGCTCAACAGCGCGACGAACGGGTTGATGTCGTCAAAGTCGATCACGCCATCGCCGGTGATGTCCACATTGACGGGGTTGCACGGGGTGGCGCCGCTCAGGGCGGCCACGAACGGGTTGATGTCGTCGAAGTCGACATCGCCGTCGCAGTCGGCGTCGCCGGGGCAGCCGAACGGGGCCAGGTCGTCCGAATCGACGAACTCGTCGCCATCGAAGTTGCCATCGGCCCAGCCGCCGGGCTGACCGAGGTTCGCCTGGACAATCGCCTGGTCGGCGGCGTCGACGTCGCCGTCGAGGTCGGCGTCGCCGTAGTCGGTCCCGAGGATGACCTCGACGAGGTAATCCACGTCGTGCTGGTCCACCACGAGTTTCCAGGCGTCGAGCACGACTTCCGGCCCCGTCATATCGGCGCTGAGGTCGAAGTACACCGCCTGATTCGGGTTGAACCAGTCGGCCTGCGTGTTGTTCCAGCCGAAGCGCGGGTTCTTGAACTGGGCATAGACATAGTCGATGTCGGCGGCGTTGACGACGCCGTCATGCCCGCGCGGGTCCGCGCCCGGTGCGCTCACGTTGCCCGCCACATCGCCGGCCGAATCGCCGGCGACGTAAATCTTCGGCGTCGCCAGTCCGGTGTCGAAGAAGTTGTCGTCACCGCCGGGCTGCATGGCCCAGTTGGTATCCACGAGCTGGAAGCCGAGCTTGCGGTTGAGGATGGCGCCGTACTTGCCATTCGTCGCACTGGGGTCGACAGCCAGGCCGTCGGCAAAGTAGCGCACGTCGGCCGCATCGAAGTTCCCGCTGCCGTCGAAGTCCGCCATGATGTGGACGATGACGACGTTGCCACCGGTCTGATCGCCGGCGCTGCCGGGCATGACGGGGTCGCCTTGCTCATAATCGAGCGGGCTGACGTAGGCTTCCATCAGGCCCGCGATGTCGTTCAGGTTGCGCAGGCCGTCGCGGTTGAAATCGCCGGTCACGCGGTTGCGCTCGCCGAGCTTGGCGTCGCGGTTGATCGTGTAGAATGAGCCGTTGCTGCCCTTGTAGCGGTAGGTGGTCTGCGTGGGCAGCGTGCCGTCCAGCCAGGTCTGCGTGACGTTCGGGTCTTCGGAGGTCGTGGCCCGCCGCGGAACGAGCCCCGCCGGGTTCTTGCTGCCGTAGGCGGGCAGCACCTGCGTCGTGTTGCTGATGATGAAGTTCTGGAGCGGGACGTTCAGGTTCGGATTCGCTACGAACTGCGTCGGGTTGTCCGGGGTCGGCAGGCAGCTTACGCCGGCTTCTAGCGCGAAGCGCGTGGCCAGGTATTCGCCCGGCATGTTGTAGTTTTCCGGGCTGCTCGGGGCGCCCTCGACCTGGGCGATACTGTAGAGAATGTTGCGGAGATAGAAGGCCGGGGCGCGGTCCTCCATGTACTCCGGCCGATTCGGGTCGTCTTCCCAGACTTCGCCGCGAGTGACGAACGTGACCTGTCCGCCGAGCTGGAAGGCGTTGTTGGGATCGCAGTTCTGCACGACGTTGGTGATGCTCGGCCGTACGTAGCCGCTGCCGCCGCGGTCATCGAACTGGATGTTCAGCACTTCGTAGCGGCCGGCGGTGGCGTCGAAGATGGCCCGCTCGTTGCCGAACAAGCCGGTGAAGCCGATCGCCAGACGCGAGACCTGCGTGGCCCGCTCGACGCCGCTCGAGCCTTCCGCGTTGGAAATGCGCCGATTCGGGCCAAGATTGGCGGCGTTGGTGATGGCCCACTCGTCGTCGAGGTTGTCGCCGCGACCCCATGACGGGTCGATGCCGCTGGTGTTCATGATGCCATTGCGCGTGCCGGAGCCGGCGGAGCGCGTGGCGGTGGCGAGGTTCTCGCCGGACATCGTGCGGCCGGTGAGCATCAGGTGCCGTACGTCGGTGAGCGCCATGTCGCCCTGGACGCCGTCGTTGTTGAGGTCCGGCCGCGCGACGCCGCGGTTCGAGATGTAGCCGATGGCCGCCCACGCCACGGTGCTGTCATAGATGGTGCTCTGGTCCGGGTTGTCGGTGTTGGTATTCAGGGAGACCGGGCCGCTGCCGCAGTCGCGCGTCAGGCTCTGGAGCGCGCTGTCCCAGCCGGTGCTCGAGAAAATCGGGTTCTGGCCGTAGCCGTCCTGCGTCGGACCCTTGTGCCAGTGCGCGTTCTGCTCGTCGCCGGCGACGACGCCCCACTTCGAGGGCACGTCCAGGATGCCGATGTGAATCTCATCCACGCAAACCGGCGTGCCGCTGTCGTTCTGGAAGTTGCCGTCGGCCCCGCGATAGCCGAACTCCTCGCCCTCGGCGACGGTCAGGCAGTCGGCCCACGAGCCAAGCTGCCGCACGCCGCCGATGGCCCAGGAGTAGCGGTTAAGCGTCCCCAGCTCGGAAGGCACCGAGCCGCTGAGCAGGTCGCAGAGCTGCGACGTGACGAACTCGCCGAGGCCGTTGACCGAGCCGACACCGCGGTACTGCACGCTCCAGAAGGTGTTGAGCGGCAGACCCGGGATGAACGACGCGGCGAGCTGGTCGACGAACGGGAAGGTGTTCGGGTCATACCCCGCGAACCCGTCGTTGTCGACGTCCAGGTGGTCGTTGGTCGACGCCTGCGCCTCGAAGAACGGGCGGAAGAGCGTCGCGCCGCTGATGTTGACCGGGCCGGCGTACGGGTGATTCTCGTAATTCACCGGCTGTGCCAGGGCCGCGACGCCGCCGACGGTCAGCAGCAGCGTCAGGCCATACCGAGAGCGTGCCTGCATTCCAAGTCCTCCAATCTCTACCCACTAGCTCAATGTCCGGGCGAACACTCGCCCGGGGATGTCTACCGAATATCGCCGTAGCGGTCGATGACCCTAGTATTACCGGTCAGGGAGTAGTACTTCTCGCCCCATTCACGGTCTTTCAGAGTCTCCAGGATCGTCTTGCGGACGACGTGGCCATCCGTGAACAGGAAGTTCACGCTGCCGCCCAGCTTGTCCCCGCTCCCGTGGTGACGCCCGACGGCGTTCGTCTCGGCCAGGCCCGGCGTACCGACCGCGTTGACTTGCTCGTTGGCGACGTTGGGCGGCAGCAGGCCGTACGGCAGCATGGAGCTGTCGTTGCCGGTGTACGTGAACGTCTCCGTCGCCAGCGCCGGGGCATACTCGTCGGAGCCGCTCGAAAGACTCCAGAACGGATTGACCGGCCGATGTCCCTTTCCGAGCAAGTACTGCTCGCCCGCTTCGTTGCTGGCCGAGACCCGCCAATTGGTGTTGAGTTCCGTCAGCAGAATGACCTGCCCCGGGTTCTTGATTTCGCTTTCGTTTACCAGCCGGTTTACGCGCAGGCCCAGCGAGAGTTCCACAGTGAACTTGTTGCGCGGGAAGATGGCCGCGTTGCCGGTGAACGCCACGCGCGGAGCCTGTCGGTCTTCCAAACCCGCCTCATTGGCGCCCGTCACGCCTTCCACGTCGCGCTGCCCCGGCTCCCAGTGCGCCGGATTTGGTCCGGGGTTCGTGCGCGGCGCGCCGCCCTTCGGAAATCCTGGACACGTGAACGCTTCGTCGCCGGCCTGTCCGCGGTTGTACAGGAACCACGACCAGTGCAGGTAGCCGTGGACCGGCGTTTCCGGCTGCGCGTGCAAGTTGTAGCCGCCGACCCGATCGGACGCGTACACGTACGACGGCGGATACACCGCCCCGCTCTCAGCGAGGTAGCTGGCCGTTGCCACGACCACCTGCCGCAGGTTCGCCGCGCACTTCACGGCCTGGGCCTGCTTGCGGGCCGCCGAAAGCGACGGCAGCAGTATCGAGATCAGCAGGGCAATGATCGCCACGACCACCAGCAACTCGATGAGCGTAAACGCCGCCGGCCGCCGTGCCGGACTTCCTGATTCGGACTGCCTCCAATGCGTCATTTTGAGTCTCCACAAGACCGCGTTGCCACATCACACGCCGCATAGGATGGCGTCGGCGGGTTAAGCTCGTGCCACGGGGGCGCAAGGCGGGCGCAAGAAACTGGTTAAGATCACCCCCGCCCGCCCCAGCGCCGGGCGTTGTTCACGACGCCGCGGCGCGCCGAACCCGAAGAACCGGGCCGCCCCGGAGCCACGACATTCGTGCTGCGCGCCGGAGGCTGATCGGCCTGAGGCGCGCGGGATGAATCCCGCGGCCCGGACGCCGCGCGCCGGCGCCAGTTTCTACAGCAACCCGTGCTTCTGGAGCCGGTAACGCAGCCGGTCGCGCGAGAGATTCAGCAGCCGCGCGGCCTGGGTCTGGTTGTTGCTCGTCCGCGCGAGCGCTTGTTCGAGCAACTGCCGCTCCAGCCGCCGGAGCTTCTCGAAATCAAACCCGTCCGGCGGCAGCGTGATGTGATCGAGGTTCCATTCCCAGCCCTGACTCTCGGTGCGCGCCAGCACCAGGTCGTCGGGCGTGACGAGATTGTTGCGGCACAGCAGCACGGCCCGCTCGACGACGTTACGCAGCTCGCGCACGTTGCCGGGCCAACTGTAGCTTTCCAGTAACGCGAAGGCCGCGTCCGACACCTGTACCGTCGGCTTCTTGAACTCCTGCGCAAACCGTGC
>CAYMXT010000181.1:0-3539 GCA_964394415.1 uncultured Planctomycetales bacterium
GACACAGACGGATCGTCTGTGCTCCACGACACAGACGGATCGTCTGTGCTCCACGGCACAGACTGATGGTCTGTGCTCCACGGCACAGACTGATAGTCTGTGCTCCACAACACAGACTAATAGTCTGTGCTCCACAACCAGGCTCGAACCGAAGGAGTATTGCATGGGTGTCCGCGCCGCGTTGGGGTTGACTCTGGCGACACTGGGCACGCTCGCGCATGGCGGCGTCGTCGGCTACTACCGCTTTCCGACGCTGCACGGCGAACGCATCGTCTTCGCCGCCGAGGGCGATTTGTGGGCCGTTTCCACCGCCGGCGGATCGGCGACGCGCCTGACCACGCACGAGGGTAACGAGATGTTCGCCCGCTTCAGCCCGGATGGGCAGTGGCTGGCGTTCAGCGCCGAGTACCAGGGCAACATCGATGTCTACGTGATGCCCGCCGACGGCGGTGAGCCGCACCGCCTCACCTTCCACCCCGGTCCCGACGAGGTGATTGCCTGGCGGCCCGACAGCGCTGCCATCGTCTTCCGCTCGCAGCGCCACTCGGGCACGGAGAACCACAACCTGTTCGAAATCCCGCGCGAAGGCGGACAGCCTGAGCTCGTGAACGTCGGCGTCGCCGCGACGGCCGCGTTTTCGCCGGACGGCCGCTACCTGGCGTTCAACCGCTTCGCCGACGAGTTTCGCACGTGGAAACGCTACACGGGCGGGACCGCCCAGGATATCTGGCTGGCTGACCTGGCAGCGGGCGCATTTCGCAAGCTCACCGACTGGCCCGGCTCCGATTCGTTCCCGATGTGGCAGGGTGGTCGCGTGTACTTCGCCTCCGATCGCGACGACCGCATGAACGTGTACTCCTGCTGGCCCGATGGCAGCGACGTGCAGCAACATACCTATCACGACGAGTACGACGTCCGCTGGCCAGACGCGCATGGCGGCCGGATCGTCTACATGCACGCCGGTGACCTGTGGTTGCTCGACCTCGCGACCGGCGCGCACCGTCCGCTCGAAATCACGCTGCCGACCGACCGCGTGCAGCGCCGCCCACGCGTCGAGGACGCGAGCAAGACGCTCGATAGCTACGACCTGGATGCCAAGGGGAAGCGGCTGACGATTTCGTCGCGCGGCGAAGTGTGGGTCACGCCGACCAAGCCGGGGCGCGTGATTCAGCTTACGCACAGCTCGGGCGTGCGCGAGCGCGCGGCGGCGTTTTCACCCGCTGGCAAACACGTCGCCGTCATCACGGACGAGACCGGCGAGCAGGAAATCGGGCTGCTCGACGCCGCGGGCAAAGTTCCGCCGCGTGTCTTGACGGCCGCGGAGCAGGGCTGGCTATTCGCGCCGGTGTGGTCGCCGGACGGCAAGAAACTCGCGTACGCCGACTTGACGATGACGCTGTACGTGGTGGATGTTGCGAGCGGCGCGGCGCAGACGATCGACGGCAGCGACGTCTGGGAGATTACGGAGTACGCCTTTTCGCCGGACAGCCGGTGGCTCGCGTACGTGAAGCAGGAGCCCAACCACTTCAGCGCGATCTACCTGTGCAACCTGGCCGACGGCACGACCCACCGGGTGACCTCGGGTTTCACGCAGGATTCGGAGCCGACCTGGGACCCCAAGGGTAAGTACCTGTACTTCCTCTCGGCCCGGACAATCAACCCGGTGCTTGATCTGGTGGACACGGAGCACATTACCACGCGGGCGACCCGGCCGTGCGTCCTCGTGCTGGCGAAGGGGGGCAAGTCGCCGCTGCTGCCGGAGGAGCTGCTCGAAGAAGAAAAGACCGCCCAGAAGCCTGCGGACGAGACCGCCGCTGAAGAGCCGGAGGATTCCGACGAGGAGGCGGACGAAGACGAAGCGGCGGCGACAGTGCCGACGGTGGTGATTGACCTCGCGGACCTCGAACGCCGAGTCGTCGAGTTGCCGGTCGAGCCGGACAACTACGCGGACCTGCGGGCGGTGGCGGGCAAGGTCTTGTACCTGTCGCTGCCGGTCAAGGGGCTCCTGGATCGCGACTGGTCGGAGACCGACGAGAAGCCGGAGAACACGCTGCACGTTTTCGATTTCAAGCGCCGCAAGAACGACGTGCTGATCGAGGCCCTGCGCGACTACACCCTCAGCCGCGACGGCCAGCGCATCGCCTACCGCGTGGAGGACGACGTTCTGGTGAGCGACCTGAACGCGGTGAAGGAGCAAGCCGCGGAAAAGCAGCCTGAGAAGGACGCCGAGCGCGAAGTCGTCACCCCCGCGCGGCTTCCGCTATTGATCGACCCGGCGGAGGAATGGGCGCAGATTCTCCTGGAGGCCTGGCGGCTCCAGCGCGATTTCTACTGGACCGCGGACATGGCCGGCAGCGACTGGCCCGCGATGTGGGCACGCTACAGCCCGCTCCTCCCGCGCCTCGGCTCGCGACGCGAGCTAAACGACCTCCTCGGCCAGCTCATCGGCGAACTCGGCACGTCGCACACCTATGTCTGGGGCGGCGACCTGCGCACGGCCGAGCCGGTCGGCGTCGGGTTGCTCGGCGCGGACCTGGAACCCGATCCGCACGCGGAGGCGTATCAATTCGTCCGCATTCTCCGGCCTGAGCCGTGGGAGACAGACGTGCGGGCCCCGCTCACGCTCAGTCACGCCGACGTGCAGGACGGCGACTACCTGTTCGCCATCAACGGCCACGACCTCTGCCCCACGGACAATCTGTACGAGCGCCTTGCCAACCTCGCGAAAAAGCAGGTCTTGCTCACCGTCGGCACCGAGCCCGACCGCAGCGACGCCCGCGACGTGCAGATTGAGACCCTCGCCGACGAGCACGGGCTGCGCTATCGCGACTGGTGCCGCCGCAACCGCGAATACGTCGCCGCCCAGAGCGACGGCCGGATCGGCTACCTGCACCTGCCGGACATGATGGGCGACGGCCTGGCCGCCTTCATCCGTGGCTTCTACCCGCAGATCAACACCGACGGCCTGATCATCGACGCCCGCTACAACCACGGCGGGTTTGTTTCGCAGATGATTATCAACCGCCTCACCCGCCAGGTCGTCGCGTTCGATCAGCCACGGCGTGGCCGCACCATGACCTATCCGTACCCCGCCCACGTGGGGCACAAGGTCGTCCTGGTCAACGAGCACGCCGGCTCGGACGGCGACATCTTTCCCGCCGCCTTCCAGTCCCTTGGCCTCGGCCCTGTCATCGGCACGCGCACCTGGGGCGGGGTGGTCGGAATTCGCGGCGACAAGACGTTCATCGACGGCGGCGTGAGCACCCAACCCGAGTTCGCCTTCTGGGACCTGCACCGCGGCTGGGACATCGAGAACCACGGCGTCGAGCCGGATATCGAAATCGACATCCTGCCGGCCGACTGGGTCGCCGGCCGCGACCCGCAGCTTGACCGCGCGCTCGAGGAGCTGGCCCGGCAGTTGGAAGCGGAACCCATCATTCGCCCACAGCCCCCGGCGATCCCCGACACGTCGCGTCTGCCGCGCCAATAGGCGCACCTATCCGAACCCCCCACGCAAGTGGGGGGCCGGCGGGCCAGTA
>CAYMXT010000181.1:3639-8632 GCA_964394415.1 uncultured Planctomycetales bacterium
GCGTAGCGCAGCGCGCGTGGCCCACCGGCCCCGGACTCGCGTCCGGGGTTCGGATACAGAGCAGCACATCGCCCTCCGAACCCCCCACGCAAGTGGGGGGCCGGCGGGCCAGTAGCGTAGCGCAGCGCGCGTGGCCCACCGGCCCCGGACTCGCGTCCGGGGTTCGGATGCGCCGCGCTGCGCTTGTCAGGCAACTCGCCTACTCCTCCGGCTCGCACGTGACCGTCAGGCTGAGCGACGCGAATTGTTCAACGTAGAGTTCCGCTCGTTCGCGGTGGGTCACCAACAGCAGACTGACGCCGCGCTCGTGGGCCTCCAGCGTCCGCTCCACCGCCTCTTCCAGCTTCAGGGGCGTCAGCCGCTGGATGGACCGGATCACGTGGTCGAAGGAGTTGACATCGTCGTTGTGCAACAGCACGCGGTAGGGCGGAAGCTGCTGCGTTCGCTCGGCGAGGGTGGCTTCCGGCTGTGCGGCGTTGTTCGACACGGTGAGCGCCTCCAGGCGCTCCACCGTACCACGCTCCGCGCCCGACGGTCAACGAAATTCGGCGCCTGGCCCGTGGCCGCAGGCGTGTCCCCGGCTAAAATACCCGCCACGCGCGGCCCGGATGCGCCGGGTCGCGCCTGGGAGAGCCACCCCATGGCGACTGCCCGCCTGTTTGTACCGTTTCTGCTCCTCGTGCTCGTCGCTGGCCAAGCCTCCGCCCAGACCCCCGACCCGGACCTGACCGCGGTGCGGGCCAAGGCGGAGCTGGGGGATGATGACCGCGGCCTGATTCGGGCGTACCTGACCCGGCGCATCGAAGTGCTGCGCGGCAAAGACGAGGCCGCCGCACAGACGGCCGCCAGCGAGCTGCGCACCGCCTACGACGGCAGCGAGGGCTTCAAGAAGGCCTACGCCGCCGTGTGTGCCGAAGTAGCTGGCGCGGCGCTCAAGAAGCTGGAGCTGGCGCCCGCGACGCGGTTGATGACCGTCGTCAACACGCTCGCGTCGGTCGAGGCGCTGCCCGCGTTACTCGAAGGGCTGCGCGATGACCGGGTGGGCGTGCGGACCGCGGCGGCGCTCGGCTTGCGATCGTTGCGCGACAAGCTGGCCGCGGCCGGCAAGGACGTGTACCAACGTGCCCTGACCGCGTTGAAGGAGGCCGGCCGGCAGGAGCGGGCGCGCGAGACGCTCAAGGCGCTCTACGCGGCGATGAACTACGCGGAGCTGTCCGCGGGCGCGGATGCGAAGGCCACCGGGACCGCGGTGCTGGAGTTGCTCGAAGAGCGGGCCAGGCAGTACGGCCCCGGCGAGCTGCACGCCGCCGGGGCCGATGACGCCGGCCTGCGGATCATGAAGGCGGTCGCGGGTGCGCTGGACGATGCGGAGCGGAAGCGGCTGACGATCGTGACCGGGACCATGCTCAAGCACGCGGTGCAGCAGTACAGCACCGGGGCGGCGAAGCTGGCGGCGGTCCGCGACCGTGACGGTGCGCGCGATCAGATTGAGCTGCGCAACGCGCTGGAACGCCTCATCCTGGCGGGCGAAGATCTGCTGACGGTGCTGTTGAAGCCGGAGAAGGCCCCCAACGTTACCGACCCGTTGCGCAAACTGAACACGGCTGACTTGCGGGTGGAATGGCAGAAGTGGGTCAGCCTGCTCGAGAAGACCGTCGGACAGGATTTCTCGATCACCGAATCCGCGGGCGACGAAGCTCCGGGCGATTAGTGGAGCCGCGCGCGCAAGCGCGCGGACATCATTGCGACCGCTCGCGCGGTCGGCTCGGATCTGCGCTGCCGAATCGCGCCCTGCGGCGCGCGGGATGAACCCGGCCGAGCGGGAAGCCCCGGACTGGCATCCGGGGTTTGGACGGCAGCGCCGGCCGCTCACCCGCTGCGGACCTTGTCCGCCGGAGCGAACAGGGCGGTCAGCTCCGCCAGCTTGTGTTGCACGCGGTCCGCGGCACTCGCAGTCCCGGCATCGTCGCCGGCAGGCGTCGCCGGCGGCGGGTGATCGGGCGGCGCGTCCGCTACGCCCGCGGACGTCGGCGTGCCCGCCCCCGTCCGGTCCTGCCGCCACCAATGCTCCAACGTCTGCTCGACGCTGCCCACCGGTAGAGCGCTGCACCACAGCTTGAAGAAGTCCACGTCGCCGCTGCGCGGCATGCGCGGCGGACGGTCGATCAGCGTGCGCATCGGCATCAGCACCGCGTCGCCGATGACGAACCCCTCGCCGGGCCGCAGGCTCGGCAACACGTTGATCAGGCTGCGGAACTGGTCGCTCACGACGCGGGCGACGTAGTTCTGGTCGTCCGGGTTGTTCATCCGCATCAGGACCATCGAGTTGCACTGGCTGAGGATCGTCTCCGACAGCTCGCTGGGCCGCTGCGTTACTACCATCGCCGACACGCCGTACTTGCGGCCCTCGCGCGCGACCCGTTCGACCGCGTCGCGGGCGAACGGCGGGGTGCTGAACTGGCCGCGCGGCAGGTAGTTGTGGGCCTCTTCAAAAACCAGCAGGAACGGCCGGCGGACCTCGTGCGGCGACCAGAAGTTGAAGTCGAACAGTGTGCGGGTCAGCGCGGCGACGGTGATGTCCACGACGTCGTGCGGCAGGCCGGACAGGTCCACCAGCGTCAGGTTGGCGCGCCCGGCGCCCTGTCCGAGCACCTGGCGGATGACTGCCGCGACGCCGCGGCTGAGCGCGGCGGGTCCGGCGGTGGCGGTCAGGTGGGGCGCGAGGTCGGCGTTGCGGGCGGCCTGGGCGATGGGACGCAGCAGGAAGTCGTAGCGGCGGTCGTTCAGCCGCGCTTCGAGCAGGTTCACCAGCCCGAGCAGCCGGCCGTGATAGGTCGCGTGCGGCACTTCGCCCTGGGCGTTGCCCTGGTTGAACTCCATCCGCCGGGTGCAGAGCAGTTGTTCCTGTTCCGCCAGCGGCAACTGGCGAAACGGCAGCCGGGCGAAGGCGTAGTTCTCGCTGTTCAACACGAAGCGGGCGTCGTTGAGGTTTTCGGCGTAGATCTTGAGCTGCTCCAGCGAGTAGTAGATCGGTGTGTCGACGGTGAACTCGGCGAGCAGGCCCAGCTCCGCCGCCGCGGGCCGCTTGAGCCGCTCGAACGCGGACCGCAGGAAGACGCGCTGGGCGTTGAGGTTCAGCGGGTTGTGCGGGTCTACAAACAGCCGCTCGAACTCCGCGAACTGGAGCATCCAATACGGCACCACGAGGTTGCGTTCGGACAGATACGTGACGTTGGGCAGCGGTCGACCGGCCTCGTCGCTGAACGCGGCCAGGTATTCGCCGTGCAGGTCGAACAGCACGATTTGGGCGTGCGGAAGCTGGAGGGCTTCGTGCAGGATTTTGGCGGTCGTGACGCTCTTGCCGGAGCCGCTGTTGCCCATCACGGCGACGTGCTTGGCGAAGAACTCCTTGCCCAGCGCGAGGACCTCGAAGTCCGGGTCGATCGCGAACCGCCCGAGGGAGAATGCCCGCCGGTGGCCGTCCTCGGCGACCGCATCGGCGTGGAAGATCGGCGCGAAGTCGTGCTCGAGCGCCAGGCGCACCGGGTCACCGAGCGTGGGATAGGCGCTGATCCCACGGGCGAACCGGCCGGCGGAGATCGTGCCGACGAGCTGCACGCTCAGCGTCGCGCCCGCGGCCGGGTTTGGACCGTCGTGCTGATTTGACGGCGGCTGCCCGCGAACCGCCGTCACGTAGCCCAGCAGCGTACCAGTTTCGAGCGGCAGGGCGACGTACGTGCCCAGCCGTCCGACGCGCTGCACGCGCCCCGCATGGCGGATGTGCAGGTCGGCCACGTCGATCTGGACGGCCACCTCGTCGCCGCTGACGCCGATAACTTGTCCAATCCGCAACGGGTCCATGCCACTGCTCCCGGCCGGCGGGGCCGCCCCATAGTCCCTATCGATTGTTTCGCTCCGGCGATGTACCTGAACGGCGGTCGGCGGCCCCGATAACGCGCGGCGTGAGCGCGCCGCGCAGACGGAACTTGGATCCATGAGAGCTAGGAGCTTGGCCCCTGGACCGCGAGCGCAGTGGAACCAAAGTCGCGCATGGTGCGTGACGCGCGCGGCCCGTGGGGCGGCAAGTCCCGATGAAGCGAGAGGAGGTTCGCAGATGAACCGCAAGTCCTGGATTGCCGTGCTTAGTGTTTGTTGTCTGTGCCTGGCGCCGTGGTCCGCCGGCGCGTTCACGATCTACGTGAACTACGACAACTTCGTGCCCTTTGAAGCATGCCCGGGGCCCGACACACCCGGCGGCACGCTGCTCGAGCCGCTGGGGTATCTGCCGGCAGGCAGCGACGTGGCCCAGGCCGTGGCGGGTGCCACCGCCGCCCAGTACCCCAACTGGAACTACAACGTGTCCGGGCAGCCCCTCGGCGGCGATCTGATCGTCGATTGGTACAAGGCCCGCGATTACCACGTGGGGTCCACCTGTCGGCACGGCGCCGAGATTACCACGCACTACGAGGCCGCCCCCTGGGATCCGCCGGGTCTCGACTACATCCAGGTCTACATCGAATTCGGCGGTTCCGGCAACGACTACCTGCGCGTGGATGGAGACGAAGACAACCACCCGAACTACTTCACGCCGGACGACGACCGACTCGATTACATCCACGTGCCCGATCCCGGCGGACTGCTCTTCGGCGACAGTCCCTACGATTCGCTCCCCGAGCCGAACACCTGGTGGGGCGGCGTGACCTTCTACACCTTCCTGGCCAGCACGATCGGCAACACGATTACGTTCTACGACGGGTTCTCCTGGGGCTACATGGGCGAATGTGTTCCGGAGCCCGCCTCGCTGGCGTTGCTCGCCATCGGCGCCGTGGTTCTTCTGGAACGGCGGCGTGCGGCGGGCTGACGGGACGGCCACGCCGACTGACCAAAGCTGATGACGGCGCGCACAAACCCCCGCGCGTGCGGGGGTTTTTCGTGCTCCGGCGGGCGGGCCCGGCACGGGCGGGAAGCTGGAGCTCCCGGTGCCTCGGCCGCC
>CAYMXT010000182.1:0-8591 GCA_964394415.1 uncultured Planctomycetales bacterium
CCGGTACGTCCGGACCGCGTCCAGAGCCGCCGCTCCGCCATGGGCCTGCACGGCCCGGTCGAGCAGTTCGCGGCCGCGCCGCTGCGCCGCCGCGTCGCCCGTCACGGGCGGGTCATCCGCCTCCAACAGCTTCTCCGGCGCCTTGAGGAAACCCGCGCGGCACTGCGGTGAAGCAAAGATGTAGAGCTTGCCCTCGTGTGCGGCGTAGATGTCGCACCGTCCTTCCCCGCTGAGCGGGCCCATCCGCGCGCACGCACCGCCGAGCTGAATCTCGTACTTCGCCGGGGTCTTTTCAAACTCGGCCTTGTTCGCGGCGGTCGCGAAGTGATAGGTGTAGGCGCCCCGCGTCACCGTGTGGGCGGCGTCGCCGCGCACTTCCTGACCGCTGCGGATGAGCTCAACCGCATCGAGCGTGAAGGTGCGCGGTGGGGTGTCCTGTGCAGCCGACGAGCCGGCAATCCAGAGGGTGACGACGAGCACTGATCCTGTGAGCGCTGTGCGGCGACGCATTGCTGTGGCTCCTAAGTTCATCAAGACGCTCCACGATCGGCACATTCCGTTCATTGGAGACGCGGACCGGGCGATGCGCGCGTATGCAGCGCTCCATCCGGTGTTCAGAACAATAGCGCTCAACTGGTACTACTCCAGCCGCAGCGATCCGGCCCAGCCTTCGTACTGCCGCAGGACCGGCGCCGTCACACAGCGGCTCGCGAGGGGCGCGCGCTTTCCAAGGTGAGTTGGACGCAGGGTACGAGAATCGAAGAAAGAAAGTGAGCGCACGCCGCGTCGATCACTTCAGAGGGGACTAGAATCGTTCGCGTGTTCGGAGTCGATCGCCCCCGACGGTCACGTCAGGGGTTTCCCAGTTGTTCGGATGGTAGCGACTTTGTGCGGCCTGCGCGTCCGTCCGACGACTGCACTTTCAGAAACGTAACCCACTGGTCCGCAAGAGATTAAGAGAGCTGACGCATGTTCACCCGATCTCCCTGTAATGGTCTGAGCGCGATCCTTGGATTCCGTGGCGACGCCCGCTGGGTACCAGTCGGTGTGCTGCTGACGATGCTGCCGGCGCTGGTGCTCGCGGAAAGCCCGCGCCGCGCGGACGACCAGAAGGCCCCCCGCCCGATTGCGTTTGCCACGCCCCTGGCGGGCGCGGTCGAGGCGGCCGGCGCCACCGACGCTGCCGACGGCTCGCCGGAGTCTGTGCTCTGGGATCAGAGCAACTATGCGCCGTCGTCGCCGAACCTCATCGATCAGGAGTTCGGGGACGTTCCCACCTACTCGACCTACCAAGTCCACGACTTTACGGTGTCACCGCCGGGGTGGAACGTCGCCGCGGTTTCGACGTATTTCACCGTCAGCTTCGGTGCGTGGTCCCCCGGGATTGTGCAGGCCCGGCTGAACTTGTACCCGAAGACGGGCGCGCTGCCGCTGCCAACAGAAGATCCATCCGGCGGTCTCGTCGTCCAGGTTTCCCTGACAAACCTGGGTGATGCCTGGCGGGCCACCGCGGACACGACCAGTGTCGCGGCGCTTCAGAACCTCGCCCCGGGCGACTACTGGATCGGCCTGACGCCGATCGCCGACTACGCCGCGTTTGGTCAGGAATTTCACTACCGCTCGGCGACGCCCGTGGGTTCGCCGTCGGCGGTGCGAAACCCGGCCGGCGCGTTTGGCTTGGGCACCCAGTGGAGCGACTACGGTCTGTTCGGCCAGACCCCCGGCGACGGCGCGTTTCTGCTCGAAGGCACGGTCGTGGTGCCACACATTACGGCTACCTTGCAGGGCACGACCCTGGTGGTGACCGGATCGAGCGGCGACGACCAGGTGGTCTTGCGACTGGCCAGCGGTGACCCGAACACGATCGAGGTGGATGACCTATCGACCGGACCGGGCGCCGATTTCACCTTCGCCGTCTCGTCCTTTGACAACATCAGTGTGTCGACGCTGGAAGGCGACGACCTGATTCTCGTGGACGACGGGAATGGCGCTGTCCTTGTCGGCAAGAGCGCGACGCTCGACGCCGGCGCGGACGTCAACACCGTGATCGGCGGGACGGGGTCACACACCTACGAGGAAGTTCTTGATCTGCTGGCAATCCTGGAGACGGCGCGCAGTTTGGAAGGTCAGGCGGCCGCCTTGCGCGACCGCTACCTGAACGAGTTCGTCCCGGCCGCGGCCGAGCGTGCCCGGCAGTTCCACGACGTACTCGTGCCGCAGGCTCAGGCCCTGGTGGACAGCGCCAGCGCGCTGTCGGCGCAAGCGGAAAGCGACCTCGTCGCACCCGCCGCCAATCTGCTCGCGCAGCAGGAAGCGCTCGCGGCGCTGTGGGAGGCGTTTGTCGCGAGCGACCTGGTCGCACTCGAAAACGCGGTTGATGCGTTTGCACGGGACGCCGCGGAGACGCTGGAGCTGAACGAATGGACGCATCTGGCCGGCACCTTTGGTCAGATCGAGCGCCTGCTCTCCCAGATGGATGCCGCAATCCGCGATCCGAACGCGGTTGAAGCACTCGCCGCGCAGACAACCGCGCTGGTCGAGGATTACGACGCGCGGGCGGCGGGCGTCGAAGCGCTCGCGGCGGCGGAGCTTTCGGCCCGAGCGGACGCGCTCTTGGCGCAGGTCGAGGCGCTCTTCGTCGCGCCGGCCGAAGACCTGCGTGCCCAGGCTGAGGCGCTCGAAGCCGCCAGCGACGCGCTGGAAGCCCAAGTGGAAGGCGATTTGACGTCCCAGGCGGCGGCCCTCGAAGCCGCGCTGGACGCGTATCATGCACAGGTGGAGGCCGACCTGGCCGGCCGCGCGGCGGAGTACGAGGCCGACGCGGCGGCGCTGGTCTCGGCCGCGACGTCGATCATCGCCCAGGCCGCGTCGCTGTGGGGCGCCGGCGACGGCGGCGGCGACAGCGTCGTGCCGCCCTGCGGCCTGGTGCCGGGGACCGGCTGGGTCATCACGATCAACCCCGGCGGCCCGATTCTGCTCGGCGCCCCGACCAGCAACAACGTGTTGATCGGCGGGGCCGCGTCGCAGTTGATCATCGGTGGTTCCCTCAATGACATCGTTTACGCGGGCGGCGGCAACGACCTGGTCATCGACCTCCAGGGCACGAACGAGCTGAACGGCGAGGACGGCATCGACCTCATCTTCGGCGGCTCCGGCAAGGACTGCATCACCGGCGGAAACGACTACGACCTGCTCGTCGGCGATGTCCCGATCTTCGGACCCGGCGTCGGCGATCTCATGCACGGCAACAACGACATCGACATCATGCTCGGCATGGGCGGCGGCGACGAAATGTACGGCGATGACGACATCGACCTCATGTTCGGCGACGACCCGTTCTTCGGCTTCAGCGGCCCGGATGACATGTACGGCGGCGACGGGCGGCTCATCACCGTCACCGGCGTCTTCAGCTTCGAATGCGGCAACCTGATGCTCGGCATGGCCGATCAGGACAAGCTCTACGGCGGCGTGAAGAACGACTTCATGTTCGGCGGCGGCGATAACGATGAAATGCACGGCGATGACGGCTGCGACTGGATGTTCGGCAACGTCGGCGCCGACAAGATGTTCGGCGAGGACGGCGGGACCGCGATCACCATCTGGATCTCCGGCAATCCAACCCCGATTCGGTTCGGCAATTTCATGTTCGGCAACGACGACGCCGACGAGATGCACGGCGGCATCAACTCGGACCTGGTCGTCGGCAACGACGCCGGCGACCTCATGTACGGCGACGCTTCGGCGTCCGGGGACATTCTGCCGTTCGACACGCTGCTCGGCGGCAGCGGCGCCGACACGATGTTCGGTGACGACGACAAGGATCTGATGTTCGGCCAGACCGACGCCGATGTAATGCACGGGAACAACGACATCGACGTCATCTGGGGCGGCCCGGCCGGCGACACGCTCTTCGGAGAGGATGGGGCCGACTTCATCGTGGGTGAAGGCGGCAGCGACACCATATCCGGCGGCCCCGGACCACTGGACATGCTCTTCGGCGGCGCGGCGGCCGACACGCTGTTCGGCAACGCCGGCGTCGACATGATCTTCGGAAACGCCGACAACGATCTCGTCAACGGCCATGACGCCTTCGACTTCATCTGCGGCAACCGCGACAACGACAACCTGAACGGCGGCGATGGGCCTGATTTCATCCTCGGCGGACGCGGCAACGACCTCATCCACGGTGATGACGGCCTGGACTTCCTGTTCGGCGGTCGCGACCAGGACGTCGTCCACGGTGATGCCGCGGCCGATTTCGCCTTCGGCGGAGACGCTGACGACCTGGTCTACGGCGAAGATGGGCTGGACTTTCTTTTCGGCAACGACGGCGCCGACACGCTGTACGGCGGACTGAAAACCGACCTCATCGCCGGCAACGACGGCTGCGACCTGCTGTACGGCGACGACCAGCTCGACATCCTGATGGGCGGCGCGGACGATGATGAAATCCACGGCGGCTGGGGGCGCGATACCGCCTTCGGCCAGGGCGGCGACGACCGCATCTACGGCGAAGGCGACGGCGACCTGTTGCTCGTCGGCAACGACGACGATGACAAGCTGTACGGCGGCCCCGGCGTCGACATCATGCTCGGCGGCGATGGTGATGACCAGCTCCAAGGCGACGACGGCGGCGACTGGATGTGGGGCGAGTCTGGACACGACGAGCTGGTCGGCGGCAACAGCGCCGACAAGATCTTCGGCGGCCCCGGCAACGACTGCCTGGCCGGCGACGCCGGCATGGACATCCTGCGCGGCGCCGAAGGCGACGACCACATCGAAGGCGGTGCCGACGGCGACCAGATTCTGTGCGCCGATGACAACGACATCGCTTTCGGCCAGGGCGGAAACGACTGGATCTATGGCGGCGTCGGCAACGGCAATGACGACCTCGATGGTGGCGACGACAAAGACCGCATGTTCGGCCAGGACGGCGATGACCGCTTGCTGGGCCAGAATGGTAACGACCGGCTCTTCGGTAACTCGGGCGATGACAAGCTCGACGGCGGTCCTGGCAACGACGTTATCAGTGGCGGGCCGGGATCGGATGACGCCTGGGGCAATGGCGGCACGAACTGGATTTCCTCCGCCACTTCTCACTCCGGTTCCAGCGGCATGAGTTTCCTGGGCGCGCCGTGCAGCGAAATCTGCGGCACGAAGTGGGACGACCTGAACGCCAACGGCATCTGGGACGCGGGCGAGCCTTGCATGCCCGGCGTGACGATCTACCTCGACTTGAACGGCAATAACCAGCTCGATTCCGGCGAGCCGTGGACCGTGACGATGTGGGACGATCCGACGACGGTGTGCGTGAATGAATGCGGCACGTATTGCTTCACCGGGCTGCGACCGGGCACATACACCGTGCGTGAGATCGTGCCGAGCGGCTACAACCAGACGTTCCCCACCGGTCCGGATGAGCACGTGGTTGGTCTTGGCCCCCGGCAGACCGTGTCCGGAAAGGACTTCGGTAATTCTAACTGCAATCCGCAACAGGGCGTCGATTTCACCGGCCCCTTCGCGCCGGCCAATTGGACCTTCACGCCGGGACAGGGCGGCACCGGCAACCTCGTGACGTCACACATGTTTGTGGGCGACATGCACAGCGGTACGCCGTCGCAAGCCTATTACGCGATTACGGTGCCGAACGGCTGCACCGTGACGTTTGATTGGTTCCACACGACCTTCGGAGGCGGCGGACCCAACGACTACATCTTCTACAAGATCAATGGCGTGACGACCGTCCTGTCGTATTCGCCCGGCGGATTCGGAAGCGCAACCGTGACCATTCCACCCGGGGCCACGTTCTCGCTGGGCGTCAGCACCGAGTTCGGAGACGGCAATCTCGAGGTCCTCAATTTCCGATATCTGTGCGGCTGCTGAGCGGTCGTTGGCGTGCGGACACCGGCGTAAGGCGGAGCGGCCGCATCCACGAATTGACCGCCCTGTCGCCGGCCCGCACTCAGGCCCGCTCGAGCGGGCCTGCTTTGGCCAGTGCCTGGAGACATCCGTGACTCGCTTTGCCGTCAGCCTGCTGGTCGGTGTCCTCGGCGGTTGCGCGACGACACCGGCGACGAGGCCTCGACCTGATCCAATCATGGGAACTGAGCAAATGCGACTCGGCAACTTCTCGGTCAGTCTCGCCGTCAAGGATCTCGCGGCGTCCCGCGCCTTCTATGAGCAGCTCGACTTTCGTGTCGTCGGCGGCAATCCCGCCCAGAACTGGTTGATCCTTCAGAACGAGACCAGCACGATCGGGCTCTTCCAGGGCATGTTCGACCGGAACACCCTGACCTTCAACCCCGGCTGGGACCGCACCTGCGCAACGTTGTCCGACTACGACGACGTGCGCGACATCCAGCGCACGCTCGCGCGGCGCGGCCTCACCCCGGCAGCTTCGGCCGACGAAACGACCACGGGACCCGCGAGCATCATGCTGTTCGATCCGGACGGAAATCCGATCCTCATCGATCAGCACGTGCCCAGCCCGCGCCAATAGCCCGGCCGTCCATGCGGGGCGCTAGAGAGCAGCCCGCGGCGCCGCAACCGACGGAGTCGCGGGCGTCGCGGCGGCCGGGCGCGGTTAGCGCGGCGTGCCGACGACCGCGCCGGGTCGCACCTGCGAAGGCGTGTCCCGGCGTGCCGGGGCAGCGCCGGATCAGCCGCCGGAAACAGCGCGACCCGCGGTGGCCACCTGCGGCAGGCGCCGGCTCTGGACAGCCCGGCCCTCCGGTTCGAGGCACGAGGTCACGACGCTGATGATGGCGAGCGCCAAGCTGGTTGCATTGAGGATCGCCGAAACGGCCGTCACCAGCGCGCTGCTGGCCCGCGCCGCGGCGGCGGCCCACTGCCACCACGAGATGCCCGCCTGTGTCAACACCGCCCAAACCGCGCCGCCGAGGGGACCGGCGCACAGGCGGAACACGTTCACGATCGCCGCGATGACGGCCGACAGGGGCTGCGTGCCCGCCCGGTAGGCTTGTACGACGGTGATCACGGCCTGCACGGCGCCGTTAATCCCTGGCACCGCGTTGGCGACCACTTGCGCTTGGGCGCGAATGGCGTTCTGCGTGGCGGGCGTGAGCACCGGGATGATCAGGTTGAACAGGAACGTGATGAGCAGGGCGACGATGGAGAGCACGCAGGCCAGCAGATCCTCCGGTTCGTCGCCCTCCGGCCGCGGCCACGCGTTCCACAATGACAAGCCGACGAGCGTGCAGGAGTCGGGTCGATACGCCACCATCGGCAAGGAGGCAAAGCGGTAGCGGATGTCCGGGTCCGCCAGGTCCGCCGGAAACGCGATGGCCACCTGGTCGAGCAAGGCGGTGTCAAAGAAGCAATTCGGGTTCGCAAGTACCGCTTCACCGAACGCCATGTAGAACTTGTTCGCCGTGATCATCTCCTCCGAGGTCAGCGAAACGGGGCTTTCGAAATCCGGCAACGGCTCCAGCGCGGACGGTTGCGGGTCTGCGAGGGGATCAAAGATGGGGATGGGCGTGTTCAGATCGTTGCGCAGGCGGCCCGTCACACGCACGAATGGGTTGGGCGAGTCGGCAATTGGGCCGTAGACTGACTCCGTTCCGGCCAGTGCGACCGGAATGTACCCGGTCACGCGGTCGGTGTGGAGAATGAAGCGCGGCGACGCAATGACGCCTTGCGGACAATCAGAACGCTGGGAGCGCAGCACGCGGCCGCTCAGCGTCAGGGGGACGCTGACAACCGACGCAAACTGCGGGGCGTGGCCCGACTCCAACTGGGGTCCGCGGACGGGGTACCCGTGCGCCAGGCGGTCCATCGTCGCCACGCCGATCGCGGCAAGACCGCCAGCGAACACGTCGCGCCGGGAAACGAGATTGGAAACTGCCATCGGAAATACTCCTTCTGTGGCGTGACCGCCGGCGGTCAGGCGCCGGTTTCGAACTGTGAATGGCACGGCGCTGCGCCGGACGTGGGCGCACCCGTGTGATTACGCTGGTTACTGACGTGAGCGCGGCGCGCCGTGGAGTGCGCGGAATCGCGCCCGAATGGCCGAACACTGGCTCAAATTGACCCTAGCGCGGCCGCGCCCGATGTCAAGCCGTGCGCCGCGCGCGTAGAAAGCGGTTGAAACGTGGTTTCAACGAGAAACGGGCGGTCGGCGTTGCGCCAACCAAGGAAAAAGGGGACACTACTGATTTATGGAAGTCTTTGCTGAACAGCGGACGACGTCAATAATCAGTAGTGTCCCCTTTTCACTCCCACTGTCCCCTTTTCACTCCCAGAACCAGGCGCGCGCTCGATTTTCTTCTGGATTCCAGGGGCCGGGGGGGATATGATGGCTTCATAGAGCCTGGGTGTACGGTCCGGTAATTTGCGACATGCGGCAGAGGCGTTCGCCGCCTTCGCAACCGCCCGACCAGGCCGCTTGACCGCCGAGGAGATTCGATCAGTGCGCTGGCAGCGGGCGGTGTTCGCTCGGCCGCGCCTGGTCGCGGCAATGGTCCAGAGGAGAGGTGCATCATGAAGAAGATGTTTCTGGTTGCAGCAGGCCTGTTCCTGGTCGCCAGCCCCGCGCTGGCTGTGAACATCCTGGGGAATCCGGGCTTTGAGAC
>CAYMXT010000183.1:0-8406 GCA_964394415.1 uncultured Planctomycetales bacterium
CCGAGCGCCGCCAGCGCCGCCAATGTCACCGCCAGCAGGGCCCACGCCATCCTGCCGCTCCGTTCACTGCGCCCGTCGGCCAGCAGGTCCGACGGTCCTAAGTCCCTGCCGCGGCGGGGGTTCCGCCGCGCGCCGCACACTGCTCCGCTTCAGCCGTGCGTCCGGCCCGCCGCAGACACTCCGCCTTTTGCAGCCAGGCCGCCTGCTCCATCCGCACGTTGGCGTGTTGGCGCGCCAGTTCAATGCGCTTATCGGCACAACGCGCGGCTTCGTCGTAGTTTCCGAGCTGCACGTGCAGCTCGGCGACGTATTCGTACGCTCGGGCCAGTCCGTTCCAAAACCGGGTTTCCTCGAGCGCGTTCAACGCCATTGTAAACTCGTGCTTGGCTTCCGCGAAGCGCCCTTCCAACGCCGCACAGCGCCCCAGGTGCATGTGCGTGGTCCCGACGTTGGTGCGGTCGCCGATTTCCTGCGCGAGGGCCAGGGCCCGGCGGTAATACGTGCGGGCGCCCTCGTACTGGCGCTGCTCGACCAGCACGTTTCCCAAACCGTTGTACGGCCCGATGAGCGAAATCAGACCGCCGTACGAGCGGTGCGCCTCGATCGCCCGCAGGAAGAACCGCTGGGCTTCGGCCAGCCGGCCCCGGCGAAACAGCACAAAACCGACGTTGTTGCAGATCTGGGCGTGCTCGGTGGCCAGGCCCAACTGTTCCGCCTGTTCGGCCGCCCGCAGGTACTGCCCTTCGGCCGCCTCGTACTCCCCGCGGAAATAGTTCATAGCGCCGAGGTTGGCCTGGGCCTCCACCTCTCCCCGGGGCTCTCCGGTCTCATGCGCCAAGCGCTCCTCGCGACGATGGTGCTCCTCGGCTTCGTCATAGCGCCCCAGCCGCGCCAGGCAGACGCCCGCGAAGCCAATGGCCTCGGCGAAGGTCGGCGCCGCCGCGGCGGACTCCTCCGCCAGGATGACCGCCCGGTCGTACTCGCCTTTCAAGAAGGCTTGCCGGGCGCGGACGAACTTCTCGCGGGCCTCCAGGCCGGGCTCGGGGGTGCGCCCCGCGCCCCGCTGTTCCACCCGCAGGGCCGCTGCCACGCGTTCATAAAGCGTGCGCTCAAGATCAGGCAGGTTGGTCAGTTCACCGACGGCCTGCGCCACGGACGCCGGCTCGGCCCGCTCGGCCGAGAGTAGTTCGACGTCTACCTCCAGCCGGCCGCCGTCGCGTGTGAAACGGCCCAACACCAGCGTGCCCGCGCCGATCAGACGCCCGGCCTCCAGCAGGGCGGCGACGCCGGGGCCACCCGGATCCCGCGCCGTCGGCCCCGTTAGTTCCATCAGCCGGTCCTGATCCACTACGTAGACCCCCGGCGTCTCGGCCAGCGCACGTGACAGGTAATTGGCCACGGCGTAGCCCAGCCAGTCGTCGGCAGTTGACGGACCACTGTTGCGAAGCGGCAGTACGCCGATGCCGCGCGGCCGCAGCTCATCGGCGGCGACCGGCGCGCGCACCTCGCCCGCGGGTTGTGCCCGCCGGCTCAGCCGCGCCGCCAGCTCTTCCGCCGAATTCGGCCGGCCCTGTGGCTCCGTGGAGAGCAGGCCCAGGACAAGCTCCGCAAGCCAGGCCGGCACGTCCCGGGGCGCGTCGGCCGGCCAGACCGCCGGACGACATTGCATGTCAATCAAGTGCTGAAACACGCGGTCGCCGCCATGCGGCGGGCGCCCCAGAAGCAGGTGATAGAGCGTGGCCCCGAGCGCATACAGGTCGGCCTGCGGTCCAACCACCGCCGCCGGACGGAACATCTCGGGCGCAGTGTACAGGAGCGTTCCGGCCATCGCCGGGCCGCCGAAGCGTCCCAGTTCGCGCGGCTCCGAGACCACGCCCGCGACCCCCAGATCGGCGATGCGCGTGTGGCCGTCGGTACCCAGGATCAGATTGCCGGGTTTGACATCGCGATGGAGCAGTCCGGCGCGGTGAATGGCACCGAGTCCGGCGGCGGCGTCCAAGCCGATCTGTACGCCCTGTTGCCAAGTCAACCGCGACTCGTGTTCCAGAATCATCGCCAGATTGACGCCGTCGATGTACTCCATCACGAAGTACCACGCGCCGCGGACCACGTCGCAGTCGAGTACTCGTACCACGCCGGGATCCTGCACGCGGAATCCCGCCCGCGCTTCGCCGCGCAGTCGCTCCACGGCGTCCGGCGCGGCCCCATGCCGCGGCGGCAGCAGTTTGACGACGCACGGATGAGACAGGTACTCGTGTTGCGCAAGGTAGCTCACGCCATGCGCACCCTCCCCTAACTGCTCGATCAGCCTGTACTTACCGCGCAGCAAGCCATCCGGGGCAATACTTTGAATGCGCGGATCGAGGTTCGTCGCGCCGCCGGCGCTGGTCGGATGTGCGAACGGCACCACGAACCCGCATCCGCCGCAACGCCCCAACCGCGCGCGCCACGCCACCACTCCCCCATCCGTTTGGCAATTAGGACAGCGCGGCGGCACCGTTGGCAGCTCCACCGTGGCATCTTCGCCGCTCACACGCGAATCGACCACCCTGGGACTACCCTACCTTCCACTTCCAAAAATTCTAGGCTATCCGCGCTTGACAAATAGCTCTTATCGGCACATCCTATAAGAACGAGCGAGAGCTACTAATCAGAAGCAGGTCGCGCACGCTTAGTGCCTGCTGTGTGTGCGCCTCCAAGTTGATTATCGGTCGTGCGGCCGTGTGGCGTGTAGCCCGGGTCGCAGGTTCATATCCAAGGCGCGTCCGTGCCAGGTACTCAGGCCGGAGCAACTGCGAGGAGACGGACATGTTCGTCGAAGCTGTGCGGATCAGTAGCGTTCTAATCGATTTCGTGCTCGGCTTTATCGACATGCTCACCTGCTAGCTTCAAGGGAGCGCACCGTGATCGAAATCATCACCGATCTCGACGATCTGACGATCGATAGCCGCTGACGACCAATCGTCGTCGCAACCAAGCGGAACATCGGCTTCCGGCCGGTGCGCACCGGCCGGAAGCCGATGTTCCCCGGCCCCCATGCGGCTGTCGCAACTCGTCCCTCAGTAGTAGGCGCCGCAGCGCCACCCGGCTTGATCGCCGGGGACGTAGGCGTCGTGTATCAGAGTCTCAAAGCTCGGCTGCGCGAATGCGGCTGAACGCCGCTTGTTGACGCGCGCACATGTGCGGTCAACCTTCTCGATCAGCAGCACAAGCCGTTTGAGATCCGCGAACGAGCCACCCTCGGCCAGCGCAGCTTCCAGGCCGGGCCGTAGGCTCGCCAGAAGCTCTTTTCCAGCCGTGAGTTGCAGCACACAGCGGGTGGCATCTCCGCTGCGATACGCCTGGTAGGCCTGTTCAACCGCGCGCACCCAGCAAACGGCGGCCCGGTGCAAGTCCAGGGCAAAGCGCAGCGGTTCGCCGGACGGCAGGATTCGCTCGGCTTCGCGTACGAGGCGGAGGATTTCGTCGCCGACTTGGCCGCAGGCTTCCGCGCGCCAGTCCTTCCAAAGCCAAAACGGGTTCTGCCGAATGACGAGGCGATCGCGAAGCTGCCGCCAAGTACCCGCCTTGAGGAAGCTGCTCGCAGCGGGAATCGCGTCGCCCAGCAACTCCGCCGCGCTGGCGTAGGCCGCGCCGCCCGCGGCCGTCAGCGCGGCCGTCCATTCCTCGCCGCGCGCGAGCCGCCGCCCCGCGGCAAGGATGACCGGCAGCGTCGTGCGATACTGGGTAAACCAGCAGAACTCCCAGGTGGTTACCAGCGTGCCCAACGCGCCGAGCGCGGCCGCATCCTCCGCGTGCTCGTCCACGTTCCGCCGCGTTTCATCGAGGAAACACCACGCCGAGTTGTACGTCTGCACGCTGGGGCAACAGACCACGTCGAATCCGCGGCTGCGGAACATCTCAGTAGAAGGTCGCGGGCGCGCGAAGTACTGCCAGTCGAAGATGACCGTCTCGCGCGGCAGGGCCGCCAGCGCCTCGGGGTGCAGCAGCAGCATGTCGCCCCACAGGCACGGCCGGCGGCCACGCTCCAGGACGAAGCGGCAGAGCGGGGCGAAGTACTCGGCGTAGAGCCCGCCCTTCCCGACTTGCTGCACCCGTTCCGCACAGCCCGGACACTGTCCAAGCTGGTTCGTTTCGTCGCCCCCCAGGTGGATCCACTCATCGTCGAACGCCTCCAGGGCGTCCGCGACCAGCCGGCGGGCAAACGCGGCGCACTCAGGACGGGTCGCACAGATCTGCGCACTGCCGAACCCCGGTTCGCCCTCCGTGAGCCACTGCCCGCCCTCCGACCGGATGAAGCCCTCCATGTGTCCCAGCGTGTTGAGAAACGGAATCAGCCGCAGGCCGTGCGCCCGGGCTGTCTGCTGAAGGCGGCTGGCCACGTCGGCCGTGAGACAACCGGGCGCAGCCGCCCAGGGCGCCGCTGGGTAGGCGTAGCGGTGTTCGAGATAAAGTCCGACCGCGTTGTAGCCCGCACCGGCGGCCCGCCGGAGCCAATCCAACAAAACAACCTCGCACGCGGTCTGTTCGCGTGCGAGGTCGATCATCCAGCCGATGAAGCTCATGCGCGCCCAGTATGCGCGCCAACCGCACGACCGCCAAGCGCGGGCTGCGGGCCGGGCGGCTAGTCCAGTGCGTTCGGGTCAAACGCGTAGTCGTTCGGGTCGTACGTTTGCGTGGTTTGCTCGGTGTAGCCCAGCTCGGTCGGGCTGGGGGTGGTCGTGTACATCATTTCGATTTCCCAAGTGACCTCGACCGACTCGCCGCTTTCCACGTCGACCGTGCCGACGCTCTGGCCGGCGGAATTCGGGTCGTTGGGGTCATACGCCGCTTGGACATTCACGTTCGCGAGCGAGTCCAACGCCGTGAACGTGACCACGTACTTGATCTTCTGATGCCACACGCCGTCCGCGTACCAGCAGTCGATGCAAATGTCGGTGATCTTCATGGAAACGCAGATGTGTTCCGGCTCTTCCGCCTCCGTCTCGTTCGGGTCAGACGAGAAGCTGATGCCGCCCCAGGCGCTGCCTTCCTGGGTCAGTTCGAAGGCGTCCTCCCCGCAGGGACCGTTCGGGTCGCCCTGGGTGAACATGAGCGTCTCGTCATTCGGATCGTAGTCAGAGCCGCGCAGCGCGAGACACCCTTCGTCCACGGAGAAGGTCAGCGACGTCGTAGACGGGCTGATTGTGTAGTACTTGGTTCCCTGCATGTCGTACAGGCCGTAAGAAGCCTCGACCTTTCCATCGGCATCCACTTCGTACAGGTAGCGATACGAGCTGCCCGTGTCCGTATTGAACGTATCGCCCAACGCGGCCGGGTCTTCGCCGAACAGCGCCTGGGCCAGCGCCGAGTCCGCCGGCGACACCGTCACGTCGTAGTTCGCCGTGTCCATTTCAATGAAGACCGACGCCGGGGCCGCGGTCACCGCACGCACACCACAGTCAACCGTGATGGCGTCTTCGCCTGAACCGAGCGTCATCGGCTCGCTCTGCCCAGTCAGGGTCGCACCCACGTCCCCCAGGAGACTGGAAAGCCCCTGCGGGCACCCCCCGAGCGCCAAGCCGAGTGCAACAACTGCCATCCCCGCCACACAGGTTTCCATCGCGCGACGCATGAGCTGCTCCTTGCTCTGAAGTGAAGTGCCGCATCACGGGCCGGCTGCGGCGCCCTCTGGCCACAACCCTAGCCGTGTGCGGCCCGGATGCTAGCGGTTGCCGCGACGCCCGGCAATCACCTCGCGGACTATAATCGACACTCCCGTGACGCCGCGCTTTGAACTCTTCGACCACACCGCCGACCTCGGCGTACGTGTCCGAGCGCCGAGCTTGGGGGAATTGGTCGCGCCCGCGACGGCGGGGTTTTACGCGACCGTCGGCGAAGTTCACGCCGCCGACAGCGCGGGGACCGCCTGGCGTTGCGAGCTGCGCGCCGCCGAGCCCGTCCTGTTGCTCCGCGACTACCTCGGCGAACTGCTGGCGCTGCTCGAATGTGAGCAGCGCTGCGTCACCGGCCCCCAGGTCCACCAGTTCGCCGGCGATCGCCTGATCGTCTGCGCGACCGCGCACCCCGTGGACCTCACCCGCAGCACCCTGCTCCGCGAAGTCAAGGCCATAACCTATCATGAACTGGCGCTGCGCCCGCTGCGCGGCGGCTACGAGTTGACATTTGTCGTTGACATCTGACCTGCGAGCCTGCCATGTCAAACGCTTACACCGGTCCGCTCGAACGGCTCGACGCCTGCCGCTGGCGCATCCCGCGCTCGTACAAGCCGGGGATGCGCGTGGACGGCATCGTTTACGCCGACGACACGCTGATTAAGCAGATCGCCGCCGACAAGTCGCTCGACCAGGTCGCCAACGTCGCCTGCCTGCCCGGCATCGTCGGCGCGTCCCTCGCCATGCCGGACATCCATTGGGGCTACGGCTTCTGCATCGGCGGCGTCGCGGCCACCGACCCGGAGAACGACGGCGTCATCAGCCCCGGCGGCGTCGGCTACGACATCAACTGCGGCGTGCGGCTCATCCGCACCGATTTGCGGCGCGGCGAAGTCCAGCCCCGCATCCGCGAGATCGTGGACAAGCTGTTTCAGACGGTGCCCTGCGGCGTGGGGAAGGGCGGGCGCGTGAAGTTCGGCAAGGACGACCTGCGCCGGCTGCTGGCCGAAGGCTCGCGCTACGTCGTGGACGCAGGCTTCGGCTGGCTCAGCGACCTGGAGGCGACCGAAGCAGGCGGCTGCCTGAAGTACGCCGACCCCGACTGCGTCTCGGAGCGGGCCCTCGAGCGCGGCCGCGACCAGTGCGGCACGCTGGGCAGCGGCAACCACTTCCTCGAAGTGCAAGCGGTCGAGGAGATTCACGACGAGCCGGCGGCGACCGCGTTCGGCCTGGAGGTCGGCCAGATCGTCCTGATGATCCACTCCGGCTCGCGCGGCCTGGGCTACCAGGTGTGTGACGATGCGCTCAAGGAGCTGCGGAACGCGCCGGCCAAGTACGGCATCGACCTGCCTGACCGCCAGCTTGTCTGCGCCCCGGTCAACTCGCCGGAAGGGCAGCGCTACCTCGGTGGGATGCAGGCCGCGGCGAATTTCGCGTGGGCGAACCGCCAGATCATGACGCACCTCGCTCGCACGGTGTTCAGCGACCTGTTCCGCAAACCCCCGGAACTCCTCGGCATGAAACTGGTCTACGACGTTGCGCACAACATCGCGAAGCTCGAGGACCACGACGTCGGCGGCCGACGCCGCAAGCTGTGCGTGCATCGCAAGGGCGCAACGCGGGCGTTTCCGGCGGGCCACCCCGAAGTCCCGCTGGCGTATCGCCACGTCGGGCAGCCGGTGCTCGTCCCCGGCGACATGGGGCGGTGCAGTTGGGTGCTGGTCGGCCAGGTGCCCGCGATGGAGCAGACTTTCGGCACGTGTTGCCACGGCGCGGGGCGCGTCATGTCGCGCACCTCCGCGATTCAGGCCGCCAAGGGCCGCTCGATCGAGCAGGAGCTACTCGCCCAGGGCATCGTCGCCCGCGCCCCGAGCCCGGCCGGTCTCGCGGAAGAGCAGCCCGCCGCCTACAAGGACGTCAGCCAGGTTGCCGAGGCGGTTCACAGCTCGGGCATCAGCCGCAAGGTTGCGAAGCTGCGGCCGCTGGGCGTAATCAAGGGCTGAATGGACGTGCGCGAATGGGCGGCGCCTGTCCGAACCGCGAGTGCAAGCTCGCGGACATACTTGCGACCGCTCGCGCGGCCGGCGCGGATCTGCGCTGCCGAATCGCGCACGGTGATTTGGCTGCACGCGGGCACGGCGTGGCGTAAGAACCGCTTGACTCCCGGCCGAACCTGTGCAATACTTAACTTAGTTTGGGCATCTGGTTCGAGGTTCGAGCAGTACGAGTAGCTCGAGCGGGTCGAGTGATCCGCAACCTCGCGGCGTGATTTCGGAAGTAGCTTGCAGTATTCCCAGGTCGCGGCGTACGGCCGACTGACCCGGGAGGTCGCGGTGCGCCCGGAGCACGGTTCTGCGGGACCGCAGCGCTGAGCGTGGGCCGGCGGCGCGCGCCAATGGCACGGGCCGGAGGCCCATGCTCCCCACGAGCTGTGGTGTTCCCTAATCCGCCGAGCACGTCGGCCGGTAGCCGGTGGAGCAGATCGTGCCGCGTTCGATCAGCGCGCGTTGCGCAAGCACGGCTGGAAGAAGCAGTCCGGCCCTGGTGCTTCCCAGATCGCTGTACTACTTGGTGTCGCGGTGGGAAGGGTCTTGGCAAGCACGCGGCTCGCAGAGAGGGTGTGCCTCTCCGCGAGGCGCTTTGCTCTTGTGGAGGTAACGGACTATGTACTGCAAGAGAATGTGTTGTATTGGTGTCCTGCTCATCGGCGGCGCCGCACTGGCGTTGGCGACGGGTACGGACGGCGTCAGAG
>CAYMXT010000184.1:0-8291 GCA_964394415.1 uncultured Planctomycetales bacterium
CGCGCCCCCGCCCGCGCGGGTCACGGCCACCGCGTCCGCCGCCGCCGCCGCCGCGCCCACCGCCGCGCCCGCCGCGCTCCGGGGCGCGCTCTTCCGGCGCCGCGACCGGCGGCTGGGCCTGAATTTCCGGGGTTACTGGTTCGGGCTCTGTTGCCATACGTTCCTGCCCTGCTGCGTGCCTAGAACTTCAGACCGGCCTCGCGCGCCGCCTCAGCCAGCGCCTTGATGCGGCCGTGGAATCGGCGTCCACGGCGGTCGAAACAAACCTGCTCGATACCGAGCCCGCGGGCCTGCTCGCCGAGCAGCTTGCCGATCAGCTTCGCGGCCTGCGCGTTGCCGCCGTACTTCACCTGGCCGCGCACCGCTTCATGCACGGTCGAGACGGCACACAGCGTCTTGCCGGCGGTGTCGTCAATGATCTGCGCCGCGATGTTCTTGAGCGTACGGGTCACCGCGAGCCGCGGACGGTCCAACGTACCCGTCACCTTACGCCGCACACGCAGCTTCCGCCGAGCCAGGCGGTGGTTCTTGATCAGTTCCTGCTTCATCTGCCGTGTCCTCGTGCGCCGCTGCGCCTAGCCGCCGGACCCGCCGCCCGCGAAGACCTTGCCGGCCTTGCGGCGGACGTGCTCGCCCGCGTAGCGAATGCCCTTGCCCAGATAGGGCTCGGGCTTGCGCAGCTTGCGGACATCCGCGGCGAACTCGCCGACGAGCTGCTTGTCACAGCCGCTGACGGTGAACTTGGCCGGTTCGGTGTTACCACGCGCCACCGGCACGCCGATCTTGACCTCGAGCCCGGCCGGGACGGGGATGTCGAACTGGGCGGTCTTGCCGAACCCGCGGCCCATGTAGCCGCAGTTCAGCAGCAGGCGCCCCTGCTCGAGCTTTGCGCTGTAGCCCGTGCCATACAGCTCCAACCCGATCGAGTAGCCGTCGGCCACGCCCTTGACCATGTTCGCGATCAGGGCCCGCGACAAACCGTGCAGGGCCTTGTTGCGCGGCAGGTCATCCGGTCGCCGGACGACGACCTCGTCCTTCTCGACCGCGGCCGAGATCGCACCGGGCAGCGCCCAGCTCAACTTGCCCTTGGGGCCGGCGACGTTGACCGTCTGACCGGCGACGTCAACCTTGACGCCGCGCGGGACGGGAATCGGTTTCTTGCCTATGCGGGACATCGAATCACCACACTTCACAGAGGACTTCGCCGCCGATGCACTGGCGGCGACACTGCCGGTCGCTGAGGACGCCGCGGTTGGTCGAGACGACCGCGATGCCCAGACCGTCGCGGACGCGCGAGAGCTGGGTCACGGGCGTGTAGACACGCCGGCCGGGTCGGCTGACCCGCTGGAGGTCGAGAATCACCTTCTCGCCCTGCGGCCCGTACTTCAGGTCGACCTCGATCGTGCCCTGGACCGCGTCGTCCACGGCGAGATAGTCCGCGATGAAGCCCTCCTCCTTCAGTACGCGGGCCACGCCCAGGCACACCTTGTTCCGCTTGATGCGCACGCGCTTCGCGCCCAGCCGGTTGGCGTTGCGAATCCGCGTCAGCATGTCGGCAATCGGGTCCGATACAGACATCGTCCGTGCCCTTTACCAACTGGCCTTGCGAACTCCCGGGATGCGGCCCTCGAGGGCCAGCTTCCGGAAGCAGCAGCGACAGATCTTGAACTTGCGGTAGACGGCCCGCGCCCGGCCGCACAGCTCACAACGGGTGTAGGCCCGCACCTTGTACTTCGGCGGACGCTTGCACTTGAGTTTCAGCCCGAGTCTGGCCATCGCCGTCCTAGCTCCTGAAGGGCATGCCCATGAGCGTGAGCAGCAGGCGGGCGTCGCCGTCGCTGCTCGCGGTCGTGCAGATCGTGATGTTCATGCCCTGCTGATACGTCACTTTGTCCGGGTTGATCTCGGGGAACACGCCATACTCAGTGAGCCCCAGGCCGTAGTTGCCGCGGCCGTCGAAGCTGCTGGGGTCGAGCCCGCGGAAGTCGCGGACGCGCGGCACCGCCAGCGCGATCAGCCGGTCGAGAAACTCGTACATGCGCTGGCCGCGCAGCGTGACTTTCAAACCCACATCGTAGCCCGCCCGCAGTTTGAAATTCGAAACGCTCTTGCGGGCCTTGCAGACCAGCGGCTTCTGGCCGGTGACGGTCGTGATGGCCGCCTCGGCCTCCTGGAAGCGCTTGTTCTCGCGGGCCTTGGTCGTGGACTCAGCGACGGCCTTGCCCAGGCCCATCGACACGACCACCTTCTCGACCTTGGGCAGAGCCATCGGGTTTGTCCGACCCAGCTCTTCCCGCAGCTTCGGCAGCACTTCCTGCCGGTATTTGTCATACAGGCGTGCCATCAGCCGACCTTGCCTTTCGTCTGCGCCTCGGCGTGCGTAACGTCGCTCAGCGCGGCGCCGCTGGCCCGCCGGCCCGCTGCCACGCGCCGCTTGTGGACGCGGCCGCCGCCCGACTGCGCGTCGAAACGCACGCGGCAGGGCCGATCGGTCCGCGGATCGAGCGGCATGACGTTGGACAGGTGCAACGGGGCTTCCTTCTGAATGCGACCGCCCTGGGGGTGCCGCTGGCTCTTGCGTACGTGGCGGTAGACCAGGTTGACGCCCTCGACCACCACGCGCTGCTTGGCGTTCAAGATGCGGAGCACCTTGCCGCGCGCGCCTTTGTGGTCGCCCGCGATCACCACCACCAGGTCGTCCTTGCGAATGCGTGCCGGCATGGCTACCAGACCTCCTCCGCCAGCGAGATGATCTTCGTGAAGTTCTTCTCGCGCAGCTCGCGGGCCACCGCCCCGAACACACGCGTGCCCTTCGGGTTGTTCTCGTCGTCGATGATCACCGCCGCGTTGCTGTCGAAGCGGACGTAGGTGCCGTCCTTGCGGCGGGTGGGATACTTGGTCCGCACCACGACGCAGCGCACCTTGTCGCCCTTTTTGTATTCCGACTGCGGCAGCGACTGCTTGACGGAACAAACCACGATGTCGCCCACGCCGCCCGTGCTGCGCCGGGGCTTGCCGTGGCGGGCCGCACGGCCCTTGAGCACCTGGATGCAGCGCAGGCTCTTGGCGCCGGTGTTGTCGGCTACATCCAGGTAGGTGTATTGGGTGATCACGCCGACACCCCCTCCTCCACCTGGCCGGCGCCGCGCCGCAAGATGCGGACCAGCCGCCAGCACTTGGTCTTGGAGAGCGGCCGGCACTGGGCGACTTCCACGACGTCGCCGTTGCGGCACTCGCCGCGCTCGTCGTGGACGTGCAGCACCGTGCGCCGCCGCAGGTACTTGCCGTACTTGGCGTGCCGCACGAGGTACCGCACGGCCACCCGAATGGTCTTCTGCCGGGCGGTCGAGGTCACCAGGCCAACGCGCTTGGCGCGCGGGCCGCGGGCCGTCGGGCCGCCGTTCGGATTGTTCTGCGTTGCTGCGGTCATGGCTGTGTTCCGCTACGTCCTATCGCCGGGCGGCCTGGGCCGTCAGATGGGCCTGCCGCTGCTCGATGTTCTGCTCGCCGCGCTCGCGCAGGACCGTCAGGAGCCGGGCGATGTCGCGCCGGGCCTTGAGGAGCTGCGTGGGGTCTTCCAGCTTCTCCGTCACCGCCTGGGCGCGCAGGTCAAACAAGTGGCGCCGCAGCCGCTCCAGCTCGCTGTGCAGCTCGTCGGTCTTCATCGCGCGGACGGCGTCGATCTTCATCGCGGCACCTTATACGCTATGGCGACGCGCCACGAAGCGCGTCTTGACGGGCATCTTGTGGGATACGCGCAGCAGCGCTTTCTTCGCGACGTCCTCGCCGACGCCGCCGATCTCGAACAGCATCGTGCCGGGCTTCACCAGGGCGGTCCAGAAGGACGGCTCGCCTTTGCCCTTGCCCATGCGTGTCTCGAGCGGCTTCGTCGAGACGGGCGTGTGCGGGAAAATCCGCATGTACACGCGGCCCTCACGCTGGAGAAAGTGCGAGGTCGCGACGCGGCCCGCCTCGATGTGTCGCGCTGTCACCCGGCCCGCCTCGAGGGCTTGCAGGCCGAAGTCGCCGAACGCCACGGTATTGCCGCGGGTGGCGTTCCCGCGCACGCGGGCCTTCTGGCTCTTGCGGTGCTTGGCGCGCTTCGGCATCAACATCGAAAGTACTCCTCAGCCTCTCACCCTGCGCGTTAGCGTCGCATCCGCCGCCGGAAGCGCTCGGCCGGCGGCCGTTCGACGAGCTGCTCGCCGTACATGCCCTTGTAGACCCAGACCTTGATCCCCACTACGCCCACCGTCGTAATGGCGTGGGTAATGGCGTAGTCCACGTCGGCTTGGAGCGTCTGGAGCGGAATCGAGCCGAGCATCTGCTTCTCGACGCGCGCCATCTCCGACCCGCCCAGCCGCCCGGAGCAGACGATCTTGATGCCGCGCGCCCCGCCGGTCATCGCGACTTCGCATTTCTGCTTCATCACGCGGCGGAAGCTCATGCGCTTCTTCAGTTGCTCGCCGATGGATGCGCCGATCAGGAACGCGTCGAGATCGGGGTTCTTGATCTCGACGATGTTCACGGCGACCCGGCGATCGATCAGGTCTTCCAGTTGTTCCTTCAGCTTATCGACTTCGGCGCCCTTGGCCCCGATCACGACGCCCGGCCGGGCACAGTGCAGCACAACCTTGACCTCGTCGCGCGTGCGCTCGATCTCCACGCGCGGGACCCCCGCAAAGGGCGGCTGCCGGTTCAGCTTTTCATCGATGAACTTGCGAATCTTCTCGTCTTCGACGAGGAAGGTGCCAAAGGCGGCCTTCGGCGCGTACCAGCGCGACTGCCAGCCTTCCGTGATCCCGACGCGAAACCCGACTGGATGACATTTCTGTCCCACGGCTTAACCCTTCTCGTCGACGGCGACCACGATGTGACTCGTAAACTTGTGAATCGAATGCGCCCGCCCCCGGTCCTTCGGACGGAATCGCTTGATGATCGGGCCGCCGTCCACGCGGGCCTCCGCGACGTATAGCTTGTTCATCGCCGCTTCCCGCTCGTTCGCGTTCGCCATCGCGGACTGAAGCACGCGCTGCACGTAGAACGCGGCCCGCTTGTGCGTGAAGCGCAAGACCTCGACCGCCTGGTCGCAGGGCAGCCCGCGGATCATGTCCGTGAGCAGCCGCACCTTGCGCGGGGCGATGCGGGCGTAGCGGTGAATCGCTTGCCAGGCCATCGGTGCAACACTCCTTAGGGCGTCGCCGCTTTGACGCTGCGGGCCGTGTGCGCCCGGAACGTCCGCGTCGGGGCAAACTCGCCGAGCTTGTGCCCAACCATGTCCTCGGTCACGTAGACCTTGTGAAACGTCTTGCCGTTGTGGACCTCGAAGTTCATTCCGACGAACTCCGGGACCACCGTACACGCGCGGTTCCAGACGCGCAGCGCCGCCCGTTGGCCCATTTCCTTGGCGCGGACCACCTTGCCGAACAGCACTTCGTCGACGTAGGGGCCTTTTTTCAAGCTGCGCGACATGCGCTACCCTCACACCAGTTACCACTTGCGACGCAGTTTCGCCTCGCCGAACGACTTCGTAACCCGCCGCCGCAGAATCCGCCGGTTCGAAACCTTCCGCGGATTGCGCGTCCGCCCGCCCTTCGCGAGCTTGCCCCACGGCGAACACGGATGTCGCCCGCCGTTGCTGCGGCCTTCGCCGCCGCCCAGCGGGTGCGCGTGCGGGTTCATCGCCTTGCCGCGCACGTGCGGCCGGCGACCCATGTGTCGCTTGCGGCCGGCTTTGCCCAGGGAAATATTCTGATGGTCCAGGTTGCCGAGTTGGCCGATCGTCGCCCGGCATTCCACCCGCACCTGCCGCATCTCACCCGACGGCAGCTCGATCGTGGCCCAGTTCCCCTCACGGGCCATCAGCCGCGCCTGCCCGCCCGCCGTGCGGACCAGCTTGCCGCCCTGCCCGGCGAGCATCTCGATGTTGTGGATGTTCATGCCGACCGGAATCGCGGCCAACGGCATGCAGTTGCCAGCGCTCGGCTCGACCTTCGGGCCGCTCTCGACGCGGTCGCCCGCCCGCAGCCCCAGCGGCGCAAGAATGTAACGCTTCTCGCCGTCGGGGTACTGAAGCAGCGCGATGTGGCAACTGCGGTTCGGGTCGTATTGCACTTCGACCACCTGCGCCGCCGCGCCATCCTTGTTCCGCTTGAAGTCGATCACGCGGTACTGCCGCTTGTGCCCGCCGCCGCGGTGCCAGGACGTGATCACGCCGTGGTGGTTCCGGCCGCCGCGCCGCTTGAGCGGCTCGCAGAGCGACTTCTCCGGGCGGTTCTCCAGCGGGTGCGTGACCTCGCAGAAGTCGTTGACGCTGGCGTTGCGTCGCCCGGCGGAGGTCGGCTTGTAGATTCGGATGCCCATGAGCACTACCTTTGGCTGAAGCCGCCGCTAGAACAGGTCAATGTGCGAGTCCTTGTCCACCGTCACGACCGCCTTCTTGGTGTGGCGCGTCCGCCCGAGCCGCAGACGAAAACGGCGGACCTTGCCCGGCCGGTTCGACGTCCGCACATCCACCACCTTCACGCGATAGACCTTCTCGATGGCGTCCTTGATCTGCACCTTGTTGGCGTCCGGGTGGACCTCGAAGCTGTAGGTCCCGCCGGCGTGGGTGGTGACGCTCTTCGTCTGGTGCGTGCTCTTCTCGGTGATGAGCGGCCGGATGATGACGTGGTAAAGATCCATCTTAACGCTCCCCGCCCGCCGCGACGCCGCCCGCCAGCGTCTTGAACTGCTCGAACGCTTCGCGGGTGAAGATCAGCTTCCGCCGCACGAGCACCTGGTACGCATTCAGGGCCGCCACGTCCGTGATCTCGGTCTTCGGAATGTTGCGGCCGCTCTTGTACACGTTCCGGTCGATGCCGGCGGTGGCGACCACACAGCCGCGGTCCGCCTGCACGGCGGTCAGCAGCTTCGCGAACGGGGCAGTCCTGGGCGTATCAACCTTGAGGCCGTCGATGATGAGGACGTCGGCCGCCTGGATCTTTGCGAGCACCGCGTGGTTCCGCGCCAGCCGCCGCATCTTCACCGGCATCTCCTGCCGGTAGTCGCGCGGGCGCTTGGCAAACGCCATGCCGCCGCCGCGCCGCTGCGGCGCACGCGCGTTACCCGCGCGGGCCCGCCCGGTGCCCTTCTGGCGATAGAGTTTGCGGCTGGAGCCTTCGACCTCCGCCCGGCTCTTGGTCCGCGCGGTGCCTTGCCGCCGATTGGCCTGGTACTGGACGACGGCCTGCTTGAGCAAGGCGGTGTTGACCTCGCCGCCCAGCAGGGCCTCGTCGATCGACTCGTCGCCGATCTTGCTGCCCGTCGCGTTGTATACCGGTACGTTCAACATCGCCGTCGTTCCGTCTCGCCGCGCTTACGAACGCGTCTTGGCCTTCCGTACGAGCACGTAGCCGCCGGTCGGACCCGGCACGGCCCCCTGAATCAACAGCAGATTCTGCTCCGGCAGCACATCGACAAGCGCCTGCGACAGAATGGTCCGCTGAACATCACCCATGTGCCCCGCCATGCGCCGGCCCTTTTTCATCGCCCCGCTGGTGCCGCGGTTCTGGCCGCGGCCGCTGATGCTGCCCGGCGAGCGGTGCTTGCGCTCGGTGCCGTGCGACCCGGGCTGCCCGCCGAAACCCCAGCGCTTCATGCCGCCCTGGAAGCCGCGGCCCTTGGTCGTGCCAATCACGTCGACAAACTTGACCTGGCCGCCGCCGAACGACTCGACCGTGACGATGTCGCCGATGTTCTTGTCGGGCGCCTCGTCGAGCCGAATTTCATGCACGAACGCCTTGGGGGCCGTTTGCGCCTTGCGGGCGTGGCCGATCTCGGCGAGCGTCGCCCGGTGCGGCTTCACGTCGGCAAAGCCGAGCTGCACGGCGTTGTATTTGTCCTTGCCGGCCGCGGACTTCACCTGGAGCACAACGCAGGGTCCGGCCTGGACGAGCGTCACCGGAGTGCGCTCGCCGCTGGCGGCGAACACTTGCGTCATACCAACTTTCTTTCCGAGAATCGCCGGGTACATACCTCGGCACTCCTCAAAGAGGCGGCTCCAGATTCGGTCCCGCCTCAAATAAACACAACGGTCGGCCGCGAAGCGACCGACCTATGCCTTGATCCTGACAAACACGCCCGCCGGGACCACCAGCCGGTTGAGGGCTTCAACCGTGCGGGCGGTCGGCTCGAAGATGTCGATGACGCGCTTGTGGGTGCGCATCTCGAACTGCTCGCGGGACTTCTTGTCAATGTGGGGCGAACGCAGGACGGTAAAGCGTTCGATGCGGGTCGGCAGCGGGATCGGG
>CAYMXT010000185.1:0-8251 GCA_964394415.1 uncultured Planctomycetales bacterium
GCGCGGCCGTGGCCGCGATCGCGGCGGCTTCGACGACGATCGCGGCGGCTTCGAGGACACGCTCGTCAAGCTCTATCGCTGTGCAACCGTCGTGAAGGGCGGTCGGCGATTCTCGTTCGGCGCGCTGGTCGTGGTGGGCGACAAGCAAGGTCAGGTCGGCTTCGGCTACGGCAAGGCCAACGAAGTTCCTTCGGCCGTTGAGAAGGGCGTCAAGCTCGGGCGCCGCAGCCTAGTGCGGATTCCGCTGCGGGGTACGACGATCCCGCATCGCGTGCTCGGCCGCTTCGGGGCGAGCCGAATCGTGATGCTCCCGGCGGCCGAGGGTACCGGCGTGATCGCGGGGGCCGCGCCGCGGGCCGTGCTCGAGCTGGCCGGTGTCAAGAACGTCCTCACGAAATGCTATGGCTCGACCAGCCCGAAGAACCTCGTCAAGGCGACCATGAACGGGCTTCAGGCGCTGCGAACGCGCGCCATGGTCGAGCAACTGCGCGGGGTGAAGCTCGATCTGCCGCCGGAGCGCGAGCCGCTGAAGGCGGCCGTGCCGGCGGAACCTGTCGCAAGCGAGCCCCAGGAGGCCGGCGCATGATGTTGCACCAGGTAACCGAGGCGGGCGGCGCCAACAAGCGGCCCAAGCGCGTCGGGCGCGGCGAGTCCAGCGGCCACGGCAAGACCTGCGGCCGCGGGAACAAGGGCTGCCAGTCGCGCGCCGGCGGTGGCACGCGTCTGCTGCGCGAAGGCGGGCAGATGCCGATCTTCCGCCGGCTGCCGAAGCGCGGCTTCAATAACTACGAGTTCCGCATCGAATACGAGGTCGTCAACCTCGGCCGGCTCGAGACGAGCTTTGAGTCGGGTGGGACCGTCAACGCGGAAACGCTCCACAAAGCCGGGCTGGTGCGCAGCACACGCGAACCGATCAAGATTCTGGGCGCGGGCACGCTGTCGAAGAAGTTGACGGTCGTGGCTAACGCCTTCAGCGCGGAAGCCAAGGCCGCGATCGAAAAGGCCGGCGGGACGGTCGCGTTGATCGAACGTCCCTGCCGCGCCGCGCAGGCCAAAGCCAAGCGCAACACCGCGAAGAAAGCGGGCAAGGCCGCCGGGCAGTAACCGCCGCCCGCCGCGGCACGAGGTCAGACGCCGATGTTTCGCGCGTTTATCAATGTGTTTCGCATCCCGGACCTCCGCAAGAAGGTCCTGTTCACGCTGCTGATGCTCTGTCTGTACCGCATCGGCTTCTACGTGCCGCTGCCGGGCGTGAACCAGGACAAGTTGGCCCGCCACTGGCAGGGGGCCGGCGGGATGGCGGAGCAAGCCGCGGAACTGTTCGCGATGTTCACCGGCGGCGACCTGGGCCAGAGCACGCTCTTCGGCCTGGGCATCATGCCCTACATCAGCGCCTCGATCATCCTGCAATTGCTGGTCACGGTCGTGCCGGCCCTGGAGAAGATCTACAAGGAAGGGGAAAGCGGCCGGCGCAAGATCAACGAATACACCCGCTATGCGACCGTGGGCCTGTGCCTGGTGCAGGCCCTGTTCTGGGTGCGCTATCTGAATGGGAACGATCTCGTCTACCCCGAGTTTCAGAACAGCTTCGTCTTCATCATCATGGGCCTGTCCGGCCTGATGTGCGGCACGTTGATTCTGATGTGGACGGGCGAGCAGATCGACGAATACGGGCTGGGCAACGGTATCAGCCTGATCATCATGGCCGGCATCATCGCCCGCCTGCCGTACGTGTTCGTCGAAGTTGGCCGCGGCTTCATCGCGGCGTTGGGGGGCGGGCCCACGACGGACATGGGGATGACGCCCGAGAAGATTGTCTTCCTGATCGTGTCGTTTGTGCTCGTGGTCGCGGGTTCGATCCTGATTACGCAGGCGCAGCGGCGCATCCCGATCCAGCAGGCCAAGCAGACCCGCGGCCGGCGCGTGGTCGGCGGTGCCCGGCACTACCTGCCGCTGCGGGTGAACCACGGGGGCGTCATGCCGATCATCTTCGCCAGCTCGTTCCTGCTCTTTCCGAGCGTGATCTTCGGCTGGCTGGCGAAATCGGGCATGTGGCCCCTCGGGCTGTGGGGTTTCCTCCAGGATGAATTCCGCCCGGGGGCGTTTGTCTACGATGCGACCTATGTGGCGATGGTCTACTTCTTCGCCTACTTCTGGGTGTCCGTGCAATTCCGCCCCAAGGAGCTGTCTGACAACCTGCGCGACATGGGCAGCTTCATCCCCGGCTTGCGGCCGGGCAAGCGCACCGCCGACTATCTCGAAGCGGTGATGAACCGCATCACGTTCGTCGGGGCCGGCTTCCTCGCGGTTATCGCGCTGATCCCGTCCATTGTCGCGACCCAGCTTGACATTCCGTACCGGATTTCCGCGTTCCTCGGCGGGACTGGTCTGCTGATTGTCGTCAGCGTCTGCCTCGACATGGTCCAGCGCATGGAAGCGAATCTCATCATGCGCAACTACGAGGGCTTCCTGGGCAGCGAGGGTGTCGGCCGCGTGAAGGGACGGATGTATTGATGTCCGCCGCGTGCCTCATCTTCCTCGGCCCCCCGGGTTCCGGCAAAGGCACTCAGGCCGGTCGCCTGGCCGAGAAGCTCGGCCTCGTGCAGCTTTCGAGCGGCGACGTGCTGCGGCGCGAGCGCCAGCAGGACAGCGAAATCGGCCGCCGGGCCGCTGCGTACATGGACGCGGGCACGCTGGTACCCGACGAAGTCATCACCGGCGTCATGCTGAGCGGGATTGACCGGCTCCCGGCGGGTGCGGGCTTCATCCTCGACGGTTTCCCGCGCACGGTTCCACAAGCCGAAGCGCTCGACGCCGGCCTGAAGGCACGAAAACTGCTAATCGACGCGGTCGTCGATTTCAAGCTCGAAGACGACGAGATTATCAGACGGATCGTCGGGCGGCGGGTTTGCAAGGCCTGCGCCGCCACCTATAATGTGAACTTTCTGCCGCCGAAGCAGCCCGACAAATGCGACAAGTGCGGCGGTGAGCTGATGCAGCGGAAGGACGACACGCGCGAAGTGGTCGTTACGCGGCTGACGACGTACCGTGCGCAGACCGCCCCGCTGATTGACCATTACGCCCGTGGCGGCCGGTTCCACACGGTGGACTCGGCGCTGGGGGCCGATGCCGTCGAAGCGGCGGTGTTGAAGGTCGTCGAGGCGGCGAGTCGGCGCTGATGGCTGTGGCGGCCGCCAGAATCGTCATTAAGTCGCCGCGTGAAATCGAGTTGATGCGGGCCGCCGGCCGGGTCGTGAGCCAGGTGCTCAACGAGTTGGCCGGCTTGGTGCAGCCGGGCGTGACGACGGCGGCCCTGGAGGCCCGCGCGGCCGAGCTGATTTCGGCCGCCGGCGGCCAAGCGCTCTTCAAGGGCGTGCGGCATCCGCAGGCCAAGCTGCCGTTTCCGGCGTGTATCTGTGCGTCGGTGAACGAGCAGGTCGTACACGGCATTCCGAACGACCGTCCCCTGCGTGCGGGGGACATCGTCAGTGTCGACTGCGGTGTGCGGCTGAGAGGCTACTGCGGCGACGCGGCGACCACGATTGCGGTTGGCCCGCCGACGCGGCCGGTGCAGAAGCTGCTGGACGTGACGCAGCAGGCCCTGGACCTGGCGATCGAAAACGTGCGGCCCGGCGAGCGCTGGAGCCAGATTGCGAAGCAGATGCAGAAGCTGGTGGAATCCAACGGCTTCGGCGTGGTCCGCGAGTTCGTCGGCCACGGCATCGGACAGCAGATGCACGAGGATCTGAAGGTCCCGAACTACTACGACCGCGGCGAACGACACGCGGATTTCGAGTTGCGGCCGGGCATGACGCTCGCGATCGAGCCGATGGTGACCGCCGGCAAGATCGGCGTGAAGTTCGGTGACGCGACCGGATGGCCGGTCGTGACGAAGGACGGCTCGCTGGCCGCCCATTTTGAGCACACGGTGGCCGTCACCGCGAACGGCGCCGATGTCCTGACCGACGGCCGCTGACCGGCCCCGCAGGACCGGAGGTGCGTGATGAAAGTACGCAGCAGCGTGAAACGAATCTGTGAGAACTGCAAGATCATCAAGCGCCGCGGCGTGGTGCGGGTGATCTGCACGAAGCAGCGGCAAGGGTAGCCCGGAGAAGCGCGTATGCCACGTATTGCCGGCGTCGACATTCCCGCCCAGAAACGGGTCGACATCTCGTTACGGTACATCTTCGGCGTCGGCCCGACCATGGCCGTGCAGATTCTGAAGAAGGCCAACATTGACCCCGCGACGCGGGCGAACAAGCTGACCGAGGAAGAGGTCAGCCGCATCGCCGGCATCATCGAATCCGACTGCGTGGTCGAGGGCCAGTTGCGGCGGCAGATCGCGCAGAACATCGCGCGGCTGCGCGAGATTCGCTGCTACCGCGGCCTGCGGCACATGAAGGGCCTGCCCGTCCGTGGGCAGCGCACGCGGACCAACGCCCGCACGCGCAAGGGCCCGAAGAAGACCGTGGCCGGCAAGAAGGGCGTCAAGGAAATGCACCGCGGCTAGCGCGGCCTGGGAGTATGAGCATTGGCTAAGACCGCAGGGACAAAACGGCGTGTCCGGCGCAACGTGGCGAAGGCCACCGTGCATATCCGGGCCACGTTCAACAACACTATCGTCACGATCACCGACCCCAACGGCGACGTGATCTGCTGGGCGTCGGCCGGCTCGGTGCCGGCGGCGGGCGGTGACAAGAAGTTCACCGGCGCCCGCAAGAGCACGCCCTTCGCGGCCCAGCGCGCCGCCCAGTTCTGCGCCTACGAGGCGAAGAAACACGGCGTCGTCGAGGTGGACGTGCGCGTCAAAGGTCCGGGCTCCGGCCGGGAGTCGGCCATCACCGCCCTCCAGGGTGCCGGCCTGCGGATTCAGTCAATCGAAGATGTCACGCCGCTGCCCCACAACGGCTGCCGGGCGCGTAAGCGGCGGAGGGTGTAAGTATGAGTCGTTACCTGGGACCGACCACCAAGCTCTCGCGGCGCGAGGGCGTCAACCTGCGGCTCAAGCCGATCCGCGACGAGACGGGCAAGAACCCGCTCGAGCGCGAGTACAAGAACTACCCGCCGGGCATGCACCCGTTTCGCCGCGGGAAGTCCTCCGACTACGCCATCCGCCTGCGCGAGAAGCAGAAGGTCAAGCGGCACTACGGCGTGCTGGAGCGGCAGTTCCGCCGTTACTTCGTGATGGCCGGCCAGTCGTCCATGAACACCGGCGAGGCCCTGCTCCAGATTCTGGAGCGGCGGCTGGACAACGTGGTCTACAAGGCCCGCTTCACGGCCGGGCGCCGCGGTGCCCGCCAGGGCGTCGTCCACGGCCACTTTCTGGTGAACGGCCGGAAGGTCGATCGCCCCGGCTACCTCGTGTCGCCGGGCGACGTGCTGACGGTGCGGAAGCGTGAGAAGTCGGAGAAGTACGTCCGGGCGCAAATGGCGCTGCTCGAGGGCGTGAGCAATCCGCCGCCGCAGGCCTGGCTTCAGACGGATGTGACCAAGCTCGAGGCGACGGTGCTGACGCTGCCGTCGCGCGACGACGTGTTGATCCCGGTGGAAGAACAGCTCATCGTGGAGTTCTGCTCGCGGTAACGAGGCGGCTCCCGGGGACCCGCTTCGTCGGCAACTTCGCGGAGGAAGAGCGCAGATGCGAATCAAGTGGCGCGGCTTGGAATTACCGACGCGGGTGGTCCGCGACGACTCGCTCAGCAACGACACGTTCGGACGCTTCACCATCGAGCCGTTCGAACGCGGTTTCGGCACGACCGTTGGCAACAGCCTGCGGCGGATCCTGCTGTCGAGCCTGGAGGGCTCGGCCATCACGCATACCCGCATCGGCGGGGCGGACCACGAGTTCACGTCGCTGCCCGGCGTGCTCGAGGACGTGACCGACATCATCCTGAACATCAAGGCGATCATCGTCGACGTGGACGCCGAGACGCCCAAGACGCTGCGCGTCGAGCGCAGCACGAAGGGCGAGGTGCGTGCGGGCGACCTCCAGTCCGACGCCAGCGTGCGCGTGTTCAACCCGGAGCAGCTCATCGCCACGCTGACGGACGATGTGCCGTTTTCGCTGGAACTGACGGCGACCCGCGGCCGCGGCTACGTGCCCGCCGCCGAGCACACCGCGGAAGAGCAGGAAATCGGCATCATCCCGGTGGACGCGCTCTATTCGCCGGTCACGCGGGTGCGCTACCGGACCGAGGACACGCGCGTCGGGCAGCGCGTGAACTACGACCGGCTCATCATGGAAATCTGGACCAAGGGCACGACGCGGCCCGAGGACGCCCTGGTCGAGGCCGCCAAGATCCTGCGCAAGCACCTCAACCCGTTCGTGCAATACTACGAGCTCGGCGAGTTGGTGGCGGCGGCCCAGGGGCGGCGCGAAGCGCTGGCGCCCGTGATCGACGAGGAGCTTCAGGAGAAGCTGAACCGGCCGCTGTCGGCGTTGGAGCTGTCGGTGCGGGCGAGCAATTGTCTCGAGGGCGCCAAGATCACCACGATCGGCGACCTGGTGCGGATGACCGAGGATGAGCTGCTGCAATTGCGCAGCTTCGGCCGCACCTCCTTGACTGAGGTCACCCAGAAGCTCACCGAGCTGGGCCTGCGGCTGGGCTTCGGCGCCGATCCGCTCGAGGCCGGCGCGGGCGACGTGGTGACCGAGGGCACAACGGCAGAGCTGTAATTGAGGTAGGGTCATGCGGCATCTCGTTAGCGGACGAAAACTGAACCGGACCGTCAGCCACCGCGAGGCGCTGCGCCGGAACCTGTGTCAGAGCCTCTTCGAGCACGGCCAGGTGCGGACCACGGTCATCAAGGCCAAGGAGGTCCGCGGCTTTGCCGAGCGGCTCGTGACGCTCGCGATCGACGGCAGCCTCGCCGCCCGCCAGCGGGCCGAGCGCCTGCTCCAGGACCGGGCCGTGATCCCCAAGGACAAGCAGGAAGACTACGACCGCATGAGCGACGCCAAGCGGACCAAGGTGTTGCGTGCGCGGTCCGGCCGGCGTTATCACGAGAACGTGACGCGCCCCGGCCTCAAGTTCAGCGCCGAGTCCGTGCTGCACAAGCTGTTCAAGGAAGTCGGCCCGCGCCTGAAGAAGCGCAACGAGCAACTTCGCAGCGAGGGCGGCTACACCCGGATCATCAAGCTCGCCGACCGCCGCCTGGGCGACGGTGGGCAGCTCGCGCTGCTCCAGCTCGTCGGCGAAAGCGATAAGCCGCGCACCAAGAGCAAGGACAAGGGCGAGCGCAAGCGGCGGGCCCGCGTCAAATACACCGTCTACGCCGGCAAACCACGGCCGGTCGGCCGCCGCCGTTCGACAAAGGTCGCCAAGGCCGAGACCGCCGCACCGGCGGAGGCGCCGGCGACGCCGGAGTCCAAACCGGAGTAGCGTCTGTGGCACCGGCTTCCAGCCGGTGGAGTAATCGCCGTGGCTTCGCCGGGCTGCATCTTCGGCCGGATCGTCGCGGGCGAAATTCCCTGCCAGCGGGTGTTCGAGAGCGAGCATGTGCTGGCTTTTCTGGACATCAATCCGCTGGCCGAGGGGCACACGCTGGTCGTCCCGAAGCGTTGTGTCGAGCGCTACGACGAGCTGACGCCGGACGAAGCCGCCGCGCTGGCGCAGGCTCTCGCGCGGGTTGCGCGGGCGGTCCTGGGTGTGGTGGGGGTCGCCGGCTACAACATCCTACAGAACAACGGCCGCGTCGCCGGACAGGAAGTGGCGCACGTCCACTTTCACATCATTCCCCGGCGCGAAGGCGACGGCCTCGGCTATCGCTGGAAGCCGCAGCCTGCCGACCCGGCCGCGCTCGCCGCGCTGGCGGAGCGCATTCGCGCCGCGGGCTGAACGCCACGTGGTTCACACCTCAATGAAGCGACGGCGTTCTGCGGCACAATGTGGTCGCGCATCGGAGCCGGAAGCGCGGGCTGTATGAGCCAGGGCGCAAGCGCCCGAGAACCGCACAGGTCACGTGTTGCCGCGGCGGAGTTCTGCGGCCTGGGCTGGGGCGTGGCCAGTGCGACCGACAGGGCTTTCTTGGAGCGCACGCTGCCATGCCTTCGGCACGCCCACGAATTCGCCGCGCGAGGTAGCCGAGCTTCGCCGTCCCGAGCTTTGTCGTCCCTTGGCTTCCACACCGGTCTCTTGAGACACTACGCTAACCATACCGCCCGCGGGCGCGCGCCTGTCCGGGTTGAAACAACGGGGTCTGGTAGCTTTTCAAGTACTCCAGTTTCTGGAGCTGGGCGAGCAGCGCGGCG
>CAYMXT010000186.1:0-7368 GCA_964394415.1 uncultured Planctomycetales bacterium
GCGAAGAAAGGCCGCCGGCGGATGGACCGCCAGGTCGAGCAGCCCCGTCCGCCGCATCTGGGCCACGATTTCCGCCGGCAGGTAGTGCGTGTTCACGACCAGCCGTGGCCGCCGCTGCTGCACATGCCGCACGATGGGGAGCTTGTTGAGATTCTGGGCCCACACGCGGACGGCGTTGGTCAGGCGCCCCCCGGGACGGTCCATCAGCTCATACAGCCAGCCCATCGCGAGCGGGGCGTAGCGCACGAGGCCGAGGTACCCGCCGGCGTACAGGCGGCGGAAGACCGGATTGCAGATCGAAAGCACGTCGAGCACCTCGACGTTGGCGTCGGGCGACTGCGCGCGAAAGGCGCACGCGAGCGCCTGCGCGGCGACGAGGTGCCCGGCCCCGGCCGAGGCGGCGAGAACCAGGATCGTGGGCCGCTGTTCCATACGCCGTCGCGGAATGGCCGGCGTGCTCAGCGGTCGGCCGAGTGCCGCGCCAGCCGCGTTGCTAATCGAACCAACGACGCGGTGCAAGCTGCGAGCGTGAGCTTCACGCCGGTGCGCGGGGCACAGACCAGGTCGTAGCCCGGCGGCAGGTCGTGCTGCGACAGGCGGAACGCCTCACGCAACACGCGCTTCAGCCGGTTCCGCCGGACGGCGTCGCCGTGCTTGCGGCCCACGACCAGCCCGAAGCGCGGGTGCGCCAGGCCGTTGGGGTAGGCCCAGAGCGTCAGCGTCGCGTCCACGCTTCGGCGGCCCTCCTTCATCGCCCGCTCGAAATCGGCGTGACGGGTCAGCCGCAGCGCACGGCGGAAGCGGAACCCTGGGCGAGCAGGCGTACCGGAGTCATCCCCTTCCGCTGACATGGGTCAGCGCGCCGTCGCGACGGGTGCGTTTCGCGGCACCACGCCCAGGCCGGGGGCATCACCGAGGCTGATACGCCCGCCGGTGTGCGTGATGCCCTCATACGGGTCAGCGGCGAGCAGCAGCGCCCCGTCGAGGTCGGCGTAGTCAACCAGCGACGCGATGGTGAGCGCTGGCGCGATCGCCAGGCTGCTGCACACGAAGCAGCCGAGCATCACCTGCATGTCCAGCGCCCGCGCCAGGGTGACCATCCGCAGCGCTTCGCGGATTCCGCCGCACTTGTTGAATTTGATGTTGATCCCGTCCACGCAGCCGTGCAAACGGAGCACGTCGGCCAACTTCTCGCAGCTTTCGTCCGCGAAGATGGGAGCCACGCCGAGGGTCCGCAGGTCCGCCATATGCCGCCATTGCTCGCGCGGCAGCGGTTGCTCGATGAGCGTCGGACGGTAGCGGGCGAGGGCGCGGATGCGGTCCGGCGCCTCGGCGGGCGACCACGCCTGGTTCGCGTCGAGAAACAGCGGGCCGGCGAAACGCGCGCGAATGTACGTCAGCGTCTCGTGGTCCGTCTCCACGCCGACCTTGATCTTGAGCGCGTCGAACCCGGCGGCGAGCGCTTCATCAATCTTGGCCCGGGTCAGCTCCGGGTCGGCGACGCCGATTGTAAAGGTCGTCTGTTTCACCGGCCGGGCCAGCCCGAGCAGCTTCCAGACCGGCACGCCAAGCCGCCGGCCGACCCAGTCGTGCAGGGCCGCATCCAGCCCGTCGAGCGTGGCCCGCTGCCCGTCCAGTGCGGGCCGCAAGTGGTCCAGAATCAGCTCGATCGCGAAGGGGTCATCGCCCAGCCGCGGCGCCGCAGTCGCCAGCGCGGCTTCGGACGACTCCAGCGTCTGGCCATACAGCTCCGAGGGGACGATTTCGCCGTGGCCGACGACACCGTCGTGTTCGAGCGTGACGACGATCGTCTGCTTTTCATCCACGCCCCATTGCGAGGTCGCGAAGCGATGGCGGGGGCGGAGGCGCTGCCGCTGCCAGGTCAGTTTCATGGCACCCAACCTTCCGCGGGCGGCGGCGAGCCGTCCGCCACGACGTCGTCCAGAGTCGAGATGCTCACGACCGCCGCCCGGTCCACGAACACGCGCCGGCGGTTGAACGCACGCGTGCCGGCTTTGTGGAGCAGGTGAGCGTCATTGATGTACAGCTCCTTGCTGCTATGGCCGTCGCCGCGGTCGTGGACATCGGCCTCGACCAGCCAGTAGCCGCAGTCGTCGTAGCTTTCGAGCATGCCAATGTAGAGCTGCGGACCTTGCGTGTCGAGCACGATGCAGCGGCCGACGAATCGGTCGAGGGAGGCACTGGGCATTTCGTTTCTCGTCCACGGGGAATGCTGACGGCCGCGAGCTAGAATGTCCAGCCATGCCGTCCGTCCGGGATGAAGCCGTGGTGCTCCGGCTGAGCGACTACTCGGAGTCGTCGCAAATCGTGACGCTCTTCGCGGCGGCCCACGGGCAGGTCCGCCTGATCGCCAAAGGCGCACGGCGGAGCACCAAGAACCGCGTCGCGCCGGGGTTCGACCTGCTCGAACACGGCGCGGTCCAGTTCATCCCTCCGCATGGCGACGCCCAGCTTGCGATCCTCACCGACTGGTCGCAACACGACGCCTTCGCGGGACTGCGGCGCGAATTACTGCGGCTGTACGGCGGCTTGTATGCGGTCGAGCTGGTCGCGGCGCTCACGGAGGAGTATGACCCGCACCCGACGTTGTTTGCGGCCCTGCTCGCCGCGTTGCGCGGCTTGGACGCGGCCCCCGCACCGGCCCCACATATTCCGACATTTCAAGCCGCCCTGTTGGACGCGATCGGATACGCCCCGGACCTGGGCAGTTGCGTGAATTGCCGCCGCCCGGCCCCCGTCGGGAGCCCCGCGTTCTTCAGCGCCCGCGCGGGGGGGTTGCTCTGCCGGGATTGCGAGATGCATCACACGGAGAAATGGCGCGTTCCGTCGGGCGTGCTCGGCACCGCGCCCGCGACCGGTAATGCGCTGGGCTGGTTCGAGCTGCTGGATTACCACTTGACGCAGACGGCCGGCCGGCGGTTCAAGACGGCCGCACAGGTCAAGGCCGCGCTCGCCAAGCGATTGCCGTCCAGCGTATGATGAAGAGGAGCGGCAAGCAGGGATTCACTCGCCGATGGCCGACGAGCCCGTGGACATCCCGGAAGTCGTGGCGGTGTTCCCGCTGCCCGAGGTGGTGCTCTTTCCGCGCACCATCATTCCCCTCCACATCTTCGAGCCGCGCTATCGCGAGATGATGGCGGACGTGCTGGCCGGCAGCGGCGCCCTGGCCATCGCCCTGCTCAAGCCCGGTTATCAGCCCTTGTATTACACCCGCCGCGCGCCGATCCACCCGGTGATCGGCGTCGGCAGCGTGCTCGAATCCGAGCAGGTGGACGACGGCAACTACAACCTGCTCCTTCGCGGCGTCGGCCGGGCCCGCATCGTCGAAGAAATCGCCACCCATGCCTACCGCCGCGCCCGCGTCGCTGTAATCGAGACGTTCTGTGGTGGCAATGGACAGAACACCGACGAGCTCGCCGACGACCTGTTTCGCGCGATTCGTGGCAACCGCGGCTTGGATCCGGAGCTTCGTCGGCATTGGCTCCGGCTTTCGAAGATGAACCTGGAGCTGGACGCCCTGACCGACCTGCTCGCCGCCGGAATCCCGGTCGAAGCGGAGCTGCGGCAGTGCCTGCTGAATGAGGCGGATGCGTTTGAGCGGGCGGGCCTGCTGCTGGACCAGCTCCGCACTCTGGCGGCGGTCGCCCGCCGGCAACTGCGCGTCCCGCGGGCGGACGAATACAACCTGAATTAGCGCGGCGTCTCAGAATTGCCGCCCGGCGTGGGGAGCGTGGGCCTCCGGCCCGTGTCCCGGCGCGCCGGGCTTCGCACGGGCCAAAGGCCCATGCTCCCCACCCAGATACGCTGCGGTAATTCTGAGTCACTACACTGGCTTGTCCGCGGGCGGCGCAAAGTCTGGCTTCCGCGACGCGGGCGCGCTATACTTGCAGGTGTAGTTCGGGCCGACAGCCAATGTCGCGAGCCGGGAGGGGCTTTGTGCGGTGTTCCGCACGTACGCCCCACCTTGGCGCATGGGCCAAACCCGAACGGACGCGAGGTGATTTATGCGACTCGGCAGAGCGGCCGCTTACGCGGTTCTGGCCACCACGCACCTGGCCCAGCGAAACAATGGCACCCCGGTGCAGGGCAAGGACATCGCGGAATCGTGCGGCGTCCCGTCGGGGCACCTGTTGAAGATCTTACAGCAGCTCGTGCGGGCGCAGATTCTCAGCAGCGAACGCGGACCGTCCGGCGGCTTCGTGCTCCGCCGGCCGCCCGGCGAAATCACGCTGCTCGAGATCATCGAAGCGATCGAAGGCCCGATCAGCGGTGAGCTCCAGCTTCGCGCCGTCGCCGATGGCAAGCAAAAGGTCCGCAATCGCCTCGAGCAAACCTGCCAGGACGTGGCGGGGTATGCAAAGAACGTCTTGGCGAAGTTGGCGGTGGCGGACCTGACGCGTTGACGCGCGGTCCGGCCCGGGCCACTTGTACGGCCCAGGGCCGTCGGCCTACAGTGGCGCGATGCAATCCCAGCCGCGCCTGTTGGCCAACTTTCAACCGCTCCCCGGGGCCATCAAGGCTGATTACACCGACTTCGTCGTGGAAGAACTGCCGCTGTACCCGGCGGACGGCGCCGGCACGCACACGTTCTTCCTGCTCGAGAAAGCCGGGCTCAGCACGACCCAGGCCGCCTATGACGTCGCGGCGGCGCTCGGCGTACACCGCCGGGCGATCGGGTTTGCCGGGCAGAAGGACGCCCGCGCGGTCACGCGCCAGTGGATGTCGGTCGAGCACATCGACCCCGCACTGGTGCTCGCGCTCGACCGACCGCGGATCCGCGTGTTGGAAGCGACCCGCCACGGCAACAAGCTGCGCATTGGGCACTTGAAGGGCAACCGCTTCCAGATTCGCGTGCGCAGCACGGCGCCGGAGCGGCTGCCGGAAGTCGAAAACGCGCTTGCGGAGCTGGCCCGCCGCGGGGTACCCAACTACTTCGGCGTGCAGCGCTTCGGATACCGGGGCGACACGTGGCGCATCGGGCGCGCGCTCGTTTGCGGGGCCCCCGACGAGGCCCTCGACCTGATCCTCGGCCAGCCCGGCGAGGTGGACTCTGGTCGCACGCTGCGCGCCCGCGAACTCTATGCCCAGGGCCAGTATCTCGACGCCGCCGCGGCCTGGCCGAGAATGTTCCACGTCGAGCGCCGGGCACTGAAAGCCCTCGCGCGGATGGGCGGCAAGAAGACGAAGGCGCTGGCCACGATCGACCGCCGCCAGCGCGACTTCTTCGTCTCCGCTTATCAGTCGCACTTGTTCAATCAGCTCGTTGCCACGCGGCTCGCACACGGCCTGGACCGACTCTGGGACGGCGACCTGGCCTGGCTGCATGCTTCCGGCGCGGTGTTTCACGTCGCGGACGCCGCCGTGGAGCAACCCCGGGCCGACCGCTTTGATATCAGCCCGACGGGCCCGCTGTTCGGCCGGCGCATGACGCGTCCGACGGGCAAGGCCGACGAAGCCGAACTAGCGGTGTTCACTGCGGAGCGGCTGCCGGCGGACGCCTTTGACCGGCCGCCGTACCGCGCCCATGGCGGGCGGCGGCCGTTGCGTTACCCGTTGGGCGAAACCGCGGTTTCGCTTGGCGCGGACGACCGCGGGGCCTATCTTGAACTACGGTTCGTGTTGCCACGGGGCTGCTATGCAACGGCCCTGCTGCGCGAGCTGTTTCAAGTGGACGTGGTCGCGCAAGCCGAGCCCGACGGGGAACCGCCGGAGTCCGGGGCAGACTAGCCCGCGCCGTGCGCCGGGCCAATCGTCAAACGAGCAATCTGTGTCGCGTGAGCCTGTCTTGGATTGGGAGCGTATCCTCGCCACCGTGCGCGACGAGGAGCCGGAGCTCTATCGCGCCTGGTTCGAGACGCTGGAGGCCGGGGCGCCGGAGCGCGGCGAACTCGAAGTCCGCGCGACCGAGCAGGCCCACGTTCACTACCTCGAAGATCACTGCCACGCGGGCTTCGTGCGTGCGGCGATGAAAGTCTCTGGGCGGCTGCTTGCGGTACGGTTTGTGTGGGTGCAGCCGGGTGCGACGGCTCCGGCGGTCGTCAAGCCGCCGCCCGTGCTGACCGAGATGCGGCTGGCCGCCGACTACACGTTTGAGCAGTTCGTGGTGGGCCCATCAAACCGCCTGGCACACGCGGCCTGCGGGGCGGTCTGCAACCAACTGGGTACGCTTTACAACCCGCTTTTCGTTCATGGAGCATCGGGACTGGGTAAGACGCACCTGCTCCAGGCGACGTGCGCCGCGGTCCGCCGCCGAGCCGCAACGGCACAGGCCGTTTACGTGACCTGTGAGACTTTCGTGAACGATTTTGTTCAGGCGCTCGCGGATGGACAGCTTCATGCCTTTCGTGAGCAGGCCCGTGCCCTGGATCTGCTCGTCGTGGACGATGTTCAGTTCCTTGCCAACCGCGAATCCAGCCAGGAAGAGCTGTTTCACACGTTCAACGTGCTCTATCAGAGCGGCAAACAGATCATCCTCTCCGCGGATTCACCGCCGAGCGAGATCCCTACGCTTCAGGATCGCCTTGTGAGCCGCTTCAACTGGGGCCTGGTGACGCAGATCGACGTACCAAATCGTGAGACCCGCCAGGCGATTCTGCGCAAAAAGGCGCAACTGCGGGGCGCCGAGATCCCAGACGAGATCGTCGATCTCATCGCCGAGCACGTCGAGTCGAACATCCGGCTACTCGAGGGAGCCCTGACGAAGGTGCTTTCGGAAACCCAGCTCGGCGGCCGCCCGATGACGCTCGAGACAGCCCGCTCAGTCCTGGTTGGTTATGGGACGCGCGACCACCCACCGTTGCGGCTCAGCGATATCCTCGAAGCTGTATGCGCTCACCTCGGCGTCCGCCTGCAAGACCTCCTCGGTCGCCGACGTACCCGCTCTATCAGCCAAGCACGGCAAATCGCGATGTACCTGGCTAGACGGCTAACGCCGCTCAGTCTCGAGGAGATTGGCATGCACTTCGGCGGGCGCGACCATTCAACCGTGCTCCACGCCCACCGCGCTATCGAGCTGAGCCGAAGTACCGACCGGGAGCTGACCACAATCCTGACGCAGCTTACCAACCGCCTGCTAGGACGTCAGTGAGCCGCAGCCGACCAGTAACAGTGGCGAATGGCATGCAGACAGTCTGTAAGTTATTCGTTTACCAGTAGTTACAGCGATGGCGCAAGCACTGGCCTCCGGTGAAGATGGTGGTGTCAAGAACATCACCCGCACAGGAGGCCAGGGATGACCAGTATCCGCCGCGCGCTCGCCCAAACCAAGGTCTTATTGGTATTTACTTGACTCAACCTGCCCAACAGGAAGTATGCCGGGGCTTGCCCGAGGATTAGTCGCTCGCACGT
>CAYMXT010000186.1:7378-8209 GCA_964394415.1 uncultured Planctomycetales bacterium
TGCCGGCTCGTACGAGAAGCATGGGCCGCCGGCCCGTGCGCCTTGGACCCGCCGCGCATGCGCGTGCGAGCGTCCCCTCTCACCACCATTGCGTCGTATCATTGAACTTCTTGCCCCCCACGCGCGACGTACACCGTGGAGACCCAATTGCACGACGAAGGCGCGACAGGACTGGCCGAACTGTACCAGGAAATGGGTCCGGGCCTCCTGACGTACCTCCGCCGGCGGCTGGGCGACCGGCATACGGCGGAAGACGTGTTCCAGGAGACGTTTTGCCAGGCGGCCCGTCACCTGGAGCGGCTCGCCGAAGCGGCGTCGCCGCGGGCCTGGCTCTTTACGATCGCCCGCAACCTGGCGGTGACGGTCCGACGGCGGCAGCGGCCCGTCGGCGAGCTGACCGTCGAGCCGGCGGGGGCGGAGCCGGTCGCGGACGCGCGCTTGGAAGCGATGCGGGCCGCGATCGCCGAGCTGCCGGAGGCCATGCGTGAGACACTGGAGCTGCGGCTGCGAGACGAGCTGTCGTACGAGGAAATCGCCGCCGTGCTGGGTCTGCCGATCGGCACGGTCCGGTCGCGGTTGCACCACGCGGTGCAGCGCTTGCGAGAAACGATCCGGGCGGAGGAATGAACCATGACGCCGGAAACGCTGGAACGACTGCTGCTCGACCGGGCGTTGGGGGCCTTGCCGCCCGACACGGACGAATTACTGGCGGCGTACCTGGCCACGGACGCGCCGGCGGCCGGTCGCGGGCGCGAGTACGCGGCGGTCGCGGCGGCCGCGCGGCAGGTGTTGCAGCGCGATTCGTCCGCGGCGTTGCCGCCGTTCCCGGTG
>CAYMXT010000187.1:0-8178 GCA_964394415.1 uncultured Planctomycetales bacterium
ATCAGAGCCGCGAAGCGTTAGCGAGCGAATCAGAGCCGCGAAGCGTTAGCGAGCGTGAGCACAGACGAATCGTCTGTGCTCCACTGCACAGACAGATCGTCTGTGCTCCACTGCACAGACAGATCGTCTGTGCTCCACTGCACAGACGAATCGTTTGTGCTTCACGATGCGTTTTTGTGACATACAACATCAGCCCCGGGCCCTCGCCATCCTGCGGCGCGCGCTGGCCAGCGGCCGCGCGGCCCACGCCTACCTGTTCGCAGGCCCGGACGGCGTCGGCAAGGAGCTGACCGCCCGGGCGCTCGCCGCCCGGCTGCTGTGCGACGACGATTCACGCGACCCGGCGGCCGATGCGTGTGCCAAGTGTCACTCCTGCCACCTGGTCGCGACCGACAACCACCCCGACCTGCACCTGATTCACCGCGGACTGCACAAGCTCCACCCCGACCGCCTCATCCGCCGCCGCAAGGGCTTATTCCTGACCGTCGACGTGGTCCGTCATTTCCTGATCGCGCCCGCCGCGATGGCGCCGTCCGCCGGACGCCGACGGGTCTTTCTCGTCCGTGACGCCGAGCGGATGAACGACGACGCCCAGAACGCCCTGCTGAAAACGCTGGAAGAGCCGCCGGGGACGGCGTGCCTGGTGCTGGTGACCTCGTCCGCGGCGCGGCTGCTGCCGACCGTTCGCTCGCGTTGCCAGATCATCCCGTTTGATTACCTGCCGACGGAGTTTGTCGCGGCGGAGCTGTGCAAACGCACGGCAGCCACGGCCCCCGATGCGAATGCGCTCGCCGCTCTGGCGGGCGGCCGGCTGGGCGTGGCGTTGCGCTGGCATCAGCTTGGCCTGTTGCGCTGCTTGGACCACGTCGCCGAGGCGCTGGACCGGCTCCGCAACGCGGACGTCGAAGCCTTCGGCAAGGGTTTGGTCGCCCTGGCCACCGAATTGGCGAAGCAAGCCGCACCCGCCGACGACGATGAGGAGGACGAGGACGACGAGGACGACGACGACGAGGAGGAGGACCGTAAGCCGCGCAGCAAGGCGGTCCGGACAGACGCGCTGCGCGACGCGCTGAAGCTCGTCTTTCTGCTCATCGCCGCGTTGCACCGCGACGCGCTCGTGGTCGCCGGCGGCGCCCCGGTGCTCGGCCGGCTGGCCGCCCAACGGGCGCGCGTCGATGACCTGGTGGGCCGCTGGTCGCTCGATCAGTTGGAGCGCGACATTCACGCCGTAAGCGAAGCCGAGCACATGCTCGACCGCAACGTCGCGCCGCAACTCGTCTGCGAGCGGCTCGCCGTCTCCCTGCGCGGCGAGCTGCCGACGGCGTAGTTCTCCCGCGCCGGAAACCGCCGAGAAACAGAGAGCGCAGAGGACGCAGAGAAGACCTGGGCGGTGAAGTCAGCCGTGTGCCACTGCTTTGCGAGCAGTGCCACACGGCGTGGGGACGACGAAGCTCTGCTTCGTCGTGCGACGCGGAGAAGTAGATCTTCACCGTCCCCACTGAGCCGGCGGAGCGCGGGTGTTTCCCCGCTGCTCTTCTCTGCGATCTCAGCGCTCTCCGCGTCTCTGCGGTTTACGTCCTGGCCGACCGGGCCGCGGCGTGGAATCAGAAGAGCGGCTTGCGCCCCAGCTTCCGGCGCACCGGCACGAACTGCCCGGCGTGCATCAGCCAGTGCGTGCCGATCAGGGTCAGGGTGGCGCCGCACGTCGGGGCGTAGTCCTTCATCGAGTCCGGACCCGGTTTGTCCAGGTCAGCGTCGGGGGTCGCATCGACCGCCGCGAGCGCCGCCGCCTCGGTCCGGTCCAACAGGGCGAGATAGTCGCTCTTCGTGTGGAACTTCCGGGGATCGTCCGACGTGGACGTTTCCGTCGTGTACGCGGCCTCAAAACCGTCCGGCAGCGGCGCCGGTTGGCGGCCGAGCGCGCGCAGCATGAACCCGTCGGCCGCGAGCAGGTGCCCAAGCTGCCACGCGATGTGGTTGGCGCCCGGGACCGGCCGCACGAGCAAGTCGGCGTCCGACAGATCGTTAATGTACTCGCGGGTGATGAAGCGGCATTGCTTTATCACGTACTTGATGACATCCTTCGCGGTCATGGCACAATCCTCCTGGTCAGCCAGATGCAGATTCTAGGCATCCTGAACGTAACTCGCGACTCGTTTTCCGACGGCGGGCTGTTTCTCGCTGCGGACTTGGCCATTGCGCACGCCGAGCAAATGCTGGCCGGCGGGGCGGACGTGATCGACGTGGGGGCCGAAGCGACCCACCCGGACGCCGAGGACGTGCCGGCCGATCTCGAAGTGGCCCGCCTACGCCCCGTGGTTTGCGGCTTGCGGGCGAAGGGCGTGCGGGTTTCGGTGGACACGCACAAACCCGCCGTCATGCGCGCGATGCTGGAGCTGGGCGTCGAACTCATCAACGACGTCACCGGCCTGCGCGACCCGGCGGCCGTCGCGGTCCTGCGCGACCGGCCGACCAGCATCATTCTCATGCACTCGACCAGCAGCGGCGCACGCGCGGAGCGGCTGGACATCCCGCCGGACGCGATCGTCGCCCACATCCTGGATTTCTTTCGCCGCCGCCTGGACGAGCTGGAGCACGCGGGCATCGCGCGCGAGCGCGTGATCCTCGACCCGGGCATGGGGTTCTTTTTGGGCCGCGACCCGGCGGTGAGTCTCGAAGTGCTGCGAAACCTGCCGCGGCTCGCGGAGATGGGCCGGCCGCTGTGCCTTTCCGTCTCGCGCAAGTCGTTCATCGGCGGCGCGCTCGAGACAATCGACAATCCACGCCCCGTGGACCGCCGCTGGGCCGGGACGCTGGCCACCGAGCTATGGGCGGCACGCCACGGCGTGGAGTACATTCGTACGCACGATGTGCGGGCGCTGCGCGACGCCTGGCGCCTTTGGCAGACCCTGGAGCACCCATGAAACCGCTGCACGGCACCCTGACGGCGCTCATCACGCCGTTTCGCGATGGACAAGTGGACTACGCCGCACTGGAGGCCCACGTCGAGCGGCAAATCGCCGCCGGCGTCGATGGGCTGGTGCCGTGTGGTACGACCGGAGAATCACCGACGCTGTCCGAGGAGGAGCAGCGCGACATCGTGACATGCGTCGTGAATACCACGCGTGGCCGCGTGCCGGTGATCGCCGGCTCCGGCAGCAACAACACCGCCCACGCGATTGACATGGCCCGACGGAACGAGCGCTGTGGGGCCGACGCGCTGCTCGTCGTCGCGCCGTACTACAACCGGCCGCCGCAGGAGGGCCTGTTTCAGCACTTCGCGGCGATTGCCCGCGCCACGGCCCTGCCGATCGTGCTGTACAACATCCCCGGCCGCTGCGGCGTCGAGATTGCGGTCGACACGATCAAGCGTCTGTTCGAGGGGCACCGGAACATCGTCGCCGTGAAGCACGCAACGGGCAGCGTCACGGGCGCGGCGGACCTCGCGGCGGAGTGCGCGATCGCGATTCTCGCGGGCGACGATCCGCTGACGCTGCCGCTGATGAGTCTGGGCGCGGTCGGCGTCGTCAGCGCGATTTCCAACCTCGTGCCCGCGGCGATGAAGCGGCTGACGGCGGCGGCGTCAGCGGGGGACTTTGCCGCGGCCCGCGCGGCGCACCAGCAGTTGTACCCGCTGATGAAGTCGCTCGGTGCGCTGGATACGAACCCCATCCCGGTGAAGACGGCGTGCGCCTTGAAGGGCTGGTGTGCCGAGGAGTTCCGCCTGCCGCTGTGTCCGCTGCCGCCGACGAAGCGGGTCGCGGTCGAGCGGCTGGCGACGGCCCTCTAAATGGACGTGCGCGAACGGGCGGCGCTCGTCCGAGCCGCGAGCGCGAGCTCGCGGACATACTTGCGACCGCTCGCGCGGTCGGCTCGGATTTGCGCTGCCGATTCGCGCAAGGTGATTTATAACGCCCGGGTGCCCCACCCCCCCAATTGGAGCACCCGGAACGCGACCGGCGGAGGACACGCCGGAAGACCGACTACCGCGCCGCGCCAGAACGCAGGCCAACCGCTTGGGCCAGCAGCAGGTCGGCGTCTTCGACGCCGATCGGAAAAACCGTCTCAGCCACCGGAGCGGGGGTCAACGCTGAAGCGCCGACCAGGTCCCACGCCGACCGCGAGTCGTCCAGCAGGCTGTGCGCGTCGCGGGTGTGGAACACGCCCAGCAGGTGGGCCAACTCGTGACTGGCGGCGTTGGCGACCATCTGGGCCATTTCCGGGGCGCTTAGCCCCATCGCTTCGTACGCCCCGAACGCCCGCGTGTAGACGATCGCCGCGTCGCTGGGGTTCGCGTTGTACTGGTCCACGCCGTCGCTCATGCCCAGGTGCTCGGTGTCATCGCCGCCGAAGTGGACGGTCGAATGCGGGCCCGCCGGCTCGGGCGTTTCGTCCGAGCTGAGGATCGTCACGTTGTACGCGGCGAATTGCGTCCGCATCGCCGCGGCGATGAGGGCCTTCAGCGTGTCGCTCTGGTCGGCGTAGCTCGCGCCGCAGTCGGCCGCCGTGAACGGGCCGAAGCTCTCCGGCAGCTCGCCGTTGATCTCCACGCCCTGCCCGCCGGCGAAGTTGAGCCAGACCACCTGGGCCTGCGGCGGCGGCACCGGCACATCGTGCTTGACGGCGGCCACCACTTCGCAGTTCACGGCCGCGGCCGCGCTCGAAGACACGCCGACGTACAGGTGCTCGGTCGCCGCACGCACGACGTGTCGCACGACGACGCCGGGCGCGAGCTTGTCGCGGCAGAGCAGGGTCTGGTCGCCATCGAGCAAGGCGAGCGTGAGCTGCCGGACGGTCGCGGTTTCGGCTTGGACGGTGAGCGCCCACTCGTCGCCCGGCTGCGCGGCGCCGAGGTCGAGCAGGGCATATTCGCCGGCGCCCGTCAGGGTCACGGTCTGCGAAAGTGACTCCTCGCCCTCGGCGAGCAGACGGGTGCGGTCAATGTTCTTATCCAACTCAAGCAACCCGGCCTCGGGATTGGATACGAACCCGCCCCCGCAGCCGGTCAGGGCTGCCAACGTGGCGACCGCCAGCGCCGCGCGGCTCGCGACACGGGCAGCGCTCATCATCAGGCTACGGCTGGCGTTGGCTGGCATGGCAGGCTCCTTGCAACCGGGGTCGCCACTCGCGACCGCGTCGGCTAAGAATCCTGCCGGGTGGAACGACGCTTCTGACGGAAAGCAAATGGACGCCCGCGAAGAAGCAACGTCGTCGCGTTATAGGACGTTAAATGGACACATCGTGCGCGGTTGCGCTGCCGAATCAGAACGCGCAGCGCTAGCAAGCGCGGCGTGCGCATGCGCACCCCATGTGGGGGGTGGGCGCTTGCTTGCGCTGCGCGTTCTGAGGGGTTGCGCTTGCTTGCGCTGCGCGTTCTGAGGGGTTGCGCTTGCTTGCGCTGCGCGTTCTGAGGCGGGGGCTACAGCGGTTGGACGGGCGCAGCGCCCTGACCGTCGTAGGTGAATTCGTACTCGTCGAAGATGCGCCGCCCGGTCGGAAGGTGCAGCCAAACGCTCAGGACATACTGCCCGACCGGCAAGGGCTTGTGGTCCGGCTGGAGTTCGAGGGGAAATTCGTAGTAGCGCGACAGGCGGTCCTGGTACAGCCGCATCGCCGCGTCGGTCTTGATCGCGACCGGCCAGAACGCCAGGCGTGTGCCGATGCTGTCCTTGACGTGGTTCTGCGTCAGCTCGAAATGGAACGTGCCAACTACTTTGGTGAGGTCGCCGGCGGCGTCATACGCCGCGAGAATGACCTCGACCCCGTCCGCGGCGCCGTCGCCCGCGAAACTAACCGGCTTTGTGAGGAACTTCTGTATTTCGATGCGCGCGGGCAGCACCAGCTCGACATACTGCGCGACTTCGGAATCCACGAGTTGGACATCGGCCTGGGGCTGTTGGCAGCCGCCCGCGCCGAGCGCGACGACGACGCTGAACAGGCTCGCGCGGCCGAGGAGATTGGCTCTGGTAGACATCAGCGGTCCCGTGCAGTTTCCTGGTCCGGTGCCCGGCGGGGCACACGCGTGTCACAGCGCAGCGACCGGCGCCGCGGTCATAATACCGTGGTGCGAGTGTGTGAACAGGCGCCCGCAGTCACGCAGCACCGCGATCATGGCCGAATTCGTCAGCGAACAAATCACGCCGGGGGCCGGCACGTTCGAGTCCGGGCCGATGGCCACGGGCCTGCCGGGGCTGCCGCGCTGGTTCACGTGGCGGGCCGCGCGCCACACGATCGTCGCGGTGCTTGGTGCGTGGAAGGAATCTGGCCCGGAAATCGGCCGGCTGCACGGCGAACGTTACCTCCGCCGACACTACTTCCGCCTCGGCATGGACAGCGGCCAGGTGTGGACGGTGTATTTCGTGCGGCACACGCCGCGCGGCGGAGCGGCGAAGCGCCGGTGGTTCCTGTACTCGATCCAGGCCGAATGAGCCGCGGGCCCCGTCGGGATTCCCGGACGGAGTCTCGGCCCACGCCGACAGGGTTTGCGGCTATAATCCACAACCACTCAAGGCCAGCCCCGCCGCGCCGCGGTCGCGCTGCGGGGGCACAACTGGATTCTGCCACGGCGAAAGGGCCGATCATGCGGATTGCGCTCGTCAACCCGATTACACGTGCCGCGCAGGGTTACCACACGATCGGCACGCGGATCCCCCAGCTCGGGCTCCAGGTGCTGGCCGGGCGGGTCCCGGCGGAACACACGGTCGATCTGATCGACGAGGTCTTCGGCGTCGACGGCACGGAACGTCTGCTTCGCGACGGGCGGTATGACCTGGTCGGCATCACCGCGTACACCAGCGGTGCAACGCGGGCCTACGAGCTGGCCGCGGCGGCCCGACAGCTCGGGCTGGCCACCATCATGGGCGGGCCACATGCGTCGGCGTGTCCGGACGAAGCCGCCGGGCACTTCGACAGCGTCGCCGTCGGCGAATGCGACGAGATCTGGCCCGAGATCCTCAGCGACGCGGCGGCGGGGCGGCTCCAGCCGCGGTACCGGGGGCGGTTGTCTGAGCTCGAAGACACACGCTACGGGCGTGCCCGCCAGGCGGTGCAGCCGCTCAACGGCCGCTATGACGTGTCCGCGATCCAGACCTCGCGCGGCTGCCCGGTCGGCTGCGAGTATTGCTCGGTGACGCAGTTTAACGGGCCCGCGATCCGGCGGCGCAACATCGACGACATCGTCGCCGAGTGGAATGAGACGCCGCAGAAGTTCGTGTTCGTCGTGGACGACAACTTCTTTGGCGTGGGGCCGAAGCACGCGGAGTGGGCGAAGGAGTTGCTGCGCGCGCTGATCAAACACGGCCGCCGACGGTTGTGGTTCAGCCAGACGACGATCAACATGGGCGACGACGCCGAGGGGTTGCGGCTGGCGTACCAGGCGGGCTGTCGCGGGATGCTGGTCGGGTTTGAGACCTTCAACCCGGAATCGCTGAAGAACTACCACAAGGGCATCAACCGCAAGAACGTGGACCGCTTCCAGGAGCTGGTGGACGGGTTCCACCGCGCGGGGATCGCCGTGTTCGGCGGGTTCATTGTCGGGTCCGACGAGGACACGCCGGACACCGTGGCGGCGACGGTGGACACGGCGGTGCGGATGGGCGTAGACATCATCCAGGTGACGAATCTGACTCCGCTGCCGGGGACGAAGATGTTCGACCGCTTCAAGGCGGAAGGTCGGCTGCTGGCGACGGACTGGCCGCGCGACTGGGAGCGGTACACGTTCACCGAGACGATCTATCAGCCCCAGCGGATGACGGCACACCAACTGGACGAGGCGATTTACGAGTTGCGGCACGCGGCCGCGCAGGAGCCGTGGGTCTGGAAACGGGCCGTGCGGTCGCTGGTGCGGACGCGGTCGCTGAGTACGGCGTTGTTCGTGTTCGGGATGAACCGCGGTTGGAAGCGGATGGCGCGGGTGCAGGCCCCGCACGACGCGCGGCGGTACGGGCTCTCGCCGCAACCCTCGTCGCGGCTGGACCGCATCAAAGAGGCCTTCGGCATCCACCTGTGGTCGCGCGTGAAGCTGGCGCCGGCGGCGGTGGCGGCGGACTGAGCGGGCGCGGCCGCCCGGTGAACGAACACGAGCCGACCCACCGGCAGGTGAGTCGGCTCGCGGTGCTTCCGAGGGCGGCCCTGACTAAGCGATGGCGGACGTACTAGTGCTTAGGCTGCTCCGGAGGA
>CAYMXT010000188.1:0-8156 GCA_964394415.1 uncultured Planctomycetales bacterium
TATCGACCTTCCGCCGACTTCCGGCGGCACGCGAAACCGGACCCTACGCCTCCGGCCGCGGTCTCGCGTGCCCGCCGGTCCCGCGCGGCGGCATCCGCGCCGCCGCTGTCCGCGGGTTAGCGCTTCCGAAGTACCAACGCCAGACCCAGCAGCAACAGACCCGCCGGCTCCGGCACAAAGTACATGTTTCCAAAGTCAGCCCGGCCCCAGTTGTCCGGGTTGTTCGTGTCAACCAGCGGCATGAAGAAGCCGCCGACGCGGGCGTCGTGCAGAATGCCCCAGAAGCCGTACTGCGGCTCGTTCGGGTTGCCCTGGTCGAACGGCAGGACGGGGCTTTGGAACGTGTACCCGTTCGCGCCGAGGAGCGTGTACGTATACTGAATGGTCCCCGGGTCATTCTGCGTCAGGCTGTGAGGGTCGTAGGTGATTTCCAGCCGCGCCGTCGTGCCCTTCGTGTACCGCACGCCCTGCCCCGTGTACGGATCGGTGTGGCTGGCCGTGAAATTGTAGAACGGCAGCCGGCCGCCCCAGCACGAGATCTCACCATCGCTGGTGCGGAGCATGAACACGCCGTCCACGTCGTGCGACCACCACGGCGACACGTTAAGGCCGCCCTCGATGTTCGCGGTCCCGCTGAGCGTCACATCGGTGGCGAATGTGAATCCGTCCTCGTTCATGAAGACCGCTTCGCTGATCCCGCCGTTGGCCGACAGGCGGAAGTTGTGCCGGTTGGCCCAGCCGCCCACGCCGCCGCCGTCGAGGCTCGCGTCCTGCATCCACAAGCTGGCGGGGTACAGGTTGCTCGACGTGAACACTGACGTCGAATCATCGTTCCAGATCCGCGGTTTGACGATCGCGCTGTCGATCGCCGGCGTTGCCAGCGCCGCGACGGCGAAGCTCGCCACGAAGCCCAGCGTCACGCAGACCTTCAGTCCCGTTCTCATTCCTATCCTCCTGCTCTCAGAAGCCAGCGAACTCGCAGGCGGCACCGGCGGAGGATTGAGCACACCATGTGCTCACGACGACATGCGGCCCACGCCGGTGATCGTGAGTTGCGGTTCGCCTCAGTAGTGAATATAGCACGCGTCGGCGCCCATTGCAAGCGCTTTCATGCTCTGTTATGATGAATTCGAGAATTGGCCGCGATTGCCGGAACCGCTTACGCGTTCAATCAAACTGGTCGGCAGGCACCGGCCGGCCGTCGGCGGATGCCCGGCGACTGGCCCCAGGTGCGTCACCCGACGGCCCGAGAGACGTTGTCCATACGTAAATTAGTTGCTGACAAGCCGTTATGAACATGACAGCGACGCCGTGGAATCCTGAGAGCGATGCGGCCGTCCGAACAGCCGCACGGTTCCTCTGGGGTGCCGCGACGGCCGCGTATCAGATCGAGGGCGCCGCCAACGCCGACGGGAAGGGCCCGAGCATCTGGGACGAATTCTGCGCGCTACCGGGCAAGATGGTCGTCGCCGACTCCGGCGAGGTTGCGTGCGACCACTACCGCCGCTGGCACGCCGATGTTCATCTACTGCGCAGCCTGGGAATCCAGGCGTACCGCTTCAGCGTCAGTTGGCCGCGCGTCCTGTCTGCCGGCCGCGGCACGGTCAACGAGAAAGGCCTCGATTTCTACGATCGCCTGGTCGATGCCCTGGCCGAAGCCGGCATCGAGCCGCTGGTCACGCTGTACCACTGGGACTTGCCGGCCGCCCTTCAGATGGATCTGGGCGGTTGGGCACACGACGATTTGCCCCGCGTTTTCGCTGATTACGCCGACATGATGTTCAGGCGCCTGGGCGACCGAGTGCAACTCTGGCTGACATTGAACGAACCTTGGGTTGTGACGGTCGCGGGTTACCTCACCGGCGAGCACGCTCCCGGCGTCCGGGACCGGACGCTCGCCTACCGCGTCGGTCACAACCTGCTGCGGGCGCACGCTCACGCCGTGGCGGCCTTTCGTGCCGGTCGTACCGGCGGCGCTATAAGCCTCGCTATAAACACAACTTACAGCTATCCAGCCTCGCGCGACTCCGCGGATGTCATCGCCGCCGAACGGGCCATGCTGAACTTCGCAGGCTGGTTCGCCGACCCGCCGTTCTTCGGCGATTACCCGGCGGAACTCCGCGCGCGTCTGGGGGAGCTACTGCCGCAGTTTTCGGCGGAGGAAGCGCGGCTGCTCCGCGGCTCGATGGACTTCTTCGCCCTCAACTACTACACGAGCGACGTCGTCCGGCATGCGCCGGGCAGTGGACCGATGGAACTGGAGATGCTACCCCAGGCTGACCGGCCGCAGACGGAGATGGGTTGGCCAATCGTGCCCGACGGGTTGGCGGACTTACTCCGTTGGCTCAGCGATCGTTATCGGGGCCTGCCCATCTACATCACGGAAAACGGTGCCGCCGTCGCGGACCAGCCGGACGAGCACGGGTTTGTGGACGACCAGGCGCGGATCGCGTACCTGCGCGACCACATCGGCGCGGTGGCGCGCGCCCGCGCCGCCGGGGTGGACGTGCGCGGCTATTTCGTCTGGTCGTTACTCGATAACCTCGAATGGACTCTCGGGTTTTCCAAGCGTTTTGGAATTGTACGTTGCGATCACGCCACCCAGAAGCGTACGATCAAGGCGAGCGGATACTGGTACGCGGACTTGATCGCGCGCGGCGGCCTGGAGGCCGGCGAACCGCGCTGCGACCGCGACGCAGCAGGAGCGGGAGCATGAGTCTTTGGCCGCGTGTCCCTTTGCGGCGGGCGTTTCCAGCACTCGCGTTCGGATGCTGCGCGGCCGGCCTCAGCGCCGGCACGCCCGTCTTCCAGGTGACCAGCTTCGCGAATCCGCCCTACGCGCTCACCTACTACGACGGTTTCAGCGGGACGGTCGGCGTGACGTCCGTGTGGCCGGCCGAAATGGGCTGGCAGGGCGACCGCATCGACATCGAGTTTGATCTGCCCGCCGGTATCCCGCCGGAGGCGTCGCACTACCTGTTCAAGGTTCTCGTTTGGCAGCACTTCACACAGTCCTTCGATCTGACAATTTCCGCGGGGCCGTCGCTGGACGATCTGCAACCAGTACATCTGGAGTACGTGGATTCGATCCGAGTCTACACCGCTGCCATTCCGTTGGCGCGTTTTACGCCTGGCCAAATGAACTGGATTCGCCTCCAGGGCAGCGGCGTGCAGGTGGGGCCGGGACAGCCGGCGGGGATCCAGTGGAAGCGCTGGGCGCTGACGCGCACGGATTGGGCCGAAGACCTGGACACGGTGCGGGTGGATCAGCTCGAACGCCTGCGGGACTACACGCTTGACGCGGTGTACTACAGCAGCGGCCTGGTGCGCGACTCGCTGACCATGTCGCCGTCCGACCCGCCGTATCATCCGGCGTCGCCCGACGCCGGCGGGTTCGCGCTGCTCGCGATTTGCGTCGCGGATCAGATGGGACTGTTGTACAACGCCGACTTGCTCACGGAATTGATCCTCTCGGGCTATGCGGGGCACATCCCCGGCGTGAATCCGGCTCGCAACACAAACGGCCTGTGGTATCACTGGCTTAATCTCGACACCGGCCAGCCGCAGTCCGGGTGGAATGACGGGTACACGACGATCGGCTCGGCGTTGCTCGTCGCGGGGGCGCTGTTTGCCAAGAATCACTTCGTTGAGAATACTAACATCGCCGCGCTGGCGGACGAGTTGTACGCCACCACGGATTTCAACGCGGCGATTCACCCCGCGCTGGATGGACGCGTTCACGTCGCGCAGGCTGCCAACGGCAGCGAGCTGTTCGGTTCGCTGATGCCGTGGAACGAGTATATGATCATCGTGAGCTTGGCCCTGCGTCAGCCGGACAACACGCGGGCGCTCGCGGTCGCCCCGTATTGGCTCGCGGCGGCCAACGCGCCGAAAATCTACTACAACGGTCTGGGCACTCTAACCGACAGTCCTTACGCCTACGCCCCGGCGTTCTGGGTGCAGCAGCAGCATTTCTTCAACACCGACTTCGCGACGAACGCAGACTTTGAGACGTACTTCCGCAACCAGCAGCGGGCCGACGCCGTGTACTGTGCCTATTCGCTCGGCCAGACGTATCGATATGGCCTGACGGCCGGCGTAGACCCGACCGGTTACTTTGCAGACCGCATGTACAGCCACCACTACGTCTACGGCCCGGAAGCCGTTGCCGCGTGGGGCGATGTTGAGACCATTCTTGAATTCGTGCAGGCCCAACCGCCGGACAGTAACCCGCGCTTTCGCTATGGCCTCACGCGTGTCTCGTCCGCCACCCCGAGTTGGATTCCCGCGGATGCCGGCCTGGTGGATCACATGTTTCTGATGTACGGATTGATGGAGTCGCGGGACCCCTGGTTTTTCCGCGCCCGCTTGCCATTTCAACCCGACGCGGACGGCGACGGCCGGGCCGACGCCTTCGACAACTGCCCCGCCGCGTGGAACCCGCGCCAAACGGACTCCGACGGCGATGGCGCGGGCGACGCCTGTCAGTGCGGCATGCCCTTCGCCGATGCGGATGGCGACGGCGATGTTGATCTGCATGATTTCGCCGCGTGGCAAGCCTGCCTTCCGGCGGAGGCTCCACTCGCGGAGCACTGCCTGTGCCTCGATCGCAACGGTAATCACGGGCTGGACGCCGGCGACCTCGATGCCTATGCGAATTGCCTGGATACCAGTGGTCCCGATGTACCCGCCGCCCCCGACTGCGGGCAGTAGACTCCGCCGCGCCGCTTTCGCATGAACCTGCGCACCGCCATCGTCGCTGTGGTCCTGGGGCTGCCCGCCGGCGGGTTGCTCGTTTTCGGACCGAGCGGCCGGAACACGGTCCCGCCGGGGCGAACGGTCATCCGGTATTGGGAGAAGTGGACAGGCGTCGAAGGCCAGGCGATGCAGCGCATCGTGGACCGCTTCAACGACGGCGTGGGCGCGGCCCGCGGCATCTTTGTGGACTACAGCGCTTTCGGCGACGTTGACAAGCGCATGTTGATCGCCACGGCGGGGGGCGACCCGCCAGACGTTGCGGGGCTGTACGACCGCTTCATTCCGCCGTACGCCGACCAAGGCGCGCTGCTGCCGCTGGACGAGGTGATTCAAGAGTGCGGCCTCGACGTTACGGCGTTCAAGCCGATCTGGCTGGACATCTGCCGCTTTAACGAGCGTGTGTACGCGCTCCCCAGTACGCCGTACACCATTGCTCTGTACTACAACCGCAGTCTGTTCCGGCAGGCCGGCCTGGACCCCAACCGTCCCCCGCAGACCACGGCGGAGCTGAACGAATTCGCGCTGCGGCTAACGAGGACCGAAGGCGACAAGGTGACGCAACTCGGCTTCACGCTCTCGCCGGCCATGCTGGGCTGGTGGCCGTGGGCGTGGCCGTATTTCTTCGGCGGTTCGCTGTGGGACGGCCAGCGCTTCACCCTCGACACGCCGGCGACGCACGCCGCGGTGCAGTGGATTCGCGACCTGCGGAGCGCCATCGGCAACGACCGCGCCCTGCACTTCGAGGCGACCGCCGGCGCGATCGAGAGCGCGCAGAACCCGTTTCTCAGCGGGCGCCTGGCCATGGTCTTTCAGGGGCCGTGGCTGGCAAACTGGGCGCGCACGTACGCCCCGGATCTGGACTTCGGCGTGGCGCCGTTTCCGTCCGTGGCAGTGGACATGCCGCGGGCCTTCGCGAGCACGGATGTCTTTGTAATTCCGCGCGGCTCACGTCATCCACGTGAAGCAATGGCGTTTCTGGCATACGTATTGCAACCGCGCGTACTGGAGGATTTGTGTCAGGCGCACGGCAAAGTCTCACCCTATCGTGACCCCGGGGAGGCTTTCTTTGCGACGCACCCGAATCCGCACATCCGGGTTTTCGACGAGTTGGCGGGCCGCACCGGCGCGTTCAGTTATCCGAAAATGCCGGTGTTCGCTGAAGCGTGGACCGAGACGCTGTATCTTCTGGAAACCATCCTGCGGGCCGCCCGCGATCCGAACGACGCCATTCGTCTGGCGCAGACCAAGGTCGACGCGGTCGTCGCGCAGTACGCCCGCATGGCCGCCCGACGGCAAAGCGGGGACTGAGCCGGCATGAACGGTAAAGCAAGAGCGCTGGGCATCGGGTTGTTGTGGACGGCTCCGTGGTGGTTGGGCTTCCTGTTATTGCTTGCGTTGCCGATGGGGTTTTCTTTGTACATCAGTTTCTGCGACTATCCGCTCCTGCAACCGCCGGTGTTCACCGGCGCCGCGAACTACCGGCAGCTTGCTTCGGACCCCGTGTTCCACAAGGCGGTGTGGAATACGGTCGTCTATGCGGCGCTCGCGATCCCTATCGGAACGATCCTGGCCGTGCTGCTCGCCGTGCTGTTGAACCAGCGCGTGCGCGGACAGGCGCTCTTTCGGGCGTGCGTCTTTCTGCCGACCGTCGTCCCGCTCGTCGCGGCCGGCGTGGTGTGGATGTGGCTGCTGAACCCCGAGCTTGGACCCATCAACAACGTGCTGCGCACCATCGGCGTCGAGAATCCGCCGCTCTGGCGCGACTCGCCGCAGTGGGCGATGGCCGCACTGGTCATGGTCAGCCTGTGGTTCGTCGGATCCCCCGTCGTCATTTATCTCGCCGGCCTCCAGGAAATTCCGCAGACGCTGTACGAGGCGGCCTGGCTCGACGGCGCGTCGCGCATTCGCCAATTCTGGCATATCACGCTGCCCGGTCTTAGTCCTGTCATTCTGTTCAACGTCATCATCGGCATCATTAATGCCTGGCAGGTCTTCGCGCTGCCGTACGTGATCTGGCAAACGCGCCCCGGCCCCGACCGCGCCACCTACTTTTATACGATGTACCTTTTCGACAACGCTTTCAGCTACCTCAAGATGGGCTACGCCAGCGCCATGGCCTGGCTCCAACTACTCATCATCCTCGCGCTTACCGGGCTGGTGTTTGTCGTCAGTCGTCGCATGGTCCATTACCGCGGAGTCTAGGCCGTGACAGTCCGCATCTTTACCTATATGCTGCTCACCGTCGTTGCGGCGGCCTTTGTGCTGCCGCTCGCGTGGATGCTAGCCGTCTCGCTTAAGCCCGCGACGGAAGTGCTTCAGCCGAACTTCATCCCGCGCGCGCCGACGCTGGAATCCTACGCCACCGTCATCGGCCTGTCGCAGCAGACGACGGCCCAGGGTGTCCGCGCGGAACCGCCGCCGTTCAACTTCCCGCTGTTCGCCCGCAACACGCTCATCATCGTGGCGCTGAGCCTGATTGGGATGGTCTTCTCGAGCGCGGTCGCCGCGTACGGCTTCGCCCGGCTGTCGTTTCCGGGCCGCAACGCCATGTTCGCGGTGTGCCTGGCGACGATGATGATCCCCTTCCCCGTCATCATGGTGCCGACGTACATGATCTTCAAACAGCTCGGGTGGATCGGCACGTTCTTGCCGCTGTGGATTCCGGCCTGGTTCGGCAGCGCGTTTAACATCTTCCTGCTGCGGCAGTTTTTTCTCGGCATCCCGATGGAACTCCAGGAATCGGCCCTGCTCGACGGCTGCTCAACCTGGGGCGTGTTCTGGCGGATCATGTTGCCCCTGGCGCGGCCCGCGCTCGCGGTCGTCGCCCTGTTCCACGTGCTGGCCGTCTGGAACGACCTCGTCGGGCCGTTGATCTATTTGTCTCATCAACACCAGTACACACTCGCCCTGGGTCTTCAATTTCTCCAGAGCCGTTCCGGCGACACGCCCTGGAACCAGCTCATGGCGGCGTCCACTCTGATCGTGCTGCCGGTCGTGGTGCTGTTCCTGTTGGCGCAGCGCACCTTCATCCAGGGAATCGCGACCACCGGTTTGAAGGGGTGACCAAACGCCGCCCGTCCCGTCGCTAAATCAATGTGCGCGAATGGGCGGCACCTGTCCGAGCCGCGAGCGCAAGCTCGCGGACAAACTTGCGACCGCTCGCGCGGTCGGCTCGGACCTGCGCTGCCGAATCGCGCACGTTGATTTAGTGTAGTGTCTCACCATAATCGCATCGTCTGGGGAGCATGGGCCTCCGGCCCGTGCGAATCCCGGCCGCCGGGACACGGGCCAGAGGCCCATGCTCCCCACCCAGATACGATGCGGTAATCCTGAGTCACTACGCTAGCCCGAAGTTCCCAAGGCCAAAAGAGGGTAAGTGATTCTCCGGCCGTGACTTG
>CAYMXT010000189.1:0-8084 GCA_964394415.1 uncultured Planctomycetales bacterium
TGCCCAGCAGGTTTTCGCGGAAGCGGCCCTGCTTGCCCTTGATCATGTCGGTCAGTGACTTGAGCGGACGGTTGCTCGAACCGAGCACCGGCCGGCGGCAGCGGCCGTTGTCAAACAGCGCGTCCACCGCCTGCTGCAACATCCGCTTCTCATTGCGGATGATGACTTCCGGGGCGTTCAGGTCGATCAGCTTTTTGAGCCGGTTGTTCCGGTTGATGATCCGGCGGTACAGGTCGTTCAGGTCGCTGGACGCGAAGTTGCCGCTGTCGAGCAGGACGAGCGGGCGCAGGTCCGGCGGAATGACCGGGATGACCTCGAGGACCATCCACTGCGCTTCATTGCCACTGTGGCGGATGGCCTCGACCAGCTTCAGCCGGCCGGACAGGTCCTTGATCTTCTGCTTGCTGCTGGTCTTGCGCAGGCCGTCCAGCAGCTCCGCGGACGCCTGCGTGAGGTCGAGTTGCGACAGCAATTCCCGCACCGCCTCCGCCCCCATCAGCGCGCGGAAGCCGGTGTCGCCGTACTCGTCCATCGCCCGGCGATATTCTTCCTCGGTCAGCAGTTGCTTGCGTTCGAGCTTGGATGCACCCGCGTCGATTACCGCGTAGTCCTGGAAGTAGATCACCTTCTCCAGGTCCGAAGTCTTCATGTCGAGCAGCGTGCCCAACCGGCTCGGCATGGCCTTGAAGAACCAGATGTGCAGCACCGGGGCCGCGAGGTTGATGTGCCCCATGCGCTTGCGGCGGACGCGGCTGTGCGTGACCTTCACGCCGCAGCGGTCGCAGATCATGCCCTTGTGCTTGGTGCCCTTGTACTTGCCGCAGAAGCACTCCCAGTCGCGTTCGGGGCCGAAGATGCGTTCGCAGAACAGCCCGTCCTTCTCGGCGCGGTACGTGCGGTAGTTGATGGTCTCCGGCTTCTTCACCTCGCCGAAGGACCAGGCGCGGATGTCGTTGGGCGAAGCCAACGAAATCTTCACCGCGGTAAAGTCATTGATCCGATCGTAGACCGTCTCGGCCATGGCTGATCGTACCTCTCACACAAGGCTCAACGTGAAGCGGGTCGGGTTTCGGACGCGGCGGGCGCGGCCGCCGGCTGCTGGCTGGCGGCCCAGTCTTCGGCCTTCATGGTCATGCCGACCGAACCCGGACCGCGGCGAAAGCCCAACTCCTCACAGAAATCAACTTCGGTCCCGTAGGCGACCAGATCGATCCGCTGGACGCCTTCTGCATACATTGCCGCCAGGACCCGCCGGGCGAGGGCCGCGGCGATCCCGTGCAGGTCGTGCTCGACGCGGCCGTCGGTGCGGGTAATCGCGGCCGGCCCCTGAAAGGCGGGGTCGAGCTTGCACTCGGTCAGGTAGCCGCGCAGCCCGTCGCACACGCCGCGGGCCAGCCCGATGAGCTGGCCGTCGACGCGGGCGGTGACGACCGCGGCGGAATTCTTCATCATCTTGCGAATCTGCGCCGGCTGGGCGGCAAGGTCGTGGTTGAGCCGCCGGTAGAACTCGGTGAGCTCTGCCGGGGTCGTGTCTTTGCCGGTGCCGTAGGTTACGTCAAGCATCAGACGACCCAACCGCCCGAACCAAAGTAAGAAGTCGGAAGCAAGAGGTTAGAAGTGAGCAACGCGTCGCCGGCGCGTTGGACAGACGGCCGGGGCAGCGCGCCGAGGACCAGCCGCCCGGCGTTGGGCACTTCTGACTTCAAACTTCTGACTTCTGACTTCACTTCACAGCGCTCACGTCAACCTGCGTTTCTCGAGCTGGATGTTCAGCCCGAGGCCGCGGACTTCGTTGCAGAGCACGTCGAACGACACGGGGGTGCCCGCGTCGAGCGTGTGCGTGCCCTTCACCATGCTCTCGTAGATCTTCGTGCGCCCTTCGACGTCGTCGCTCTTGACCGTGAGCAGCTCCTGGAGCACGTACGCCGCACCGTAGGCTTCGAGGGCCCATACTTCCATCTCGCCGAATCGCTGGCCGCCGGTGCGGGCCTTGCCGCCCAGGGGTTGCTGGGTGATCAGGCTGTACGGACCGGTCGAGCGGGCGTGAATCTTGTCATCCACCAGGTGGTGCAGCTTCAGCATGTAAATCTGGCCCACGGTCACCGGCTGATCGAACGCGTCGCCGGTGCGGCCGTCGTACAGCGTCACCTTCCCGGTCAGCGGCATCTCGGCCAGGATTTCGCTGGTGCGCCCGGCGTTGCGTATGACCTCGGGATCCTCGCGGCGCTTGCGAACGTACTCGTTCGCTTCGGTCACGCAGGCCCGAATCTGCTCTTCGGTGGCCCCGTCGAACACGGGCGTGATGACCTGGTAGCCCAGGATCGCCGCGGCCCAGCCCAGGTGCGTTTCGAGGATTTGCCCGACGTTCATACGGCTGGGCACGCCCAGCGGGTTGAGCACGATATCGACCGGGGTGCCGTCGTCCAGGAACGGCATGTCCTCTTCGGGCATGATCTTGGCGATGACGCCCTTGTTGCCGTGGCGGCCGGCCATCTTGTCGCCGACGGACAGCGTCCGCTTGGTCGCGACGTACACCTTGACCATTTCGAGCACGCCGGACGGCAGCTCATCGCCGCGTTTCATGTGCGCGAGCTTCCGCTCACACTCGGTCGCGATGTCGGCGATGCGCGGCCAGTAGCGGTTGTAGACCTTTTCGGCGGCCTCGCGCGCCGTGGCCGGTTTGATCCACTTCAGCGAGAACGTTGCGATCTGCTCCTTGATGACCTCGGGGTTCTCGCTCTTGCCGACCTTCTGGCGCGTGTTCGGATCAACCAGGGCCTGGTCCGCGAGACTCTCGCACTCGTCGATCATCTGCCGGAACAAGCGGATGCGCTTCTCGTCGCACTCGCGCTGAAAAACCTGCATCTGCCGCTCGACGTCCTTCTTCTGTTCGTCGGTCAGGTGCGTGCGCCGGCTGAAGTGGCTGGCGCCGATCACCGTGCCTTCCTGCCCGGCGGGCAGTTCCAGGGAGTCGTTCTTCACGTCCTCGCCGGCCCGCCCGAAGATCGCGTGCAGCAGTTTCTCTTCCGGGCTGAGCTCGGTCTTGCTCTTCGGCGAGACCTTGCCCACCAGGATGTCGCCCGGACCGACGCGCGTCCCCAGGCGGACGATGCCGCGCTCGTCCAGGTTGCCCAGGGCCTTTTCAGAGACGTTGGGGATGTCGCGGGTGAATTCTTCGCGGCCCAGCTTCGTCTCCCGAATCTCGATGTCGTGCGACTCGATGTGGACGCTGGTGAAGGCGTCGTTCTTGACCAAGCGCTCCGAAATCAGGATCGCGTCCTCGAAGTTGAAACCGTCGTAGATCAGGAACGCGACCAGCACGTTGCGGCCCAGCGCCAGCTCCCCGTTCTGGGTCGATGCGCCGTCCGCGATGACCTGGGCCTTCTTGACTTTCTGACCCGGCCGCACCACCGGCCGCTGGTTCAGGCTCGTGCGCTCGTTGAGGCCCACGAACTTCCGCAGCTCGTACTCGTCGGTGTTGTCGAGCACGATCCGCCGGGCGTCCACGTAGGTCACCGTCCCGTCCCGCCGCGCCCGCACGACCATGCCGCTGTTCTCGGCCACCGGACGTTCCATGCCCGTGGCGATGATCGGCGGGTCGGTGCGCACCAGGGGCACGGCCTGCCGCTGCATGTTCGAGCCCATCAACGCACGGTTGGCGTCGTCGTGCTCCAGGAACGGGATCAGGGCCGCGGACACGCCGACCGTCTGCTTCGGCGAAATATCGACAAAGTCGATCCCCTCGGCGGTCACCTGTTGGACTTCGCCATGCACGCGGCCCAGCAGCGTGCCCTCTTCCAGGGGGGCCGGCTTGCGCTTCACCGCCCCGCTACGGTGCGCCGCCACGTACTCCTGCTTTGTGACGACGGCCGGCAACTTCTCCGGACCGCCGTCCCGGCTGACCACGTCCGGCGGCGCGAGCGTGGCCCGCGCTTCCTGGTCGGCCCGCAGGTAGACGATGTCGCCGTTCACCTTGCCGCTCTTGACCTTGCGGTACGGCGTGGTCAGGAAACCGTACTCATCGACCGAGCTATAGATGCCGAGCGACGCGATCAAGCCGATGTTGACGCCTTCGGGCGTTTCGATCGGGCAGATGCGGCCGTAGTGGCTGATGTGAACGTCGCGGACCTCGAAGCCGGCGCGCTTGCGGTTCAGACCCCCCGGCCCGAGGGCCGAGAGCCGGCGTTCGTGCGTGAGCTGGGCCAGCGGATTGGTCTGGTCAACGACCTGCGACAGCTCGCTGCGGCCGAAGAAGAAGTCGATGCTGCTCGAGACGCTCTTGGTGTTAACCAGCTCGGCGACCTTGCCGATCGACTCGGGGTCTTTCAGGCTCATGCGCTCCTGGACGGTGCGGCGGAGCTTCAGGAAGCCCTTGCGCAGCTCGTCGGAGGCCAGTTCGTCGATGGTCCGCAGCCGGCGATTGCCGAGGTGGTCGATGTCGTCCACCTGGCCCTCGCCCGAGCGCAGTTTGAGCAGATACTCGAGGCAGCTTACGAAGTCCTCGGGTTTGAGGACCATCTCAGTCTCGGGCACGCCCTTCTCGAACTTGCGGTTCAGTCGGAAACGGCCGACCTTGCCGAGCCGGTAGCGGTTCTCGTCGTAGAACTTCTCCTGGAACAGCTTCTTCGCTTTATCGAGTTGCACCGGGTTGCCGGGCCGCAGGCGGGCGTAAATCTTCAGCAGGGCCTCTTCGTGCGTCTGGCTCGAATCCTCAGCCAGGGTGTTGAGGATGATCGGGTCGGCCAACTTCGCGATCACATCGACCTGTTTGAGCGACGATTCGCGAATCTTGTTGAGCGCCTCGCCAATCTGCCGGCCCGCCCCGACCATTTCCTCGCCGGTTTCCGGATCGACGACCGGCACGGCGGTCCACATGTCGGGCTTCAGGTTGGGCGTCTTGACGGTCTTCACATCATAGAACGCGCGGATGATAGCCTCGGTCGCGCCGAAGCTCGTGTCCATCGCGCGCAGGAACGTGGTCGCCGGGATCTTGCTGCTTTGGTCGATGCGGATCGCCAGGACGTCCTTGCGCGTGACGTTGATCTCGATCCACGAGCCGCGCTCGGGGATGATGCGGCAGGCGTGCAACGCCCGGTCGCCCTCGGCCGACTCCTTGACGAAATCGACGCCCGGCGAACGGTGGAGCTGCGAGACGATGACGCGCTCCGAACCGTTCACGATGAACTCGCCCCCGCCGATCATGACGGGGATTTCACCCAGGTAAATCCACTCTTCCTGGACTTCCTCCACGTCCTTCCGCCGCAGCCGCACGCGAATGCGGAACGGGTAGCCGTACGTCAGGCCCAGCTCGCGGCACTCGTCGGACGTATATCGCGGCGGGTCGAGCTGATAGTCGACATAGCCGAGGTGCATGTTTCCGTCGTAGCTCTCGATCGGGAACACCTCGCGCAGCAGCCCCTCCAGGCCGAGCGCGGCCCGCTTCTCGGGAACGATGCCAAGCTGAAGAAAACGGTCGTACGACGCGGTCTGAATCTGGATCAGATCCGGCACCTGCACGGCGTCGCCGTAGCGACTGAAATCTCGAACGTTGTTGACCTGCATCGGGAAGCCCTCACGCAATCACGCGCGGCGTGGTCCGCAGTCAGGACCAGACCGCACTGTCCTTTCGCGCAGCACACGCGACGACAACGCTCCCCCGTGCCGCGACAGGCGCCACTCTGCGGGCACAGACCCCAATCCGTTCAAGTTGACTCACACCGAAAAAGGCCGGTCCGTCGCGCAACACGAGCAATCTTGCAAGCCCCACATTATGGCGTCATCGAGTTGGAATTGCAAGCGCGTTTGGCGCGCTTGCCCGTGCTCGGTTTCGGAAATCGCCGCTCAGCCTACGCACGGCGCCTTACGTGAACGCGGGTCTGAACGTAACATTGGCTTCTAGCGGCAGATACGAAGATGACCACCCACGAACCTCGCAAAGTTATCGGACGATATCTCGGCATCGACTACGGCACCCGCCGGATCGGGCTGGCCCAATCCGACCCCCGCGGTGTGCTGGTGTCGCCCGCGGGCACGCTGCCGTCGGCCGGCTCCGCGTCCCACGACGCCGACGCCGTGGCGCGCTGGGCCGGCGAGCACGAGATCGCCAGCATCGTCGTCGGCCTGCCGCTCAACATGGACGGGACCGACAGCGACCAGACCCGTCTGACGCGGCGCTTCGTCGAGCACCTCCGGCAGCGTACGACCTTGCCGGTTGAGATTTGGGACGAGCGTCTGACCAGCTTTCAGGCGGACACGCTGCTGGCAAATGCCGGCGTGAAGCCGCGCCGGCAGCGCGAGCTGCGCGACACGCTTGCCGCTCACATCATTCTCGAGTCCTTCCTGGCCGCCCGGCGGGGCCCTGAACCGGCGTGATGGTTCCCACCGGGTGCGCGCGGTACGCTCCCGCCCCATGCACCCGTCTCCCGAAGCGCGTGCAGCGCCTGTCCGAACCCCGGACGCAAGTCCGGGGCCGGCCCGCCACTTGCGTGGCGGGTTCGGATACGCCGCCGCGGGAGCATCCGAACCCCGGACGCAAGTCCGGGGCCACCCGCCACTCGCGTGGCAGGTTCGGATTGCGGCTGCATGCGTGGTGCTGCGCGCCTTCGCGGCGGTGTGCATGGCCGAGTCGCCGCGCGAACCGCTGGCTTTCGTCCCGGCGGACGCCCTGCTGTGCTGGTCCGGCCGGCCGCTGTTCGACATCAGCGAAACGGGATCCGCCAGTCAGCCATCCACTCTGCAATTGCTTTGGGAGCTGGCTGCCCGGGTCGTTCAGGAGCCGCTTGACCGCGGCACACGGCTGAACCTGCGGGTCGCGGAGTTGCTCGGGCGGGCGGTCGGCTACTCGCACGCGGTTGCCCTGCTCGACGCCCGCGCGCGGCCGACGGAGACCGACCCCAACGCCCCGCGCGTGGACGGCCTGGAGTTGGCCCTGGTCGTGCAGTGTGACGGCCGGCCGGAGCCGTTCCTACAGATCATCCAGCGGGCCGTGGACGAGCAGACCAGCACCGGCGACGCCACGCTGAGAACCGTGTCCGTCGGCCACGGGACTTGTCAGGAGCTGCGCGACCGGCGGCTGCCGGCGTGGGCCGTGGTCGCATGGGGTCGGCTCGATGGCTGCTTCGTGCTCACGCTTGGTGAGGACGTCTGGCAACGCCTGGCCCAGACCGCCGCGGGCGAGCGCCCGGCCATCAGTGCGGACGAGTGGTTCGTCGCCCGGCGCGGCGGGGAACCCCGCGTGCCCCGCGAGCTTGAAATCCTCGTCGCGACGGAGCGGCTGCGGAGCCGCCTTGACCCCTTCGTCGGCGGCCGCGCGAGCGAGTTCTTCCGCGCCTGGGACGCCGGGGACGTCAACCGCATGTACTGGGCGTTTCGGATGGTCGGGCGAGGCCTGCATTGCTGGGCGGATTACGACATCGGCGGCGAGACATACACGCGCGTTTACGCCGACCTCCGTCTCAGCACGCCCCGGTTGCGGGCCGCCGTGCCGCCGGACGCGCAGTGGGCCATTCTGGAACTGCCTGTGCAGCGGTTCATCCCGCGGCTGGTGCGGGGCGTTCTGGCGACGCAGAGCGAGAAAGCGCGGCTGAACATCGCCCGGCACTGGGCGGCGATCCAGGCCGAGCGTCGGTTCGACGCCGAGCGCGACATTCTGGCGCGCCTCGACGACCGCTTCGTCGCGCACAACTACCCCCCGCATCCGCTACGCATTCCCGTTGCGCTGACGATCCTCTTCCAAATCCGCGACGACCCCGCTGCGGTCACCCGCGCGCTCGACGACCTGTGCGGCGGTTGGCAAGCGGTGCTCGGCGCCGCCAACGCGGACGACAAACAGGCCGCCCCGTTCACGCTGCACCACGACGACGACGGCGTGTGGTACATGCGCTTCGGGGTTGGCGATTCGAGCTGGCTCGGCCTGGCCGGCCCGGCGTGGACCGTACGCGACCGCTTCATCATTCTGAGTTGGTCGCCGCTCGCGCTGCGACAGTGCCTCGAGACGCTGCACGAGTCGCGCGCCGCAGAACCTGTGCTGCCCAGCCAATGACAGGGGCGCATGGGCCTCCGGCCCGTGCGCGCCCCGGCGCGCC
>CAYMXT010000190.1:0-8044 GCA_964394415.1 uncultured Planctomycetales bacterium
CCTCCTGCGGCAACAGCCCCGACGGCGGCAGTCCGCTGCTGGACGCGACCACCGCCGAGGTCTGCGACAGTCAGCCGCTCATGACGCTGAGCTCGAACACGCTGGCGCTGAGCCTGACGTACAGCTCGCACCTGGCCGACGGCACGAACACCATCCTCGAAACCACGCTCGGGGCCGGCTGGACCCATTCCTACAACAGCTACCTTGTGCAGCGCGGCAGCGCGTTCATCTGGGTTCGGGGCGACGGCGAGATCGTCCGCTTCACGAATTACGGCGGCGTCTGGCGGACCTCCACGGGCCAGTTTTACGACCTGACCATCACCGGGCCGGACACGGCCGAGGTCAGCCTCAAGGACGGTACGGTCTATCAGTTCCGCAAGCGGGCGGTCGGCTGGCTGCCGCAGGGGATCGTCTACCCCGTCGAGACGATCGTCGATCCGAACCTGCGGGAAACGCAGTTCGTCTATGACGCCGGCGGGCGCGTGCAAAGCGTGACCGACGCCTTCGGCTACCAGATGACCTGCGAGTACAACGGAGAAGGCAAGCTGAGCCGCGTGACGGCCGCTGGCCGCGAAGTGACTCTGGCGTACGACGCGGATACCGGCCAGCCGTCGACCGTTGCGCTGCCCAACGCCGAGCAGGTCTCATACGAGTACAACCACCGGGGCCAGCTCACCCGCAAAACCACGCCGAACGCCGGTGCGTACACCGTCGAATACAACGAGCAGGGCAAGGCCCTCCGGCTGCGTGATCCGCTGGGGCAGACCATCGCGGAACAGGCCAGCACCAGCGGCTGGGAGCCGGACCACGCCCAGTCGCTGGCCACCGGCGAGATGCACTATTTCCCGGGGACGGCGTCGGTGACGGATGGCCGTGGCAACGTCTGGCAGCACGAGTATGATGCTCGCGGGCAGATCGTTCGAGCGACCGATCCGCAATCCGGTCTCTCCACGATCGAATACGACCCGGCCACGCTCGTGCCGACGCGCGTGGTCGATGCCAACGGCCACGTCACCGAGTACGAGTACGACGCCCAGGGCAACCGCACGCTGCTGCGCGACGCCGAGGGCAACGAGACGATTTACGAGTACGAGCCGGTGCACAACCGACTGACGCGGCGCGTTGAGCCGGACGGAGATGAGTGGCTGTACGAATACGACGCCTGCGGCAACCTGGTCCGCGAGATCGACCCGCTGCACGGCCCCGGTGGGCCGACGATTGACTACGAGTACGACGCGCTGGGGCTGCTGACCCGCCGTACGGACCGCAACGGCAACCTCACGCAGTATGAATACGACACCCAGGGCAACCTGACGCGGACGATCGACCCGGTCGGGGCGGAGACGACGTACACCTACGACGCCTTCGGCAACATGCTCAGCCGGACCATGCACAACGACAGCGGCGATCAGACCACGACGTACTCGTATGACAGTCGCGATCGCGTCGTCACCGAGACCGACCCGCAGGGCCACGTCACGCGCTACGAGTACGACGCCGACGGCAACCGCACGGCGGTGTTCCGCGACTGGGTGGAGCCGGCGACCTATCGCGACGTGACGCGCTACGAGTACGACGCCCGCGGCCGCCTGACGCGGTTGATCGAGGACGACGGTGGGCTGAATCGCACCACGCAGTACGAGTACGACGAGAACGACAACCGCACGCGCGAGATCAACCCCAACGGCGTCGCGACCGAGTACGAGTACGATTCGCTCAACCGCATGACCCGCTCGGTCGAGGACCCCGGCGGGCTGGGGATCACCTGGCAGTATGCGTATAACCCGGTCGGCAACCGAACTTCACAGACCGACCCGCGCGGCAACGTCACGACGTATCAATATGACGTGCTCGACCGCCAGCGCTTCGTGACCGACCCGCTCGGCTTCGCGACCGAGTATCGCTACGCCCCGCCCGGCGGGGGCGGCTGCTGCGGCACGCCGGGTTCGAGCCTGGTCAAGTGCGTCATCGACGCCGAGGACAAGGTCACCAGGTACGAGTACGACGCGCTCGACCGGCGGGTCAAGGGGGTCCGCCAGGTCGGCGTGCAGGACTGCGACCGCGATCCGCATCCTGAAGACGCCGTCACGCAGTACGCCTACGACGCCAACGGCAACACTCTGGCCGTCACCGACGCCAACGGAAACACCACCACCAGCACCTACACCGCCCGCGACGAGGTCGCGACGGTCACCAACGGCGAAGGCGAGACGATCGGCTTCGTCTACGACGCCGCCGGCAACCGCGTCGCGGAACAACCGCCCAACGGCAACGTCATTGTTTACGAGCACGACCTGCGCAACCAGCTCGTGCACGTCGCCGATACCTTGGGCGACGTGGGTACGTATACCTACGATGCCGTCGGCAACCGGCTTACCGCGGCGGACGCCCTGGGTCACACGACCACCTACGATTACGACCATCTCGATCGGCTGGTGCGGACGACCGACCCGCTGGGCGCGTCCACGCAGTACGAATACGACGCGGTCGGCAACCAGACGCGCGTCGTCGATCGCCTGGGCAACCAGACGGTCTACGAGTACGACGCCGCCAACCGCCAGACGGTCATGCGCTACTGGCCGGACGCCGGCGGTGATTCCTCCATCATCACCCGCCAGTACGATTCGGCCAGCAACCTGGTCCGCATCTCTGACGCCAACGGCAACCCGACGCAGTACGAGTACGACGCCCGCAACCAGACCGTCAGCGAGACCCACGCCGATGGGACGGCCTGGCGCTACACCTACGACGGCGTCGGCAGCCGGCTGACGCGCGAGGACGGCATGGGCGAAGGCGGCGATCCCGGCAATATCACGACGTACGTCTACGACGACCTCCATCGGCTGGTGCAGCGAACCTACGCGACCGCAGAGGCCGACGAGTTCGAGTACGACGCCGGCGGTCGCATGCTGCGGGCCGACAACCTGCACTCGCACGTCGGCTACACCTACGACGCCGCCGACCGTGTCCTGACCAGCACGCAGACCGACCTGCCGCAGACCTATTCGTACGCCGTCTCGTTCGCCTACGACGTGGTGGCCAACACGCGCACCCTCACCTATCCCAGCGGCAAGCTGGTGGTCGAGCAGCGCGACCTGCGCGACCGGCTGGCCGGCGTCCTCGTCGATGGCCCGCTCGTCGCCACGTACAGCTACGACCTGGCCGATCGCGTCATCACCAAGACCTTCGAGAACGGCACGCAGGCCCGCTTCGAGTACAACGACAACGACTGGCTCACGTCGCTGCGGCACGTTCTGCCCGACGGCGTGACCACCTTCACCGGCTTCGCCCACACCTACGACGCCGAGGGCAACCGCCTCAGCGCCGAGAACCTCCAGCAGACCATCCCCTACGCCGACGCCAAGCCGGCCACGCACTCCGAGCAATACGAATACGACGATATCTATCGCCTGATCGACTATCGCCGTGGCCAGTGGGTCGGCGGCGGCGTGCCCGCGCCGCGCCGGCAGCGCGACTGGCAGCTCGACCCGGTACACAACTGGCAGCGCTTCGGCGTTCACGACCTGGACACCGGCGAGAACGGCGAATACTGCAATTCCATCAACCAGATGAACGAGTACGACGATCCCTCTAGCGACGGCGTTTGCCCCGTTCCTGACGATGACGGCTTGGCGGACGACTTCATGGTCAGCCCCTGCCCGCCGGCGTCGGGCGGCCCGAAGGTGTCGCCCGGCGGAATCCACACGCCGGCGGGAGCCGTGCCCCCGATCGGAGCCGGGCCCCCGAACGGAACCGCGACCGTGAGGGAGCGGTCGATCAGAGCCGCGACCGCGAGGGAGTGGCCGATCGGGCCGGCGCCGGCGAAGCCCGACAAGTCGGCGGTGCCGCCCGGCGGCGGAGTGGCCCCCTCCACCGGCTTCAACCGCGCCAATGACAAGAATGGCAATCTCGTCGACGACGGTCAGAAGTTCTACTTCTACGACTACCAGGCCGACCCGGCCTCCTGCCTGCGCAGCGAGAACCGGCTGACGATGGTCAAGGACGCCGGCACCGGCGACGTGCTCGGGCAGTATTGGTACGACGCCCTCGGCCGGCGCATCCGCAAGCTCGTCCCCGGCACGCCGGACGTCACGACTGTGTACGTGCTGGCGCCCGAATGGCGCGAGATCGAGGAGTACGAGGCCGAGGGCGCCGATCCGCTCGCCCTGGCCAGGTCGTACACCTTCGGCGCGTGGATCGACGAAACGCTGACGCTCGACCGCGCCGCCGAGGCCGATCGCCACTACTACCACGGCAACGCGCTGTTCAGCACGCTGGCCCTGACCGACGTGACCGGCGCCCCGGCCGAACGCTACGCCTATGACGCCTACGGCCAGCCGGCCTTCGCCGACCCCGCCGGCACACCGCTCGCCGGTTCAACCTTGACCAACGCCACGCTCTTCACCGGACGGCGGCGGGATGCGACAACGGGCCAATACGACTATCGCACGCGCGTTTTCGACCCGACCTCTGGGCGCTTTGTCCGCCGTGATTCGCTCGGTGCCTGGGGAGACGGCTATTCGGCGGGGAACAGCTTTGTGTACGCACGAACCAATCCCCTAAACTATGTGGATCCTCGAGGCGAAAGGGCGAGCTGCTTGTTCGTCGCAGCTTCGCTCGCGTGGTGGTTTGGCGGTGGTGTGGCGTTCCTTGATTGCTGGGACGACTGTGGCAATTCGGTGACCTATTTTTCTGTGTCAGGCTTGGCAGGTGTTGGAGGCGCGGTCGGCGCCGGCATTATGATATTCAATTTCGAATGTGCGCGAGACGTGGAGGGCGTAGCGCTGGTCGCAGAGGTTGCAGCTGGACCCGTTGGGCTGAGCGGCTCAGCGTCCTCCGCCGGTGGAGGGCTTGGTGGAGGTGTAGGGCTGGGCGTAGGCCCCACGGTCGGTATAGGCTACGCGATTCCCATTTCGAGCCGACAGGTCGCCCCATGTCCCTGCCCGAACAGTCAACCAGTACGACCAATCCCTGTGGTCCCGGAACAGTTGCCCCCGAAGATTATCCCGCTGAAGCCCGGACCTCTGAAACGCCCTCCACTCATTCCTGGTGTTGGATGGCCATCGCCGTGGACGCTGGAAGATGAGAATTGGGAGCGCCTCATCGGTACGCCGGGCGGTTGTCCACCGACGTACCCTGATCCAGCGAGCCGGCCGCCCGCACCGGTTCGTCGTCAGGAGCAGGAGCGACTCCGACGGGAGTGGAAGGATTTCCATGACCAGATTGAAGAGCGCATCAAGATAGCGCTATAGACCGGACGACGGGTGGCATGGTCCACGCTTGCGTGGCCATGCCGAGAGGAAGGAATGCGTGATGGATGGGCTCGCATGTTCAAGGCTGACAAAGACCGAAACAACGAGCGAGAAATGACTGGCGAACGTTCAGCTTCGTCGCCTGGGACATGCCCACGCGAGCGTGGGCATGGCACGCGAGCCACGGCCTCGCTGCGCAAGACCGTGCCACCCCTGCGCGAGACCGTGCCACCCAATTTGGCGCCCGGCCGCGTCGTGATCGTTGAAGTTGGAGGAGGATGATCGATGTTTCGCAGAACCTGTTCTATCAACATGCTGTGGACCACACTCGCACTGGTAATCGCTGCTGGGGGCGCGTCGTTCGCCCGGGCCGACGCCTGGGGCCATGCCACCGGGCGCGTGGAAGGGCACATCACGCCCAACGCACCGAACAGCACGCTGGTCTGGAACACGAACCCGGCCAACTGGATGCTGCACAGCGAGGCTGAGGTCCATCACTACGCTCCCTACCACACCTTCGACTACGCCGCCGACTCGGAGCTGTGGGACCCGCTCGGCGACGGCTTCGTGTCGGTGGGCCCGATCGAGACCGGCGACCTGGCCCGCGTCGAGCCGGTTACGACGACTATCGGCGGAGCAGACTGGCCGGTCGTGGACATGGCCCATCTCGCCGCTGTGTACGCCGTCGCCCACGACGTGCCCAACAGCCAGTCCGACGCCGCCGGCCTCGGCCAGCACGATAACCGGTTCTGGATTCACTGGTCCGGCGGCGGCAGCCCGCCGCCGCTGGTGAGCGTCACGTTCGCGCTGCAAGGGCCGTGGTTCCTGTCGGGGGACGCCGATCCCGACGACGATTGGTGGGCCGACATCTTCGCGTATGCGGAAGTCTACGACGGTTTGGCGCAGGTGCTGGGCTCGGACACCGAGTATCACCGCCTCGATGGCCCTGGCCCGCTGGTGGACGGCGGCGGCTTCGGCGTGCAGTTCTCGCTCGACCTGGCCTACGACACGCCCTACAACTTCCGCTTCTGGCTGTCCGCCGAGTCGCACGCCGAGGCCATCCCCGAACCGGCCACTCTGGTGCTGCTGGCGCTCGGGCTCCCGCTGCTCGGCCGGCGCCGTTGAGCGCCGCCGTCGACGGAGAGGATGCGCCGGAGCCGCGTGGGACCGGCATCTAATGCACCCAGTTGCCCCAGTGTAGCCCCTGACCTGTGTCGGTACACGCAACGTCGCCACGCGCGCAGCAGGGAGCGCCGGCGGGCACGGCAATCCCTCCCGGGCGAATCGATTACGCCTGGTACTTGGCCGAACATATCCCGAACTTTATGCTGGGGGCGAGCGTCAGGAGCACCGACGCCGCGGGATAGCTCGGCCAGCGACAAGGCACGGATTCCCGCCGTGCCTTCCCGCGTTTCTTGACGCCTCGGGACCGGAAACGGGAAGCCGGCCATGCCAAACTCTCACGTTGATAACGCTGCGGATGAAATGATCCAGACCGCCGTCGCCGCGCTTTTGCGCCGCTTCCCCGATCGATGGGAAGAGTACGACGCGGACTCGCTGACCGCAACCGAATCGAAGGCGCTCTTCCTGCTCGTTGCGGCCGGGATGGTCGAGCGGCGTATACGCCTTCGAATCCGCCTGAACGATCACCCGGTCGCAGCCGAGGCGACAGTCACGGCCACGGGCGAGTATGGGTTCGCGGAGGCAATGGAGCCGGTGCTCGCGGCGATGTGGACGGACTGGAAAGACGCGCTCGCCGCCTGGCGAAGTGGCGAAACGCGCGGCTCGGCGTCGACGGTACGCAGCGCGCTTTGGCCTGATCCTTGCTCTCGTTGCAGATGCGGGTGCGACCGATGTTCCGGCCGAAGCGATGCGGGGCGGGATCGCGCCGGCGGACTGGTTCGCGGGCGAGACATCGCGCGTGTATGGCGCGTTGGCTGAAACCGATGAGCAACGAGAACTCCGCCGGTTGAGCGAATGGGTTGCCCGCCACGGCGGCGCCGTTACGCCGCGGGACGTTGCGCGTCACCTGCGCGCGTACCCCACGCCCGCCGACGCCGAAGCGGCGCTGGAGCGCCTCACGCAGGCGGGATTCGGCGAATGGGAAAACCCGGCTCCCGGTCAGCGCGGCGGGCGGCCGACGCGCGTCTTCCGGGTACTGCCGTCGCGAACGACCGATGATCGTGGTCCCGCCGTCGAAACCGCCGTAAGCGGGCCGGAAAGCGACGTTTCGTCGGCGTCGGCAGCGACGGCGGCCGCCGCCAGCGATGGCCCGGGCCGGACCGCACGGGCAGGTGGCGTAGACACTTGACTACCATACACGGAGGGCGTACTGTGGTTGGGCATGAGCGTTTCCAACGAGCTTCGGCGGGCGATTCAGCGCGACGGACGCACGGTCTACGCGCTGGCCCACGAAGCGGGCCTGTCGGCCATCCAGATCTGGCGGTTCCTCCGCGACGAGCGGGGATTGACGACACCGGCCGTCGACCTGTTGTGCGACGTGCTCGGCTTCGAATTGCGGCCCAAGCGGCCGCGTCGGAAGGGTAGGTGACCCGTGGCGAGCATCTACAAGCGAAAGCATGAACGGCGCGACCCGAACGCGAAGTGGCTGATCACGTACCGCGACGAACGCGGCGAGCGGAAGACGATCGCCGGCTGCACGGAGAAGCGGGCGACCGAAGAGATCGCGCGCAAGCGCCGCGGTTCAGCGTGGTTCACAAAAGCGGGTGATGGGACTTGAACCCACGACATTCACGTTGGCAACGTGACGCTCTACCACTGAGCTACACCCG
>CAYMXT010000191.1:0-3363 GCA_964394415.1 uncultured Planctomycetales bacterium
AAGAAGGGCCGGCCCGAGCCGGTCGAGGCGCTCGAGGGCCGCGAGGCGGCGCCCGCCGGTCCACGGCGGCGGCCGCGACGACCGGGCGGCGAAGGCCGCGGCGAGCGTTATGGGCGCCCCGCGGAAGGTGCGCCCGCCCCCGCCGGTGAGACCGCCGGGGCCGCGCTCGACGTGAATGCCGGCGGCGAAGTCGCGCCGGCGTAGCGCCGTGTCTCAGGGCATCGGCACACGACCGCGACCGGGGAGCGTGGGCCTCCGGCCCGTGCGGGCTCGGGTTCACGCGGACCCCGGGCCCGCCCGCTGAGGCGGATGGCCAGGAAGACTAGATGGACGTGTGCGAATGGGCGGCGCCTGTCCGAGCAGCGAGCGCCAGCTCGCGGACATACTTGCGACCGCTCGCGCGGTCGGCTCGGATCTGCGCCGCCGAATCGCGCACGGTGATTTAGATAGGAGTTCACCAATGGAAATTACGTCCGGCATGGTGCGGGCGCTGCGTGACAAGACGGGCCTGCCGATGATGGAGGTCAAGAAGGCGCTGGAAGAGGCCCAGGGCGATGAGCAGCTCGCGGTCGAGCTGCTGCGCAAGAAAGGTCTGTCGCAGGTTGCCAAGCGCGCCGACCGCCAGACCGCGCAGGGCCGCGTGTATTGCTGCATCAAGGGTGACCGCGGGGTACTCGTCGAGCTGCTGTGCGAGACAGAGCCGGTGACCGGCACGGATGAATTCGTGAAGCTCGGCCAGGCGGTCGGCCCCGTCGCCGTCGCGCTCGACAATCCGACGCCCGAAGCGATCGGCGCCCAGGCCATCCCGGCGGATCCATCCCGCAAGGTGCAGGACTTGCTGCACGACGCGGTCAACAAGATTCGTGAGAACATCAAGATCGGGCGGATCGCCACCGCCCGCGGCCACCTGGGCCACTACGTCCACCACGACGGCCGCAAGGGCGTGCTCGTCGAGTTCAACGCGGCCTGCCCGCCGGAAGCCGCCGCCGACGTGTGCATGCACATCGTCGCCATGCGGCCGGCGTACAACCGTCGGGAGGACGTGGACGCGACCTTGGTCGAGCAAGAGCGGCGGATCGCCAAGGAGCAGGTGCAGGGCAAACCCGCGAACATTGTGGACAAGATCGTCGCGGGCAAGCTGGACAAGTGGTTCGCCGAGGCCGTGTTGCTCGAGCAGCCGTTCGTAAAGGACGATAAGAAATCGGTGGGCGCGCACCTGCGCGGCGTGTCGCCCAACCTGACGGTAAACCGGTTCTTCCGGTTCGAGATCGGCGAAGCGTAGGCGACGCGGCCTATCCGGCTGGGAGACCAGTGCGACGCCGAGCGCCGGGTAGCGGCCGACCTCCTGGTCGGCCGTAGTAGTCGAGAGGCCTTCACGCGGCGACCGCCGCGCAGGAGCTCGGCCGCTACCGCTTGGCGACCTTGGCGGTCCTTGGCGACTTGGCGGTTCCGGTGTCGGAGGACCAGGCGGCGGCAACGTCGGCGCGGAACGCGAATGCGGCAACCCGAGCTCATCTCGGAACAGCAGACTCTGGAGGCCCGCTGTCGCGCCTGGCGCGAGGCGGGCCGCTTTGCTTTTGACACGGAGTTCATCCGCGACGACACCTACGATGCGATCCTCTGTCTGCTCCAGGTTTCGCTGGATGGCGAAGCTGCCCTGATCGACCCCACCGCGGGCGTCGATCTGGCCCCGTTCTGGGACCTGGTGACCGATCCCGCGGTCATCACCATCGTTCACGCCGGCAAGGAGGATTTTGAGGTCTGCCTGCGGACGACCGGCAAGGTGCCACGCAACGTCTTTGACGTGCAGGTCGCGGCCGGGTTCGTCGGCCACGGCTATCCCCTCAGCCTCGTCCGGCTGGTGGACAGCGTGCTCCACCGGCGGATTTCCAAGGGCCAAACGCTCACCGACTGGGCGCGGCGGCCCCTGACGCCCGCGCAACTGCGGTACGCAGTCGAAGATGTGATTTACTTGCCCGAGATACACAAGCGGCTGGTCGCGGAGATCGAGCACGCCGGGCGGACCGCTTGGACAGCCGAGGAGCTGCACTGTTTCGAGGACCGCGATTTCTACCGCGCGCCGGCCGACGAACGCGCCCTGCGGCTGCGCGGCAGCCAGAAGCTCGACGCGCTGGGCCTGGTCGTGCTCGCACGCCTCGTGGATTGGCGCGACCGCTGGGCCCGTTCACGAAATCGTCCGATCCGCGCGCTAATGCGGGACGACATCCTCGTCGAGATCGCCCGCCGGCGTCCGTCCCAGACGGCGGACCTCGAGGTGATGCGCGGTTTTCCGCAAGCAAAGAACAAGGCGATCGTCCGCGAGCTGCTCGAGGTCATCGCCGAGGCCGTGCGAACGCCGGAATGCGACTGGCCGAAGCTGCCGGAGCGGCGGGAAGAGCCCCCGCTCATGACCGCGCTGCTGGACCTGCTTTCGTCGATTACGCAAGCGATTTGTCACGAGGAGCGTCTGAGCCGCAACCTGTTGGGCGGCACCCAGCGCCTGCGCGACGTGCTCGACTTCCTGAGCGGCCACCGCAAAGAGCGGCCGGAGCTGCTCTGCGGCTGGCGCGAGCAGTTCATTGGCCGCCGGCTATTGGCCTTGCTGGAGGGCCGCTGCGAGATTCACGTGTCCGGCTGGCCGGCGCAGCCCCAGATCGAGTTCGTCTCGCACCCCACCGGCAAGCGGCGTCCGCAGCCGCTGGGGCCGGCCGGCGGGGTCTAGCCGGGTGGCGGGGGGGTCGCTACACTGCCCAGACCTCGTGGCCAGCCCCGGCAGGCGCGGCAACAAACACGGGAACACAGGCATGGAAGCGAGGACTTGACATGAAGAAGGCGCTGTTCATTCTCGCAGTGGCGGTCGGGCTCGGGGCGGTCAGTTGTGCCCCAAACCCCAGTGTCGGGACCGGCATCACGACCGCTCAGAAGTACTTCGGCGACGTCGGGGTCCAGGGGCACAACCAGAACGTCTCGGTGCTGAGGGGTTCCCGCGTCACCAAGCTCTCGCTAATCGGCAACAACAACACGGTGTCCGTGGAAGACGGGGCCGCGGTGTACCGCATCGAGTTCTGGGGCAACGGCAACACCGTGATCGTGCCGGACAATCTTTGGATTCTGCGCACGAATAACGTGGGGACGAACCAGGTGGTTCGCCGGCCGAGTGCCGCGCCGCCGGTGACCTACGAGCCCTACCCGGAGACCCCGCCACCGGCCCCGGGCGCATCGCCGCAGGCCGCGCCCGCGACGGGTACGCCCCCGGTGGGCAAGGCCGAGGAGCCGCCGGTCGAAGAGGCGTTTCAGCCGGAAGACAAGTAGCGTCGGGCCTCCGAGCCCGACGGACGTAGCGTCGGGCCTCCGAGCCCGACG
>CAYMXT010000191.1:3463-7947 GCA_964394415.1 uncultured Planctomycetales bacterium
GTAGCGTCGGGCCTCCGAGCCCGACGGACGTAGCGTCGGGCCTCCGAGCCCGACGCAGACGGCTGAAAACGCCGCAGCCGCTGGTGTTGCGCACCGCCGGGCGGCGCTGCCTGTTGGCATGGAGCCCACCACGTGAACACCCCAGATTGGTTCTACGCCGCCAATGGCCAGCCCGTGGGGCCCCTGAGCCGCGACGAGCTGCTCGCGAAGCTGCCGACTCTACAGGGTGGCGAAACCCTGGTGTTTGGTCCCGGACTCAGCTCGTGGGTCGCGGCCCGGCACATCCCCGAACTGCGCACGTCCGCGGACGAATCCGCCACGCGGCCCCCGGTACCCACGGCCCGTCGCAGCGACGAGATCGACTACCAGATCGTCGGCGACGACATGCAGTTCGTCGAGATCGCACTCGACCCCAGCGAGATGGTGATCGCCGACGCCGGCACCATGATGTACATGACGCCGGGCATCCAGATGGAGACCGTCTTCGGCGACCCGAGCAAGAGCGACCAGGGCCTGCTGGGCAAGGTCTTCGCGGCCGGCAAGCGCGTCCTGACGGGCGAGTCGCTCTTCATGACGACGTTCGCGAGCACCGGCCCCGGCAAGCAGCAGATCGCCTTTGCCGCTCCGTACCCCGGCAAGATCGTCGCGATGGACCTGTCGCAGCTCGGCGGGGAGCTGCTGTGCCAGAAGAACTCGTTCCTGTGTGCGGCCCGCGGCGTGAGCATCGGCATCGCCTTCACGCGCCGGATCGGGGCCGGTCTGTTCGGCGGCGAGGGGTTCATTCTCCAGCGGCTCACGGGCGACGGCCTGGCCTTCGTCCACGCCGGCGGGACGTTTCATCAACGCCGGCTCGCCCCCGGCGAGACGCTGCGCGTCGATACCGGCTGCATCGTCGCCTTCCAGCGCTCGATCGATTACGACATCAAGTTCGTCGGCGGGATCAAGAACATGCTGTTCGGCGGCGAGGGGTTGTTCTTTGCGACGTTGACCGGCCCCGGCGACGTGTGGCTCCAATCGCTGCCGTTCGCGCGCCTCGCCGACCGCATCCACGCAACCGGCGGCGTGCGCGGCAAGAAGACCGACGAAGGCAGTATCCTCGGCGGCCTCGGCAAAGTGATCGCTGGCGACTAGGCCGCTACACCGTCGGAATCCGAGCCGCAAGCGCAAGCCAGCGAAATCCGAGCCGCAAGCGCAAGCGAGCGAAATCCGAGCCGCGAGCGCAAGCGAGCGAAATCCGAGCCGCGAGCGCAAGCGAGCGATTCGCGCAGCGCGTTTGTCCGCCGTGCAACGAGCTTTCCGGCTGCGTGGATCGCTCTCTTGCGGTCGCGGCTCGGGCGCTCGCTTACGCTTCGCGGTGCCCGGCAAAGCTTCGCGGTCCCTGGCGTGCCGTCGGAATCCAATCCAAAATTCAAGATCTAAATGGGCGTGCGCGAATGGGCGGCGCCTGTCCGAGCCGCGCGCCAGCTCGCGGACAAACTTGCGACCGCTCGCGCGGCCGGCTCGGATCTGCGCTGCCGAATCGCGCACGGTGATCTAAAATCCAAAATCGGTAGTGGATCGCTTGCGCAGTCTGTTCCCATGACGAGCCAGCACGAACAAGTCCGCCGGGCCGCCCAGGTCCACTTCGACCGCTGGGCATTGAGCTACGACCGCTCCAGGCTCAACGAACTCGTTTTCTTTCCCACGATCCGGGTCGTGCAAGAGGAGATCGCTCGCTGGCAGCAACTCGTCGGCCCGCGTCCGTTCCGCCTGCTGGACGTCGGTTGCGGGACGGGCACGCTGCTCGCCCTGACCGCGGCCTGGCCCGATGCTGAGCTCGCGGTAGGCCTCGACTACTCGGCGGAGATGTTGCGGCGGGCAGGCGACAAGGCCCGTGCCTCGCCGCAGGGGGTGAAGCTGCACGCCGTGCAGGGTGATGCGGAGCGGCTGCCGTTCGCGGACCGCTCGTTTGACGTGGTAACCTGCTGCAACTCATTTCACCACTACCCGCACCAGGCGGCGGCGCTGCGTGGTTTCTGGCGCGTGCTGCGCCCGGACGGCGTGCTGATTCTCGTGGACGGCTTCCGCGACAACGTGGTCGGCTGGGTGATTTTCGACTTGGTCGTGGCGGGGATCGAGGGGAACGTCCACCATGCCGCGTGGTCTGAGGTCCGCGACCGGCTGCACGCGGCCGGGTTCACGGCGCTGCGGCAACGCAAGGTTGGCGTATTGGCGCCGCTGCTCGTCAGCGTCGCGGTTCCGTAGTACGCAGCACTCAGGATCAGCGGGGGGCGGGCGGGCCCAGCCTGGCTCGTGGGCGGGCGGAGCGGCGGCGTGCGGCAGGCATGTGGCCGCTCAGGATGCGCTCAGTAGCGCAACGAAGGCGTTGATGTCGTCGAAGTCCACGTCGCCGTCGTTGTCGCAGTCGCCGTTGAGCACGTTGCAGGCCGGGTAAGCTGCCTGATAGGCCGTCGGATCGGACAGCGCGAGGACGAACGGGTTGACGTCGTCGAAATCGACCGCGCTGTCACAGTTCAGGTCGCCCGGCGTGCGCGGCACGAAGACGGCGTATTCGACGGCGTCGACGTTGCCGTTGCCATTCATTGACGCAGGGACCTGCCCAGAGGGCACGAGCACACCCCCGTCGGGCGTGGTGTACGGCGCGAGGGCAATGTAGACCGCCGCCGGCATCTGGCCGAGTTCCTGCGCGATGTCGATCGTCCCCTCGAGCCACCCGCTCGGCGAGCTGGCCTGCTGCGCGACGACGCCCGGCGCGAGGTCGAACCACCCGCACCAGTTATTCGTGCTCTCGTTGCCAAGGTACGCGGCCCAGTTCGCGACTTGTCCGCTCTTGGCCCACGGCGCGGCCCGCAGGCCGCCCGGCGGGGCCGCGACGAAGATGAAATGGTCGTTGCCGCCGCTCGCGGGCGGGGCGGCGATGTACAACACCGTCCCGAGCAACCCGGCGTGAAGCTGCCGGCTGCCGTTTTGGGCGATGAGCTGCGCCCCGGGGTCAAGCTGTCCATCCATCACCCACTGCTGTTGCGTGCCGGTCACCGCAACGTGCCAATCCGCGCCGCCGTTGTTGTCCCAGTGCCCCTGCCCGTCGTGGAACGCGACATCGACCTGCCACGCCGTTACCGGTACGTCGATGCTCACCGACCACCACGATGAATTGGGGTCGTCGGTCATCGGCAGATCGGCCGGCAGGATGATCTGCCAGCCGTTGAACCCCGCGTGCGCATACACCGTTGTCGCGCCGGAGATCGGCCCGCCCTCCGCGTTGTACGACAGCAGCACCGGCTGGCCGGCGTGGGCGGGGTCCGGCTGCCACGTCACGCGCTCGGTCGGCCCGCCGCCGCTGCCGTCGCCAATGTATACATGTTGAATCGGGCTGCGGCGGACATACCCGCGCCCGTCGACCGCCTCGACATAGTAGTCGAGTAGTGTCTCACGAATGCCAGTGATTTGTGTGTAGTACTCGTCCGCGATGTAGTTGGGCAACTCGAAGAAGTTGATATCCGGATTGTTGAAGAAGTTGCCGGTCGGAAACGCCCGGTACGACATCGTCATGGACTGCCAAGGCCCGACGCCCGACCCGCCGGCGTACGTGCGATTCGCGTCGGTCACGGTCGTGTCGTCGTCGAGCCGATATTTCAGCGTCACGCTCGCGACGCCGGACACGTCGTACACAAACGTCCACACCCAGAAATCGCCGTTGCTGTGGTATTGTTGATATCCATACTGCGGGCCGAAGTTCACGGAGCCGGGGTTCCAGGGATGGCGTTGCGGCAGCCAGATCGTCGGCGGGGTGGTGTCGGCGAGGCCGTTGCCGATGACGGGGTCCGCGTACGCGACCGCCCGGTTGCACGCGATGGTCGGCTTGACTTCCAGGTCGAGCGACGTGCCGTAGTACATGAACCCGCTGTTCAGCCCAGCGAGAAAGTAATGCCACGCGCGCTCGGCCGGGGTCGTGGTCGCATCGGGATAGAGAATACGGCCCACGTCCACCCCGCCCGCGATTTGCTCGGCGGTGTCCACGCGGTTCTGCGCCGCGGTGATGACGGCCCAGTTGCGCTCGTCCTCCGCCCAGCCGCCGGGGATGTCGATCTGCCCGCTGGCGTTCACCAGCGGCCAGTTCCAGTTCAGAAAGACCGGCGAGCCGAAATCGCCATCGGCATTGACCCACGCGCCGTCCTCGACGTGGACCACGTCGTCGGCGGGCACCGGGTGATTCGCGAGGTACTGCTCGACCACGGTGGCGACGTAGCCCGCGCTGGTCGCACTGGTGACGAAGTTTGGCACCGCCTCCATGTAGTAGCTGTACCCGCCGCCCCAGGCGTTGTCGCCGTCGTGCGCGAGCAGCACGAGCTGCGGCCGGCTCGGCGGGTTCTGCGACTGGAGCGTGTTGAAGTGCTCCAGACCCATCGGGGCATAGCCGTCTTTCCAACTCAGCGCCTGGTCCGCCGGGACGACGATGATCCGCGACTCGGCCCCGGTGTTCG
>CAYMXT010000192.1:0-2825 GCA_964394415.1 uncultured Planctomycetales bacterium
GAACGCGAAGCGCAAGCGAGCGTCGCGCGGCAGGCGCTCGCTGGCGCGTCGCGTTCCGAGTGGCGCGGACTTCGCGCTACGCGGGCAGTGCCCGCGCGAAGCCGCGGATCAGCAGATCCTGGTGCTTGTGGTAGCCCAGACACACGAGCGGATACAGCCGCTTGCCGGCCTGCTCGACCGCGTGACAGAGCGCCCGTTCCCACCAGCGCGTCGTGTCCGCCAGGTGGCGTTCGACGCTCTTCTGGAGCACCATCCACACGTCTTCGCGCAGCTTCTCGGGCGTGCCAAAGCCGCCGCAGCAAGCCGCCTGTCCGGCCCGGATGCTCGCCAGCAACTCGGCCTTGGTCGCGCCGGCGCTGAGCGTGTACGTCGTCCCCACGCGGTTGGTGTGCGAATCGCTGCCGGCGACCAGCGTTTTGCCGCGCTCGCGCGTGGCGTGCCACGTGAACGCATTGTGGGCGTAGCTGCGTGTGCCGTTCAGCCCCTCGAACACGTCGAATAGCACCAGCATCGCCTCGATCTGCCAAGGCGTGAGCACGCGGTGCTGGGCGGTCCACGTCATGTGATTCAAGACGTAGAGTTTCTCGAGCCGCCGCAGGTAATCGATCAGGTCGTAGATGTTCCTGCGCAGCCGCTGGATTTCGCGGTGCTGGGCTTCGTCGTGGTCGTAGACGTTCAGGTGGACAACGGTGCCGTCTTCGGGAAAGCGGGCGGAGACCTCTTCGCCGAAGATGAAATCCCGGCGTGGACCGCGACGGTCCACGAACGCGAGGCAGCCGTCGATGGTGTCATGGTCGGTGAGCGTGACGAAGTCCATCCCGCGGGCCTTGGCGAGGTCGTAGACCTCCTCCGGTTCGCACAGCGGGTGATAGACCAGCCCCGGCAGCCAGCGCAGCCGCTCGTCCGAGAAGGTCGAATGGCAATGCAGGTCGATCCGGGCGTTTGCCCCCGGCCGGCAGCGGGCCTGCCCGTCGGCCTGGCGACGCGCCGCGTACTCGAGAATAGGCAACAAGTGATCGGTCATCTCAGCTCCGCAGCCACCGTTGGTCGGCCGCGCCGGTACGGCATTGTAGGTCGCGCTCGGACGCGACGCAAAGAACCGTCGCCGCGCGCTTACCGCGGCACGATCGCGACGGTCGCGGCCAGACCTTCGAGCTGGCCGGTCCACTGCTCCACGCCGGCGGGCGGCGGTTGGAACGCAAGCTCAGGCGCCAAGCACTCGCTCTCAATCACTTCGGCAAACCGCCGGACGACCGTGAGCAGCTTCTCCGGACCCTGGACGAACACGCGGATGCGGGCCTCGTAGGGCAGGGCGGCGGTCTTGCGCAGCGTTTGCACCTGGTGAATCAGCTCGCGGCACAGGCCCTCGTCGCGCAGCTCGTCCGTCAGCTCGGTTTGCACGACGACCACGCCGCCGCGGCCCTGGGCCGCCGACCAGCCGGGCTTCGCTTCCAGCCGGATCAGGACATCCTGCTCCGTCAATGTTAGCGTTTGACCAGCAACGTCCAGGGCCAGCCGTCCGGCCTCGACCAGCGTCCGCCGCGCGGCGGCGGGGTCGAGCCTGGCGAGCGCGGCGGCGACCTGCGGGGCGAGTTGGCCGAATTTCGGACCGATGGCCTTGAAGTCCGGCTTCACCTGGTAGGTGACGTAGTGCTCGGCCTCGGACGTGAACTCGACCCGCTTGATGTTCAGCTCCTCGGCGATCAGGACGCTGTGTGAGGTGAGCCAGTCGGCATGTTCCTGGCGCGCCAGGATGATCTCGGCGAGCGCCAGCGGCTGGCGGACCTTGAGCTTGGCGGCGGTGCGCGCGGCCCGGCCGAGCGAAACGATGTCGCGGACAAGGTCCATCTCCTGAGCCAGCGCTTCGTCGATGAGCGTTTCATCGGCGACGGGGTAGTCGCAGAGGTGGACGGAGCACGGCAGGCACGCTGGCACGGAGGCACGCAGGCACGCGGGGCCGGAGCCGGGCACCTCCTCCGTGCCTTCGTGCCTGCGTGCCTCCGTGCCTTTCAGGTTCTGATACATCGTCTCCGCGAAGAACGGCGTGAACGGCGCGATGAGCTGGCTGAGCGTAAACAGGCAGCCGTAGAGCGTGTGGTAGGCGTCCCACTTGTCCTGGTCCGAAGGTGAGAACGTGGGCACGTGGGCACGTGGGAACGGACCCTGCGTCGCTTCGTCGCTCGCGCGCTCCGTCGCTTCCACCTTTCGCCAGAAGCGCTCGCGCGCCCGGCGGACGTACCAGTTGGAGAGCGCATCGACGAATTCGGACAGCCGGCGTGCGGCGGGGAAGTTCTCGAAGCGGTCCAGTGACTCGCGGACGAACTTGATGGTGCGGTGCAGCTCGCTGATGATCCAGCGGTCCAGCTCAGCGCGCTGCGCCGTCGGCCGGTGGCCGCATGCGGGCGTGGGGCGGGCCACGAAGCCGTCTATGTTCGCGTAGATGTTGAAGAAGCTGAAGACGTTGTAGAGCCGCACGAGGAACTCGCGCTGCGCGTCGCGGATGTTCGCTTCCTGGAAGCGGATGCTGGTCCACGGCGTTTGGGCGCTGAAGAAGAACCAGCGCATCGCGTCGGCGCCGTAGTGCTCAAAGATGTAGCTCGGCTCGCGGTAGTTCTTCTTCCGCTTGCTCATCTTCAGCGCGTCCTCGCCCATCACGTGGCCGAGGACGATGCAGGTGCGGTAGGGATGGGGGTATTCAGTGGGGTGGGCGTCCCGCCCGCCCCGTAATCCGAACCCCCCCCCCAGAAATTAGGGCCCCCCCCCCCCATGGGGGGTAGCAGCCCCCCCATGAACCGGGCCGACCCCCCAACAACCCAAATACAACC
>CAYMXT010000192.1:2835-7880 GCA_964394415.1 uncultured Planctomycetales bacterium
GTGGGCGTCCCGCCCGCCCTGAATTGCGTCCCGCCCGCCGCGAGGGGTGTTCGCTGCCACCGCTTCCTCGGGCGCGACCCACAACCAGCGATAGTCCTCCGGCAGGTTGCTACGCTGCGGGTTGCTGGCAAGGTACTCCAGCTTCTCCACGAATTCGCGCTCATTTCGGATGATCCGATCGAAGCGTTCATCCTGCCAGACCGTCCCTGACCCAGCTAGCGCGCGCCGACGCGCGCGCAGTTGGTTGATTTCCTTGGCGGAGAATCCCTTGATGCTGTGCAGAAGTTCTTCGAGCGCCCACCATACGCCCGGGGCCTTTTCTTGCGGCGTAAGCAGCATATGCACATGGTCGGGCATCACGATCACCGCGTGGAGCAGGATGCGACTGGGATCCCAATGGCGACACGCCGCGAGCACGACGTCGCGCTCGTCAGGTTCCAGCACAACGCGCTGCCCGCCGGCTGGCTTCGTGGCCGTTCGGAACGTGATGAAGTACGTGCTGCCGCCGACTTCCCAATGCGGGAGTCGGCGACGACGGCGGATCTGGAGCTCAGCGGTGGCACCGTGCGACGGGCTGGCGCAGTGATTGGCATCGGCGGGCGGGACGCCGTTCGCGGCGGGCGGGACGCCCACCCCACTGAACAGCAGCGTGCTGATGCTCAACAGCCCGTAAAACCAACCCCGCGTTTGATCGATCGCCTCGCTAATGAAATCCGCGGGAAAACGCTGGGTGAAGGTAGAGACGCTGCCATCCGTATGCGGGAAACCCCACTGGGCGAACGGCATGCTGCCGGCGTCCCACCAGCAGTCGATCACCTCGGGTACGCGACGCATCCGCGCCGGCGGGACGCCGACGCTCCCCGCAAACGGACTGTCATACGTCCACGCATCGATATACGGCTTGTGGACCCGCAGGTGGTCCGGCAACGCCGGGTCGGCGGCCTTGGCACGATCCCATTCGCCGCCGTCGGTTGCACCGGGTTTGCTGGTCAGTTCGGCGAACGAGCCGAGCGCCTCCATCTTGCCCGTCTGCTCGCAGACCCAGATCGGCAGCGGCGTGCCCCAGTAGCGCTCGCGCGACAGCGCCCAGTCCACGTTGTTGCGCAGGAAATCGCCGAAGCGGCCTTCCTGGATGTGGTCCGGCAGCCAGTTGACCTTGTCGTTGTTCGCCAGGAACTCGTCCTTGAACTGGCTCGTGCGGACGAACCAGCTCTTGCGGGCGTACTGAATGAGCGGGTCATCCTCCGCTCGCGGACAGAACGGGTATTCGTGCTCGATCGTCTCCTGATGCAACAGCAGCCCGCGATCCTTCAGCTCGCGGATGATGTCCTTGTCGCAGTCCTTCACCCACTTGCCGCGATACGCCGGCGGGGCGTCGGCGTTGAAGGTGCCGTCGGGATTCACTGCGTTGAGCAAGGGGATAGCGTCGAAATGGGAGCAGCGCTTGCGCTCTTCCTGCAAGAGGTTGAAATCCACCTCGCCATACGCCGGCGCGATGTGGACGACGCCGGTGCCGGTGCCGAGCTCGACGAAGTCGGCGGGCACGATGCGCCAAGCCAGCGGAGCGGCACCGTTTTCCTTTCGCTCAGCCTGCTGGGCGGCCAGCGTTTTCGCATAGCAATCAAACGGCGGCGTATAGCGCAGACCCAGCAGTTCCGCGCCCTTGCACGTGCCGACCGGAGTGAGTTTGTGTTTGCTGGCCTTCGCCGTGGCGTCGACCAACGCCGAGGCGAGGTAGAGGTACTCGTCCGTCGTTTCGTCGTGGATGAGCGAATACTCGATGTCCGGCCCGACCGCCGCGAAGTGGTTGCTGATGAGCGTCCAGGGGGTTGTGGTCCAGACCAGCAGCGAGACCCTCGCATGGGGAGCATCGGCGTCCCGCCGGTGCGGACTCGCATGGGGAGCATCGGCGTCCCGCCGGTGCGGACCGTGACTCGGCTCGACCCAGACCCACTCGTAGGTCTCCGGCAATCCGCGCCGCAGCGGATTCTGGATTACATAGTTCCACTTCTCACCGAAATCCGACTCGTTGCGGATGATGCGGTCGAAGTGCTCGCGCTGCCAGACAATGCCCTCCGTTCCTCGGTTGGCGTTGATTTGCTTCGCGGTGAAGCTCTTGATGCTCTTCATCAAATCCGCGATGGACCACCATTGGCCCGGCGCCTGCTCAAGCGGTGTCCAGAGCACGTGCGCGTGGTCGGCCATGACCACCGCGGCGTGCAAGAGATACCGCTCCCCGTCGAAATGACGGATGGCGTTCAGAACCAGAGTTCGCTCGTCCGGCGACAGTTCTCCTGTTTGGAGGCGAAACGTCATGAAATACGTGCTGCCGCCTGCTTCCCAGTGGGGGAGGATTCGACGCCGAATGGCCAACTGGTCAGAGACCGCGCTTTCGCGCTGTGCGGCGGTCGGAGTTCGCACCGGCGGGACGCCGATGCTCCCCGTGTCCACCAGCGGAAACCGCACATACACCGACGGGTCCTTGACCGTGCGATACCCCTCGCCGACCTCGCCGGCGGACAGGGCTGTGCCGCCCTGGGCCCACCACCAGACGACCTTGTGACCCTGGTACAGGAGGCCGCGCTCGAACAGCGTTTTCAGGCCCCACCAGACGCTTTCGACGTAGCTCTGGTGGTACGTGACGTATGCCTCTTCGAGGTTCACCCAAAAGCCCAGCCGCCGGGTCATCTGCTCCCATTCGCGCGTGTAGCGGAAGACGCTCTCGATGCACTTGCGGACGAACTTCTCGACGCCGTACGCCTCGATCTCCTGCTTCGTATGGATGCCCAGCTCTTTGCAAACCTCGACCTCGACGGGCAGGCCGTGCGTGTCCCAGCCGGCCTTCCGCTCGACCAGCTTGCCGCACATCGTCTGGTAACGCGGGAACAGGTCCTTGATCGCGCGGGTCAAACAGTGCCCCGGGTGCGGCAGGCCGTTCGCCGTCGGCGGGCCTTCGTAGAACACGAACCGCGGGCTGCCGCGCCGGATGTCGAGCGACTGCTGGAAGATGTTGTGTTTCTCCCAGAATTCCAGGACGCGCTTTTCGGCTTCGGGAAAGCTGAAGTTGGCAGGCAACGGCTCGAACATCAGAACCTCCGGGGCTCGCCGTCCGTCGGGGACAACCCGAAGAGCACTTCACGCGGGGGACAGACAGCGAATCTCCCCATAGCGGGCGAAGTCATGGGCGTTCAGGGTCAAGAGCTGCTCGATGTCGTGTCCAGCAGCGCTTTCATCACTCGTCATCGTAAAGGCGTTCTCGCCGCAGCGCATCTTGCGGGATCGTCGGCCCGGCGATGCAACCCGTCGCCTGAGCAAGGCGGCGTAGACGCTCCGCCGCGCCGTTTTGGCGCTGCGCGGCGTGTGCCTGCGTGGCAGCCCGCAGGGTGATCTCCAGCGGCTGGTTGACGGGCAGCTCAACCGGCTCGTCAGGGATGATCGCGTGGCCGTCAAAATGGGCTCGAATCTTCTTCATCGCGTCACCTGGGCCGCATTATACCGCCGGGCGCGGGCCAGATTTACTAGGCCCGCGCTGAAACCTCGACGTCCGCTCCTTGGACTGGGGCGACGGATTCGGGCTCGCCTCCGCCGAACACGCGGATACGCCGCCAGACCCCGGTGTGATAGCGCCAGAAGACGAGCAGGCCGAGGAGGGTGAGATACAGCACCGCCATCAGCCAGGGGCCGTTGAGGTTCCACCCCGGCCGCCAGCGGGCGACCAGCCACCCGCCGCCGACGAACAGGCCCCAGCAGCAGATGGCGTTGAGGAGGGCCGGCACGCGCGTGTCGCCCGCGCCGCGCAGGGCGGAGATGTACGTGATCGTCATCGCGTCGAACACCTGGTAGAGCGCCGCCCAGGTGAGCACCCAGCGCCCGCCGTCGATGACGGCCGGGTCCGTGGACAACAACCCCATCAGCGGCCCGCGCAGCAGAAACAGCACCAGGCCCACCAGGCCCATGTAGCCCATCGTGAGGAATAGCGCCGTCTGCGTACGGCGGGCGGCCTCGTTTGGCCGGCCGGCGCCGATGGCGAAGCCGACCTGGCTGCACAGGGCCATGCCGATGCCGATGGCGGGCATGAACGCGATGTGGGTGTACTGGAGGCCGACGTTGGTGGCGGCCAGCGCGACCGTGCCAAACATCGGCATGATGAGGTTGAGGAACACGACCCACGAACCCAGGTCGATCATCCATGACAGACTGGTAGGTCCGCCGATGCGCAGAATGTCGCGCCATTCCGCGAGCCGCGGCCGCCACGCGCGCCGCGTGTGGTAGCGTGCATCGACCGAGGACGAGCAGAACGCGATCAGCAGGACCGCGACGCGCGCCCACCACCCGATGACCGTGGCCAGGCCGGCGCCATAGATGCCCAAGGCGGGGGCGCCCAGCTTGCCCCAGATCAGAATCCAGTTGCCGATGACGTTGGTGACCAGAGAGACCAGTACCGCGATCAGCGTCACCCGCGGCCGCTGCACGCCGTTGAAGAAGCTCTCCAGGCCGACGGCGATGACGGCGGGGGTCGCGGACCAGACCGTGATGCGGGTGTAATCGGTTTCGAGGGCCTGCACCTCCGGCGAGTGTCCCGCCACGCCGGCGACCCAGGCGTAGAGGCCGGGCATCAGGTGGCTGAGTGGCCAGACCAGCAGCCCGAGCGCGAGGCCCATGTACACGGTCTGCCAGGCGTACGCGGCCCCGCGTTCCGGCTGGCCGCGGCCATCGGCCTGCGAAGCGAACGTCTGCACGCTGGTGGCGGCGCCCATGCCGAGGCAGAGGAAGGTGAACACCAGCAGCGACGCCGGCGAAATCGCCGCCTGCGCCGCGGTGCCGAGCTGCGACACCATCACGAAGTCGACGAACCCCATGAGCATCCGCGACGCCGAAACGGCGATCAGCGGCAGGGCCAGACGCAGAAGCTCGCGGGCGTCGGCAAGTGGGGTGGTCAGGATATCGTTCCTCTGGTGGTCCATGGGTGAATCCGGTCGGTGCCGGCACAGCGTATCCGAACCCCGGACGCAAGTCCGGGGCACGTCGGCCAACCACGCCACGCA
>CAYMXT010000193.1:0-7814 GCA_964394415.1 uncultured Planctomycetales bacterium
TCGGCGGCGACCTTTGCGTCGCAGTCGGCGAGCGTCGCCGGGCGGTCGGACGGGGCCGTGGTGGCGGTCGCACTGCCCGGCGAGCCGTGGCGGTTCTTTCCGCGCACGCCTGGCGAGCTAACACCGCCGGCGTCGGCTGACGCCGGGGTTTCGTCCGATCTGCTCGTGCGCCTGCGCGACTTTCAGGACTCCGCGACGGCCGCCGATCCTCTGACCCGCGCGACAGCCCTCGTGGACATGGCCAGGGTCGAGCAGCAGCTTGGGCGGCCCCTGGCCGCGGCCCGCATTTTCGCGGAAGCTGGGCAACTGTTTCGCGCGCTGCCGCACCGGGTCGCCCAGGCGTTCCAGGCGGAGGCGGCCCGCGTCGCCGCGCTGCTTGAGGCGGGTGACCTCGACCGGGCGTCCCAGGCGCTCGCCGAGCTGCTCGAAACCGTCCGCGCCGACCACCCCGCGCGGCTCGGGACACGCGAGGCGACGCTGTTGACGCGGCAAGCCGAACAACTCGGTCTGCGCGACGATCATCCGCTCCGCGCGCAGCTCGCGGAGCTCGAGACCCGCGCGGCACGGCGGGAACAACTGCTCACCGCTTGTGAACCGCTCTGGCCCGACGCGATGGCGGACGGCCCCCCAGGCGCGGTGTTCTTTCTCACCAACGGTGCGACCGCGCGCCCAACGGTCGTCGTCGTCGCCACGCGCAACGTCTCGAACGCAGTGCAATTCGCCGTCGTGTGGCCGGCCGCGCGGCTCCTGGCCGCGTACTGGAAGCCGAGCGGAGAGACGCCGCGCTGGCAGGTCACGCTGGGGGCCGTGGACACCGGCCTGGAATTGCTCCGGCTCGGCCCACACTTCGCACACGCCGCGCTCCAACCCACCGCGACCGCGGCCCTGGAGCTGCGGTCGCGCGAATGGCGTCAGACCGCACTCATCGTCGCCACCGCGCTCGGCATGGTCGGCGCGTGGGGGCTCGTCGCGTGGACGCTGCGCCGCGTCGTCCGGCGGCAGCGCGAGTTGGCCCGGCTCCAGGGGCGGTTCGTCGCCGACGTGAGCCACGAGCTGAAGACGCCGCTGGCGCTGATCCGGCTATGCGCCGAGACGCTGGCGGAGGGCCGCGTGCGGGAAGCCGCGCGGGTGAAAACGTACCACGAGACGATTGTGCGCGAGGGTGAGCGGCTGTCGCTGCTGCTCGACAACATCCTCGACCTGGGCCGCATTGAATCGGGCCGCAAGACGTATGCGTTCGCGCGGTGCGATGTGGCGGCGGTCGTCCGGCAGGCGTGGACGCTGTTCGAGCCGCGCTTCATCGAGGAGGGGTTCGACGCCCGGCTGGAGCTGGCCCCCGATCTGCCGACGATCCGCGCCGACGCCGCCGCGCTGCAACAGGTGCTCGTGAACCTGCTCCAGAACGCCCATCGCTACGCCGGGGACGGCAAGCATGTCCGGCTGGGCGTTTGGCGCGAGGGGTTCGTGGTGCTGTTTCGCGTCGAGGACCACGGTCTGGGTATGACGCCGGCACAGCTCGAACGCCTGGGCGAGAGCTTCTTCCGGGCCGACGACGCCCGCGTTCGGCAGACCCGCGGCGTGGGCCTTGGTCTGGCCATTGCCAACCACATCGTCACGGCCCACCGCGGCAAGATCGACGTGCAGTCGCGTCCGGGGCAGGGCACCACCTTCACGGTGTGGGTGCCGTTTGAGCCGGACTCGACGTGAGCGGAAACTGGTAGCCTGGCGGTGCCCGGGTGGCGGAGCGAAACGCAACCCAGCCGGCGACGGGTTGCCGCACAGGTCGAATCCGAACCGCGCCCGCCAGTGAAGCGATCAGCCGCCAGCAGCCGCCGAAGCTGAGCAGCGCACGCCGCGCGTGCGCCGCCCGGCGGGTAACCGCGTGCGTTGCGGCTCGCCTATTCGCCCAGGTGTCGCCGGACCGCCTGCCAGTCGGGCGCACACGGCCGCCCGATGCGGACCGTAAACGCCGGGATGTCATTAAGGTCCAGCACGCGGTCGCAGTTGCAGTCGGTGTGGTACCGCGTGCGGCGTGCCAAACCGGGAAACGCCGCCTCGTCGGACGCTACACCTCCATGATCTCCTTCGACTTCTCGTCGATCATTCCGTCGATCTTCTTGCAGTAGGTCTCGGTCAGCTCCTGGACCTGCTTCTGGCCGGACTCCTCGTCGTCCTCGGTGATGGCCTTGGCCTTCTTCTCCGTCTCCAGCGTCTTGTTTGCGTCCCGGCGGGCACTGCGGACCGCGAGCTTCTGCTGCTCGGCCAGCTCCTTGATGCGGGTCACGAGCTTGGTCCGCCGCTCGGTGGACAGCGGCGGGACCGGCAGCCGGATCATCTTGCCGTCGGTCTGCGGGTTAATCCCCAGCTCGCTCTTCTCGATCGCCTTCTGGATGTCCTTCAGCGTGCCCGGGTCGAACGGCTTGATGACGATCAGGTTGCCTTCCGTGACCGCCAGGCTGGCCAGTTCCTTGAGCGTCATGCTGGTTCCGTAGCTCTCCACGTCCACGCGCAGCGTGTCCACCAGGCCCACCGACGCCCGCCCCGTCCGGACGCCGCGGAACTCCTGCTTGAGGTGCTCCGCGGCCTTGTCCATCTTCTCTTCGGCTTCGAAAAGGATTTCGTCGAGCGGCATCAGTACAACTCCCGGTGCGAAAAACCCGGAAAGGGACCACGCCGCTAGAATACCGACCCCTCCCACGCCCCTCAACCCGCGGCCGGCGGACCGCAAGAAGCGCCGGACCGGCGCGGTTTCGCAAGCGGTTGCAGAATTGAACGCCGCGAGTTGCCGATAGCAACGTCTGGAAGCGAACGCAACCCACGTTCACGCGCCGCGGCAGGCTCAGGCCGCGGCGCGTGCAGGAGGCCAGGCAGTGCGTACCGTGTTCGTCACCGGCGGCGAAGGGTTCACCGGCAGTCGGCTCATCAGCTACCTCGCGACCCGCGGCTACGAGATTGTCGCCGGCGTCCGAAACCGCGCACGGAAACTCGCCTACGAACGCCAGGGTCGCAAGGCCCTCGTCTGCGAAGTCGCTGACGTCATTAACGTGGCCCGCGTCGTGGCGAGCGTGAAACCGGATGGCATCGTCCATTTGGCGGGGCCGTCGCGGCCCCAGGACACGCCGCGCGAGCCCCACGAGAACTACCAGTCCATCGTCGGCGCCTGGGCGAACATCCTCGAGGCCGTCCGCCGGGCCGCGCCCCGCGCAAAAGTTGTCCTGGCCAGTGCGGGCGAGGTCTACGGGCACGCCGGGGTCGGCAACGGTCCGGTCAGCGAGACGACCACGCCGCAGCCGGTGGACTTGTTCGGGGCGTTCAAGCACACTGCCGAAGGCATCGCGCATGCGTATTTCCGCCAGTATCACCTGAATGTGACGATCGCCCGGCCGTTCCACTACACGGGGCAGGGGCAACCCGGGCAGTCGTACTACGGTGGGCTGTTCGAGCACCTGGTGCGGGCCGGTTCGTCGCCGGGGAAGCGCTTTTCGTACCCTGGCTTGGATTGCCGGCGTGACGTCTTGCACGTGCAGGACGTGCTAACCGCGTACGAGCGGCTGCTCGAGGACGGCCGGCCGAATGAGATCTACAACATCTGTTCCGGGCAGGCGCTCACCTGTCGTCAACTCGCCGAGATGATGGCGCGGCAGTTGGGGTTCAACGTGGATTTGGCCGGTGCGACCAGCGAAGACGCAGCGCCGGACCTCCCGGTGTTGTGGGGCAACAACAGCAAGCTGAAGACCGAACTTGGGTGGCACGCGACACACACGCTCCAGGACGCGGTTACCGAGTTGGTGCAGAGTCACGGCACAACGCCGCAGCCGGTCGTGGCGCACGGGTTGCGCTAGGCCTGCGGGGCCGCGGGACCGTCGCCCAGACCCAGCTCGCGTCCGCGCCACAGCCGCCGGATGTTCTCGCGGTGGCGCAGGATGATGACCAGGCCCAGTAACGCGGCCACGGCCTGGAGTGGCCAGAGCGTGGTGAGCGAAACGCCCGTCCACCGCGCGTAGCCGAATAGCGCCAGCGGAAACGCCACCGCCAGCGTCAATGACCCCACCGAGACCAGGCCGGTCGTGAAGCGCACCAGCGCGTACGCGGCCAGTGCGATTCCCATCGCCACCGTGTAATACGGCCAGATGCCCAGCGCCACGCCAACGGTCGTCGCCACGCCCTTTCCGCCGCGAAAACCGAGGTACACCGGGAACACATGGCCCAGCACCGCGGCGCTGGCGACGGTCACCAGAAGGAGTTGCCGCTTGGCGTCGAGTTCTGCTCCCGGCAGCCACATCGTCGCCGCCAAGGCGGGTGCGAACCCCTTCAGGATATCCAGCAGGAGGCAGAGGTAGCCCCACTTGCGGCCGAGGACGCGCCCCACGTTGGTCGCGCCGATGTTGCGGCTGCCCTGTGTCCGCACATCGACGCCCCGCGCGCGGCCGATCAGCAATCCAAAGGGAACCGCGCCCAGCAGATAGGCACCCAGGATCAGCAGGGTTGGTATCAAGGCGGCCATCCCGATGTGCGCGACACGCGGTCGCGGCCCGTCAGTCTCGTCGCAGCCGCAACCAGGACGGCCGCAGCCGGTCCCGCAGCCATTCGGTCATCCGCAGCCCGCGGCCGCGGGTCTGGCAGCGGAAATCTGCCTCGATCGCCGCGGCGTCGGGGATCTGCACGCGGCGCCGCGCCGCCAGCCACGCGGCCAGCGCCCAGACGCGACTCAGGAATCTCCGGCGTGGTCCCATGCTAGCGGTCCGCGGATGTTGAAATGACGGGGAGCATCGGCGTCTCGCCGGTGCGCACCGGCTGGAAGCCGCTGCTCCCCGCCGGTGACGACACGGCCAAGTGAACACGGGTCACCGCTGCACCGCCCGCCGAACGCTTGCGAGCACCTCTTCCGCCGAGCGGGCGGCCAGCGTGCTCTGGGTCCAAAGCTGCCGGCGGTCGAGGACTGTGTGCGCTTCGGCATAGTAGTTGGTCACGTGGCTGATGCCGCCCTCGACCGTATCGCCGCCGGCGTAGTCGCGGTCCAGCAGCCAGCGCGCGATGTCGTCCTCGTATTCGGCCGGATAAACCAGCGCCGTCACGTACGGCGGCACACCCTCCGCCGGCGGCCGCTCGGCGAGTTGCACGAACGCCCGGCACGGCGGCGGTTGCGTGTCGGCCGCACGGCAGAGTTCGGTGAAGTCAGCCTGGGCCGTCGCCCGTTCGCCGCGGTTGAAGAACGTGCCGGATTCGGCCTGGAAGCGCGTGTGCGGCACGCCGCGCAGCTCGAGCGTCCCGTCCGGCTGAGCGCGGACGATCTTGTAGGCGTGGCCGTGGCGGTAGGTCTCGCTTTCGAGCAGGCGCGTGACCTCCTCGACGGTGTACCCGACGGCGGACCATTCGCCGAAGTCGAACACGTACAGGCCGCGGTAGCGGTCGGGCTCGTCGAGACGCGGGAGTTTCATCCGGGCAGACTCCGATTCCGGTTCTCACCGCAGATGATAAGCCACGACGGCGTAAAGGCACAGAGAAGCGGACCGCGAAGCTCCGCTTCGTGGCACCGGCGTCCTTGCCGGCGGTGGGGCACCGGCTATCAGGCGGTGCCGGAGATCGCAGCTCTGCCGCGCGCCCGGCCGCTCCCTTACGGTCGCGGTTCGGTGCGGCCCGTGCGGAGCCGGGCCGCTACCTTGTGGCACCCGGCATCCTGCCGGTGTACGGCCCGTGCGGAGCCGGGCCGCTACGGGGATGGCTCGCTCGCCGCGGGTCTGACGCGCGGCAGGGGGCCAAGGTAGATCGTGTGGGGATCGGGCAGCGTCGGTTGCTTCAGCTTCTGATCGTCCCGGTAGCAATCGTCCAGGATGAGGCTCCGCGGCACCATTTCGCCATACTCGTCGATGTCGAAGCCCAGCGAACACCGCTCGCGTCCGCGGGCCTTGAGCCCCAGATGCACGCGCCGGCCCGCGGCCTGCGTCTCCGGCGGCCCCAAGTCCGTTGGCCCCACGAAGTCGCGCACCGCCGGCGGCAGGACGCAGCGATACCACGCCGGGTTCAACGGGTCGTTCACATCGTCTGTCGGGCTTGAGCGCAGGTACTCGTTGCTGACGAAGCCGAGACGCGGTCGCAGCGCGAACACGACCAGCGCGTGCGGCTCGCGCACGTCCGGGTAACCCAGCTCGCGCCACGTCGCCTCGCTGTTGAGGCCGGTGAACACGAGCAGGCTTGCATCAGACATCCAGCAGCAGGCACTCAGCGAGCCGTCGTGCCACACCTGGTAGAGCACGTCGCCGGCCAGGTCGTAGATGCGGATTGCGCGATCGGAATGAGAGCACGAATGTTCGACTACTACTTCCGCCCCCGGACGCTCGGGGAAGATGTCGAACACGAAGGTGTGGGCGATCCCGAAGTATGACTGGTCGCGGCCCATTTCAAGCAGGTCCGGCGGCAGGTTGGGCGGCGTGACCGCGCGTGTCCAGAGCGGCTTTTTCAAGTCGTGATCTACATCGAAAGCGCAGAGCTGACCGGGGAACGACGACGCGACGCGGTCGTAGCCCAATACGGCGATGCGTCCGCCGCCGAGCGCGGCTGGTCGATCGAACATCTGGGCGAAGCGAATCGCGCCGCCGGGCTTGCCGGACCAGGTATGCAGGATCCGGCTGCTGAGCGAAACCAGTTGGACATCGCCGTTTGACGACAACCGAACGTCGGTTGGCCGAAAGTGGAAGTACCAATTCCCCAGGATTGCCGTGACCCCTGTGCTCGCAACCCCGACCAGCAGACACGCCCAGGCTGTGCCCAAGGCCGGATGCCGGCCCACCCAGCGTACCGCCCGCTCCCACGCCGTCGCCCGCCGGGCGGCGATCGGCTCGCCCGCCAGATGCCGCCGGATGTCCGCGGCCAACTCGGCGGCGGACTGGTAGCGCCGGTCGCGGTCCTTCGCCAGCGCCCTGAGCACGATCGTCTCCACGTCGCCGCGCAGGTGCCGCGCCGCGCGGCCCGTCCCGTCGGCCGCCTCGCTCAGCGGCGTCGGGTTCACCTCCTTGATGATGCGGACGGCGTGATAGATGGTGCTCGTGGAGGCATCGTACGGCGGCCGGCCGGCGAGCATCTCGTACAGCACGACGCCGAGGGCATACACGTCGCTGCGCGTGTCGAGGTCGTGGGGGTCGCCGTCGCACTGCTCGGGGCTCATGTACTGCATGGTGCCGACGAGCTGGCCGAGGTGCGTCTGCTGCGTGGTGAGCGCCAGGTCGGAGTCGGTCGCGCGGGCCACGCCGAAGTCGATCACCTTCGGCTCGCCGGCCGAATCGACCAGGATGTTCGCCGGCTTCAGGTCGCGGTGGATGATGCCGCGCTGGTGGCCGTGGTGGACGGCGTCGCAGACCTTGGCCAACAGCGCGAGCCGCTGTCGCGTGTCGAGCTGCTTTTCCGTTGCATATTGCGTGATCGGCCGCGCGCCGGGGATGTACTCCATCGCGAAGTAGGGGACCGTGGCACCGGCTTCCAGCCGGTGTACGTCGGCCTCATAGACCGGCACGATATTCGGGTGGCGCAGCCGGCCCAGCGTCTGGGCCTCGAACTGGAACCGCCGCAGGGCCGAGTTCGACGCGAGGTTGCGGTTCATCACCTTGAGGGCGACGACACGGTGCGGCTCCTCCTGCACGGCCTCATAGATGGTCGCCATGCCGCCGTGGGCGATGACGCCCTTGACGTGATACCGCCCGATGCGCTGGCCGACGAGCGGGTCGGCATGGTCGAAGACCGGCGGGGCGTGCTCGAAGACTGGCGGGGCGTGCTCGATGGGCAGCGTCGCGTGCTCGAAGGGCGGCGCGCCCCCTAAACCC
>CAYMXT010000194.1:0-6598 GCA_964394415.1 uncultured Planctomycetales bacterium
GTACAGAAGTGGCCGTGCGCCGGGCAGTCGGCGGGCTTCTGGACGGCCGACAACCACGTCACCGCGCTGCATTTCACGGGCGCGGACGACTCGCTGGCGACCGCGGTCGACGGGCTCCGTCAATACGGCTCCTACTACCCCGCCGGCTCGTACTCCGCGCGCGCCGTCATGTGGACCGGCACCGCCTCCAGCCACGTCGACATTCATCCCGCGGGCTACACCAACTCGTCCGTCAACGGGGCCGGCGACGATCAGGCGGTGGGCAGCGCGAACTCCCACGCCGGCCTGTGGGCCATGGGCGGAGCGGCGTTCATTGACCTGCATCCCGCCGGCGCTTCCTCAAGCACCGCGGTCGTCGCCCACGGCGGCCTGCAGGGCGGAAACGTCGCGGGCCGCGCAGCGCTGTGGAGCGGATCGGCGGAGTCGTATTTCGACCTCGGCGCGGTTGTGCCCGACGGCTACACCGCGACCGCGGTCGAAGACCTTGAGATTGCGCCCGACGGCACAATCACGGTGGTCGGCAGCGGGCTGAATACAGCGCTGTCACGCTACGAAGCCATGGTGTGGCGCTCGGTTGCGTCGACGCCCTGCCCGGGCGACCTGAACGGCGACCGGGTCATCGACCTCGACGACCTTTCGATCCTGCTGGTGCATTTCGGCCAGTCCGGCGGCGCGACGTATGCAGATGGAGATCTGGACGGGGATGGGGACGTAGATTTGCTCGATCTGTCGGCTCTCCTGATTGGGTTTGGCACCGTTTGTTTGTGAGCGTCTACCCCCGGGGGGAGGGCGGCGCCCCCCAACAAAAGTCGCCCTCCCCCCCGCCCCCGGGCCGAGCGGCCGGCTGCGCGGAGACGAGCGACGTGCGAGCAGGCGGGTTGCGGCGCCTGCTGCCTTTGGAAGGTGCAGCGAGCGTGAAACGGGGCGTGTCCCGCGGCACGTAAGACAGCGCGGTCCAGGTGCGTGCGGACCGAGCGGGTCAGGTCGATGACTTTGGGTTGCGCGCACGGAAATGAGTGCATAGGAGGTCCCATGTTGTTTCGCAAGTGGAGTTACGCAGGGTTCGGGCTGGCGCTGCTGTTGTCGTCGGTCCTGCTTCCGAGCCAATCGTCGGCGATCACGATCATCGGAGGACTGGGCAATTTCGATTGTCCCAATGAGACGGGCGATGACTGTGACGAATTCGAGATCGAGCTGGAAGGGGTTCATCCCGAGGACGTTTACCACACCTACCACAACTGGAACTACGGTCCCCCGACCATTACCTCGCTGCCGGGCAATATTGGTATTCGGGTCGTGTACGACACCCCGCTGCATCACACGCCGCCGGGCGCGATCGAGCACTTCGGCGTTTCGCTGCGCGACCTGTCGCTGGTGACGGCTCAGCGCTTCCAGTGGCACACGGTCTATCACGCTCCGCCGCCGCCCCTGCCGCTGCCCGAAATCTCCGTGGAGCTGCTCTATCCGCCCACCGGCCCGCTCATCCGCGAAACCGTCGTCAACGTCGACACCTACGGCCGCACGATCTGGGTGCAGCGCCGCGAGACGACCGCCAATCGGGAAGTGCAGTTGGAAGAGCTGATGCCCAACGATCCGCTGATCCAGGGCGCCAACGTGATCGACGTCGAGCTGGAGCGGGTGCTGCCGCTCGAGGCGCTGGTTCACGAAGATGACATGCCAGATGCGGAGGAATTCACCAGCTTCGTGCTTGTTTACGACGTGTTCGAAAACCAGGAGGTCTACCAGGGCGGCGAGTGGGTCGATGTCCCGGGAACCAAGCTCGCGACGGTGCTGACGGCCTCGATCGCCGCCGGAGCGAACTGCCCCGAAGAATTCCTGCCGGTCATCACCACGCAGCCCAACGACGTGTCAGTACCTCTCGGCGGGGCGGTCTGGATCGTGGCAGCCGCCGACGGTCCGCCGGCCTACGGCGAGCTGTTCTTCCAGTGGCGGCACGAGGGCGTCAACATGCCCGGTGAGGACAATCCGGAACTGGAGATCGACCCGGTTGGACCCGAAGACATCGGCTCGTACGAACTGACCGTGCGAAATCAGTGCGGAATGGTCATCAGCCAGGCGGCGCACCTGACGATTGCGCCTCCGCCCTGCCCGGCCGACCTCGACGAGGACGGCAACGTCAACCTCGACGATCTGTCGATCCTGCTGGTGCACTTCGGCCAGGCTAATGGAGGCACGGCCGCGCAGGGCGACCTCGACGGCGACGGAGACGTTGACCTGCTGGACCTGTCCGCACTGCTGATCGCGTTTGGAACGAGTTGCTGACGCCTCTACACCCCCGCGGGGAGGGCAGTGCCCAACGAAAGCTGCCCTCCCCCACCCCTCCTGCGGCACCCGCGCGGGGCCGTGGGAGAGGTCGGCCGGCGGGCGACGTTCGCGCAAGGAATCGGTACTAAACGGACCCGAAGCTTCCGAGAGGACCTGCAATCGTGCGACTCGACCTGTCTGGCTGCCTGGCGCTGCTGACGGCTGGCATTGCCTCAGCGGCGCGCTCGTCGGCCGAGCTGATCACGTTCCCGGTCGGGACTCAGGTTTTCCACAACGCGCAGAATATCTGGTGGGTGGACCATGCGCCCTTCACGTTCTCGCGCTGGGGCGGCCTTTTGATCAACGCCTGGAACACCGCCGACGTTCATCCCGGCGGCCTGTGGGTGGCGCCGCTCTACGTGGACGGCCCCCGCTGGCTTTCCATCTATGCCGGCGGCGCTCGGTTCAGCCTTGACCAGCTTACGGCCATCGAGACGCCGGGCAGCCTTTCGGCGCCCACCGGACTGCGCCTGGTCGTGACGGCGTATCAGGCTGGCACCGGAACGATTTTCGAGGTTGAGCTGCCGTTTGACCTCAACCTGCATACGTATGATTCCTGGGACCTGCTGGCCGAGGACGATCGGTTCGCCGCAGTCACGTCCGCCGCCATCGACATCGAGACGCCCTACGTCGACCCCGACAACTACCCCTACATCCTCGACACCGTAACCGCCGCGCTGAACGCGCCGGAATGCCCGGAAGATATCAACGGCGACGGCGTCGTCGACCTGAACGACCTTTCGGCGCTGCTGATTCATTTCGGCACCTCCTCCGGCGCCACGCACGCCGACGGAGACGTTGACGGTGACGGCGACGTCGACCTGCTCGACCTTTCGGCACTGTTGGCGGTTTTTGGAACGGCGTGCCCGTAAGCGCCGGGCGCAGGCCGAGACGCGCGCGATCTCGAAATCAGAAGCTATGGACTCGCACTAATGAGTACGACAATCATGAAACTCGTTCTTTCGGCTGTCCTGCTGTTTGCCTGCGCCCTGAGCGCGCGTGCCTCCGTTGCCTACAGCCAGCCGCACACCGGCAGCGGTACGCTCTACCAGTCCTCCTGGTGGGACCCGGATGACAGCGACTACGACATCCACACCTGGGACAGTTTCATCCTCGCCAGCGACCAGGCCATCACCGAAATCAGGTGGCGCGGCGGCTATCTCTACGGCGGGGGCTTCGGTGGCCAGGCCGTCAACTTCACCGTCGCAATCTACCCGTCGATTGCCGCCGGCTCGCAACCGGACGTCGTCAACCCGCCGCTGGTGGAATACGAGACCGGGGGCAATGCCGGCCAGACCTACGCCGGCACGTTCGGCAGCGTCGCCATGAACGACTATCACTTCACCCTGCCGGCGCCTTTCCAGGCGGCAGCGGGCACAAAGTACTGGGTTTACATTCTCGCCTGGCACAATGGGATTCCCGAATGGGGCTTCGCGGCGGGCAGCGGGGGGAACGGCGGCTACTTCCGCTACGTGCGGGGGTATCACCAGTACCAGTCTGCGCCCGGTGACCTGTGCTTCACGCTGATCGCATCCGATGCGCCTACGTACACCATCAACGCCAGCGCGTCGCCCGCCAACGCCGGCACCGCTCAGGGCGCGGGCGCTTACCCGGTCAACTCGACCGCCTCGATGCTGGCGAACGCCAACGCCGGCTGGGGATTCCACAACTGGACTGAGAACGGAGCGCCGGTCAGCAGCGCGAACCCGTATCAGTTCATCGTGACGGCCGACCGCACCCTGGTCGCCAACTTCGTCCCCGCCTACGTCATCACGACCGCCGCCGGACCCACGTTTGGTGGAACCACCGGCGGCGACGGAACGTACAACCAGGGTTCGAGCGTTACGGTCGAAGCCGTCGCCAATCCCCAGTTCGCGTTCGTGAACTGGACCGAGTACGGCGTCCCGGTCAGCGACTCGGCGAGCTTCACGTTCAGCGCCAGCGCGAATCGAAACCTCGTCGCAAACTTCGCGGTGGGCGCCGGCGGACGGATCTTCGATTTCGACAACGCACCCAGTCACACGTCGTTGCCGATTGATCTCACCGAGAATGGCCTGACGGCGCATCTCTCAGCAACGGGCGGGGGGTTTTCGATTCAGCCCGCCGACACGCTGGGCTTCACTCCGGCCGGTTTCAGCGGGCTGTGCGTCTACCCGAACACGATTTTCCCCGCCGACCTGGTGATCGACTTCTCGCAGCCGCTCACGAGCTTCTCGATCCTCTATTCGCCGCAGGAGCTGGGTTGCGACGACTCCGCAACCCTGCGCGCGACGGGATACCTGGGCGGGAGCTTCGTGGCGACCCACACCGCGACGGCCGCCGCCCCGGGCACCTGGCCGACCGAGCTTCTGACGCTGGACTCGCCCGCCCCATTCGATCGCGCGGTCGTGCACTACGATTCGCATCCGCCGACCTGCCAGGACTACGGCGTGATCTTCATGGCCGACAACCTGGTGGTCACGATGGCCGTGGCGTGCCCGGGCGACCTGAACGGCGACCTCAGCATTGATCTCGATGATTTGTCGATTCTGCTCGTGAACTTCGGCGTCACCAGCGGCGCCACGCCGGAGCAGGGCGATCTCGACGGCGACGGCGAAATTGATCTGGACGATCTGTCGACGCTGCTGGTGGCGTTTGGAACGACCTGCGCCTAGGTTCCCCGCGATTGGGGGCCGGCACTACCAGGGAGGCTTCATGGGCACGCATCGCACCATCGTAACGGCAATTCTGATCGGCATCGCCGCAGCACAGGGCGCGGCCGCAACCGTACGCTACGTCGACCTCTCGGCGACCGGCGCCAGTAACGGCACGTCCTGGCAGGATGCCTTCACGGACCTGGCGGCCGCGCTGGCCAGCGCCCAGCCCGGCGATGAGCTCTGGGTCGCCGCCGGCACGTACACGCCCGCCAGCGCCGCAGCGACGTTCACGTTGCCAGACGGCGTGGCGCTCTACGGCGGCTTCGCAGGCGGCGAAGCGAGCCTGTCGCAGCGCGACTGGACCGCGCATCCGACGATCCTCTCCGGTGACGTCGGTCACGACGACGAGTACGGCAGCTCGGCGTGGTACATCGGCTGGAACATCCACACCGACAACTGCGATCACGTCGTGATCGCCAACGGCGTCGGGACGCAGACGCGGCTCGACGGCTTTTCCGTCACCCAAGCGCACGGTGCCTACTCGACCGGCGGCGGGCTACAGATCATCGGCGGCAGCCCGACCATTGCCAACTGCACGTTTTCGCGCAATGAAACCGGCTGGGGCGCCGGCGCCGGAATGTACGTTCGCGATGGGAGCCCGAGCGTCACGAATTGCGAGTTCACGCAGAACTGGTGCCACATCTGCAACGGCGCGGGCATCTACGTCACCGGCACCGGCAGCCCGACCATCTCTGACTGCACGTTTACCGAAAACCACGCCATCGCCGACAGCGGCAGCACCGGCCAGGGCAGCGCCATCAGCTTGTGGTACTCGGCGCCCGTCACCATCGAGCGCTGCACCTTCCAATACAACGTCGCGGCGCGGTTCTCGCTCGGCAGCTACGAGTACGCCCGCGGCGGCGGCATCAGCGCGTTCTTCTCTCCGTTCGAGGTGCGCGACTCGGTCTTTCATCACAACACGGCGGATTTCGGCGGCGGCATCGCCGCTTGGAACGCCGGCAGCGTGACCAACTGCACCTTCTGGTCGAACACGGCGACGTTCTCGTCCGGCGCCGTGACGTGCAATTCGTATTCGGTCGTGACACTGACCATGTCCAACTGCTCCGTCGCCGGGAACTCGGCCGGCGAGAGCGGCGGGCTGGAAGCGTTCAACTCCGCCCGCCTCGCGTTCCGCAACGGGATCATCTGGCAGAACATGGCGACCGGTCAGGACGTCTCACCGCGCGATCATCAGTTCCGGGGCAACGTGACCCTCCGCTATTCGTGCGTAATGGACCTGCTGACCGCTCCGCCGGGCGAGGATCCATACGACCCCGCCGACTATCCGGGCAGCTTTGACGCCGACCCGCTGCTGGTGAACCGTCCCGCCGGCGACCTGCACCTGCTGCCCGGCTCACCCTGCATCGACGCGGGTGAGAACGCCTCGATCCCAGCCGGCGTCACGACCGATCTCGATGGGTTGGCCCGACGCTACGACGATCCCGACACCGCGGACACCGGCGCCGGCAGTGCTCCCATCGTCGATATGGGTGCTTACGAGTTCCAGCCGCCGCCGGAGCCCTGCCCGGGCGACCTGAACGGCGACCTCAGCATTGATCTCGATGATTTGTCGATTC
>CAYMXT010000194.1:6698-7728 GCA_964394415.1 uncultured Planctomycetales bacterium
TCGGCGTCACCAGCGGCGCCACGCCGGAGCAGGGCGATCTCGACGGCGACGGCGACATTGATCTGGACGATCTGTCGACGTTGCTGGTCGCGTTTGGAACGAGCTGCTGAGGCGGCTACGACTGTCTCCCGAATGCCCGCCGTCGGGCTGATGCACACCATCACCCCGGCCCGCCGCCTCGGGCGGTTGAAACGAATGCTCGCCGCGCCCGCGGAGAGCGCTCGCGCGTGCGTCATGGGCGCCGAAAGTCGCCTAACCTCATCGGCGCCGGCGTCAATCGCCGCTCAACGCCGTCAAAACCGGGCGAAGATCGAGCTCGTGCCACGCGGGCTTCGTCAGGTCGCCGTTCATCCCTTCGATCAGAATTCGTTCGCCCCAGGGATGCCACGCGAGGCGCGGCCTCTGCGGATCGGACGGAGGATTGACCGTGTGCTGCCCGAGGCGCACCCACTTACCCGTAGCAACCTGATAGAGCACCAGCGGCTCGCCGACGCTGCCATAGTGTTGTCGCGGCACGCTGACCGCGTAGACAAGGCCGTCGGGGCTGAGCACTCCGCCGGCGCGCACCTGATCTACAAGCAGCGACCAGCGCGGCTGGCTGCGCGCGCTCAAATCGAGGACATAGAGCTGCACGAAGGGCCGACTCCCATGCGACAGGTCCGCTTCAAAGGCTCCGTCGCCGCGCTGAATGGTCCAATCCGCGTGCGCGGAGCGCGGATCGCCGTTCGATTCGGCCATGACCTGATTCTGCTGCGTCTCGAAGGCGTGGAGCTGCGCATACGTCATGGCCGTTTGCAACCCCGCCGGCGCGTCCAGAATGGCGCGGTCTCTGCTCATCGCATCCCAGAAGGCCTTGTTCGTCGAGCGCGCGGGCGAATCCGCCGGAACAATCTGTACGGCCAGTCGCCCGTTCGCGAGGCGCTGCGCGCCGAACACGACTCCTCGACACGGAAGCTGGATTTGCGCCGATTCCTTGCCGGCCGACGCTGGTGTTCGTGCGGCACCTGCCATACGACCCGAAGAACGAAAC
>CAYMXT010000195.1:0-405 GCA_964394415.1 uncultured Planctomycetales bacterium
CGTGCGAATCACGGCGCGCCGGGACACGGGCCGGAGGCCCAAGCTCCCCACGTGGTACGCGGCCGCGCCGGCGAGGGATTTCGTCAGGAACGCGCTTGTCGCGGCGTAGGAGGCAGTGACGGCGCTTGCTTGTCCATCGCTAGTGGCGATCGGTCCCAGGCGGGCAGGTGCTTCACCGCGGTTGTGGGCTCGCCCCTCACGGCCGCACGGCGACTGGCCGGGTGTGGCGGAGTAGGTCTTGCGACCGCTACTCCGCCGCTCGCCTGGCCGGTCCTGCGCGCGAGGATGACACGCGGCCGACGGTCGGGTCGCACGGACTGATAGTCTGTGCTCCACGTCACAGACGGATCGTCTGTGCTCCACGTCACAGACGGATCGTCTGTGCTCCACGTCACAGACGGATCG
>CAYMXT010000195.1:505-7483 GCA_964394415.1 uncultured Planctomycetales bacterium
TCTGTGCTCCACGCCACAGACGGATCGTCTGTGCTCCACGCCACAGACGGATCGTCTGTGCTCCACGGCGATCGCCTGTGCTCCGTCGTCCCCGGCGCGTAGAATCCCCACCGAACGAGGATATGTGATGGGTTTTCTTGACCGCTTCCCGCACCCCGGGATCGTCGTCGGCATGATTCACGTCGGGGCACTGCCCGGCACGCCGCGGCAGGCGGCCAGCCCGGAGCAAGTGCGTGCGCAGGCCGTCGGCGAAGCCCGGCTGTACGCCGACGCCGGAGTCGATGCGCTGTTGATCGAAAACATGCTCGACGTTCCGTACCTCTGCGGTGCGGTCGGACCGGAAATCGTCGCGGCCATGACCGCCGTGGGCGTCGCCGTGCGGGCGGCGGCCCCGTTGCCGCTGGGCGTACAGGTTCTGGCGGCGGCCAACCGCGAGGCCCTGGCCGTCGCGCTGGCCTGTGGCGCCGATTTCGTCCGCGTCGAGAACTTCGCCTACGCGCACGTCGCCGACGAGGGGCTGATGGCGACCGCCGCAGCCGGGCCGCTGCTGCGCTATCGCCGGCAAATCGGCGCGGCGCACATCGCGATCCTGGCCGACGTGAAGAAGAAGCACTCCAGCCATGCGCTCACCGCCGACGTGTCGCTGGCCGAGGCCGCCCGGACGACGGAGTTCTTCGGGGCCGAGGGCGTCGTGGTGACCGGCACGGCGACGGGGCAGCCGACGGCGGTGGACGATGTCCGTGCGGTGCGCGAGGCGGTTCAAGTTCCGGTTTGCATTGGCTCCGGACTGACGCCGGACAACCTGGTGGCGCTGTGGCCGCACGCGGACGTGTTCATTGTGGGTTCGTACTTCAAGCACGACGGCGTTTGGTCGAGCGCGATCGACCGGGCTCGCGTGACGGCGTTCATGGAGGTGGTGCGTGGCGTGCGAACCCGCGACTCCGAACCGCGACCGTGAGGGAGCGCATCCGAGCCGCGAGCGCAAGCGAGCGATTCGCGCAGCGCGTTCGTCCGCCGTGCAATCACCTTTCGCGCTGCGCGGATCGCTCGCTTGCGCTCGCGGCTCCGGCGCTCGCTAACGCTTCGCGGCTCTGAATGGCTGCCAACATGCACGACCTTGCGCAACCCGGCCGCCTGATCGTCATCGCCGGCTGCATGTTCGCGGGCAAGACCGCCCACCTCATCGAACGGTTGGCCGCGGCGCACGCCGCGGGCCGCGGCGTGCGAGCATGCAAGCACCAACTCGATCGGCGCTACGATCCCACGCAGCTCGCCACGCATAACGGGCACCGCTTTCCGGCGGTCACGCTCGCGACTGCGGAGGAAATCGTTACGCGGGCCAACGACGTCGAGGTTATCGGGATCGACGAGGCGCAGTTCTTCGGGCGACCCCTCGTCGCCGTGTGTGGACAACTGCGGGACGCGGGCCGCACGGTGATCGTCGCCGGCCTTGACCACGACACGTGGGGCCGGCCATTCCCCCCGCTGCCGGAACTGAAGGCCCTGGCAGATGAGCGTGAACAGCTCCGTCCGCCGTGCGGCGTGTGCGGCCGGCCGGCGGACTTGCACCAGCGGCTGACGCCGGTGGTTGACGGCAATCTGATCGGCGGTCCGGGCGACTACGAGCCGCGCTGCGCGGTCCATTTCGCGCCGCTCGCGCTGCCGGCGCCGAGCTACGCATGAGCGGCGAGCGGCGCGCAGCCGACGCGCCGCCGCCGTCCGCCGCGAGCGGCAAATCAAGGCGATGAAATCGGCACGCTGGATTCGGGAGCAGCTACTGCGGCGTGGCGCCTCGTCGCCGCCACCCGGCTGTTAATCCCGGCGCGCCGGGATTGTTGAAGGTTCGAGTCCTTCGCCGGGAGGTTGCCCTTCTTCGTGTACGTGCTCGAGAATCCGGCGGGCCGCTTCTACGTGGGCCAGACCGCGGATGTCGACGGTACACTGGGCGAGCAGCCTTCGCCATCCCGACCGTTCAATCCTCGTTGTTGCGGCGAACCGCCGTGACCTCGAGTGATGTTACGTGTTCGCCCCCCCCCACGAGTTCCTGTGGATCATGCTCGGATTGAAAATCCTCGACCTTGCCGCGGATGGAAATACGCCCCGCTGCCTGAACGCGTTGGAGATCGACGTCGTTCAAGGCCTCGGCGGAGACGTTGATGACCACGCGCACTGTCCGGGCCGCCTCCTGGGCGGCCGTTCTTTCGCGCCGCTGCGTCTCCCGAAGCTGCTCGAGTTCCCGCCGGGCCGCCCCCACGTCCTTGTGGCCCCGATCGACAATGTCGTTCCTCAATCTGGCATGCTCGGCGTCGCTCAGGTGCATCTTGCGGGGGTACGCCGCGTTCCGCCAGACCGGCATCACCTGACCACCTCTGACGCGCACCGTGCCCCTCACCCAGTCGGCATCGAATTCGCGAAGCGCGTCGTCGGCCTTTCTCTCCAGCTCCCCCACCTTTTTCTCCGCCGCTGCAATTTCGGCGTTTCTCGCCGCAGATGTCTGGAACTTGAGCGTCGGCCGCTCGACCAGGACGGTCCCGTGAACGCACAGCGTGTTGTCCGGCAGGCGCTGCGTTTTCACCACCGCGGCCCGCACGGCCAGCACGTCCTCGAAGCAGGACATGACTTCCGATTTCTGCCACTTTCCTTTCTGAAGGATAAGACGATTGGCCCTCCGGATGGCATCCTCCAACAATGGCGGTTTGCCCGGGGCACGTGGCGTTACCGTGTCCCCATCACCGCCTCCGGCGGGGCGCTGAGCGGCGCGTTGTTCCTGCGCGATACCCGGCGCGCAGCAGCAACCTACCAAAGCGATGGCAATCACCGGCACCACAGCCTTTCGCGACCGAATGTGCTTCATGGCACAGCTCCTATGGAATGTGCGACAACCGTCTTCGCCCCATGCACGTCACCTGCCTTCTCACTGGCTTTCGCTTTCTTCCTTGCCGAGCGCGCGTTGCCTGTCCGCCGCGGGCTGCGTGGCGGGGGGCCCGGTCGTCGGACATTCGATCAGGGCCTCAGCTTCCTTGAAGAACGCCTGCGACTCCGCGTTTGTCGCGTAATTCGAATCGCGCATCACCCCGCAGCCGGGCGAGCGACGCCTTCTCTTCCTCGACTTGGCCGAGCTTGAACTGCGACGCGGCGATAAGGGCCAGGACAGCCGGCCGGACCGCCGTCCTTCTGAACACACAGGCGTAAAGCAAGCCGTCGACTTACGCGCGGCTGCGATAATCGGCGCGCGGCCCGACCAGCAGCTCGCGCCAACGCCCGTAGGCCCGCAGCCGCAGCACCAGCGCGGCCAGTCGGTTTTCCGCCTCCAGGCGCAGGATCAGGTCGTCAAGGCGAAGCGCGTCGTCAACGACGACGAAGCCGCCCGCGTGCGGGCCATCTTCGAGCTGTACCTGGAGCACGAGCGAATCTCGCCGGTGCTTTGTGAACGCGACCGCCAGGCCCGGCAGGAAGTCACGCCGCGCCGCTGGCTTCAGAGCGCCCCGGGCAGCCGCACACCGGCGGCCGGCTGCGTCGCCGGCGGACGCCGGGGCATTGCGTCACCTGCGGGCTACCCGCACAATTCCGCCGGAGTGACTTGGAGCGCTGAGCCGCGGCATGACCCAGGTTGACACGCTGACGGACACCCCGGCGGCCCGCGACGTCGAACCGCCGCTCGACAGCCGCGCGGAGAAGCGCGTCTCGGCATATGACCGCTTCAAGTTCGGGCTGGTGCGCTGGTTTCTGGCGGGCTGGGTGTGGGTCTTCAGCCTGAAGGGCTTGTACCTGTTCGGCCGGTGGTTCGGCTACGTCGAGTACCTCATCAACTTCCGCCGGCGGACCCGCTATCGCGAGGAACTGGCCGGCGTGTTTCCAAAGGGCCTGACCCGCGTGCGCGAAAAGCGGATCATCCGCCACTACTTCCAGCGAACGCGCTGCGACAAGCTGTTCTACCTGATCTTCGATCGCCTGCCGCGCGAGAAGATCATGCGCCGCATCCGTTTTCAGGGGCGACCGCAGATCGATGAGGCGTTGGCCCGCGGGCGGGGCGTGTACGTGATGCTGAGTCACCACGGTTCGCACCACGTCGCCGCGCTGCTGATGGCCTTGCTGGGCTACAAGTGCGCCGGCGTGCGCGACCGCAACGAGGGCAGCCTGCGCGTGTACGTGCAGGACAAGTACGCCCGGACGTTTCCCGAATACGCCGCGGTCCGCCTGCTCTATGCGGACAGTTTCCCGCGCGACATTTACCGCTGTTTTCAGGAGAACCGCGTGGTGGGCAGCGCGCTGGACGTGAGCCGGGTCCGCGGGCTGACGCTCAAGACCTGCCCGGTCGAGATCTTCGGCCAGACGCGCGAGTATCTGACGGGCACGCTCCAGGTCGCGCTGCGTTGCAAGGCGACGATCTGCCAGGCATTCGTCGTGTCCCGCCCGAATTTCTACTTTCGGCTCGTGGTCAAGCCGCCCCTGCACGTGCCGCACGACGGCCATGAAGGCGAAAACCCCGACCGCATCCGGGGCATCATGCAGCTCTACGCCGACGGCATCGCCGCCCATGTGCGCGAACACCCGGACCACATCAGCCGGGTGTGACCGCGCATTGTGGCGGGCGGCGCTCCGTGTGGCGCCTGCGAAACCAGCCCCGAGCGCCAGCGCGCGGGTCGCGCCGCGCGCACGTTCCCCGCGCGTGCCGCCCATGCGCTGCGCGAATCGCTTCCTCGCGGTCGCGGCTCGGAATCCGAACGCCGGAGCGGGCCACGGCGGTGTTGACGCCCGGCGGGCGGGACCGCACGATACGCACGCCCATGTGAACCAGCGGCGGCCGCAGGCGCGGCGGTGCGCGAGGTTCGGTCAGGATATTGCGAGCGCGGTTTTTTGGGAGGAAGTTTGGACATGCTCCACAGCCTGCTGCTGCCCCTGCTCCTGCTGCAAACCCAGATCATCCCCCCCCCGGACCAGCCGCCGGCGACGACGGCCCCGGCCCCGACGTTTGACGTCGGACCGCTGCGGATCGAGCTGATGGGCGTCCGCGAGATGCGCTTCTGGACCTCCGATCCGACGCTGGCGGCGCGGGTCGAGTCCGACCTCCAGATGCGGCTGCGCGTGCAAGGCGAACGCGTGGACCAGATTGCCCGTGTCGGCACGGTGATTCTCACCGACGTGGTCGACGACACCGGAAAGGCCCTGCTCGACGACGCCCTGTACAAGGACGTGGACAAGACCGCGACCCAGACGCTGACCATCACACCGGACCGCCTGCGCGATACCGGGTTGCTGCTGTCGGCCCGCACGCGACCGTCCGCCCGCGGCGCACGGCAGCTCAAGACGCTGAAGGGCACGCTACGGGTCGTACTCAGCAAGGAAAAGGTGAAATACTCAGTCCTCAACCCGTACCAGTACTACGGCCACAAGATCGCCGATCCCCGTTTGGCAGCGCTGGGGATCGAGATCGAGGTGATCTCGCCGGACCAGGTCGAGAACGGCCCGCCGGGGGACCGCAGCATCACGCTCCATTACAAATCCAAGCACGAGCACGTCCAGGCTGCCTCGTTCTGCGATGGCTGGCTGCGCCCGCTGCCAACCCGCGACAACTGGGTCAAGCACAAGGAGACCGGCCAGCCGTGCCAGGCGTTCTTCTTCGAGCCGAACATCTTCAATGACGAGATGCAGGTCGTGTTCGAAATCCACCCGCAGATCGACGACCTCACGCTGCCCATCGACATCCAGAATTTCGAATTGCCCTGACCCCCAGCCTACGCCGCGTGGCGAGCCGGCGCGGGGGCACGCCCGGGGGGGCGGAGCCGCGCGTGAACGACGCCGCCTGCCAACCCGTGGTTGTGGACAACACGCCGCGCTTGCCGCCGCGGCGGTCGCTGGCGGCGAACACGATCTACGCGGTTGGAGGGACGGGGTTCTATCACGTCTGTCAACTCGGCGTGCTGATGTTGCTGGCGAAGTTCGCGACGCCTGAGATCAGCGGGCAGTACTTTCTTGCGCTCGCGATTGCGACGCCGATCGTGCTGTTCTGCGGGCTGGAGCTGCGCGGCGCGTTCGTCGCCGACGCGGGCGGGCAGTTCACGTTCGGCACGTACCGGCGGCTGTGCGAGTGGATGATGGTGCCGGCGGCTGCGGTGCTGACGGCCTACGTGGTCTGGCAGGCGGCCCGCGGAGAGACGGCCCCGGCGTACCTGCTGATTCTGGCCAGCGTGTTCGCCGCGAAGGTCATCTGGGCCATTGCCGAAGTCGGATGGGGCACGTACCAACGGCGGGAGCGGCTCGATCTGCTGGCCGGCAGCGTCAGCCTGCGGGCCCTGACGCTGATCGTCCCGTTTGCCATCTGCCTGCCGCTGCTGCACTGGCTCTGCACCACGGGCCGCCTCGGCCCGGGTCAACTGGCGTACGGAACGGCCCTGGGCGTTTTGGGCCACGCGGTCGGCGTCCTCGCCGTGCTGCTGTTCTTCGACAACCCCCGCGTGCTCAACCCGCAACTGTGGGACTTGCGCACGTCTGGAAAGGCGCTCGGGCGGCTTGCGGTGCAGACGTTTCCGCTCGGCGTCGTCGCGCTGGTCATCAACCTGTGTGACACGCTCCCGCGACTGGTGATCGAGAGCCAGCCCGGCGGCAAGGCGCAGCTCGGTTACTTCGGGTCACTCGCGTACATCACGCTCGCGGGCAACCTGGTCATCATCCAGACCGCCGCCGCCGCCGCCAACCGACTGTCGCTGTACTACCAGACCGACGTGCGCGCGTTTTGTCGTCTCGGTGCGCTGCTCGCGGCGGCGGCGCTGGGCGTGGGGGCGGTGGTGCTCGTAGTCGCTTGGTTCTTCGGCGGCTGGATTCTGGGCGTGCTGTACACGCCGGAGTTTGCCCGCTTCGAGCACGAGTTTCTCGTGATCGTGTGTGCGCACTGCCTGGCGCTTTTGACCAACGTGTTCGGCACGGCGACGACGCAGATGCGGCTGTTCTGGGTGCAGGTGCCGGTGCAAATGGTGACGC
>CAYMXT010000196.1:0-882 GCA_964394415.1 uncultured Planctomycetales bacterium
CCGCTGGCGGTCAACTTGAAATCAAAGGGCACGTCTTCGAAATCGACGACGACCGTCTCGCCCGCGTTGGACGCGTATGTAAAGGTGAGATCATCGAGAGCGTACCAGCCGCCGCCGTTCAGAACGGGCTGCGACTGAATCTCGATCCGGTCGACGTTGTGGAGGTCCATCGCAAACCAGCGCGGCTCGGCGCCGATGTCGGCGAACCAGTCCGTTTCCTGCACGGCTTGCCCAGCGCGGAAACCGACGACGCGCACGGCCGGCGTCCAGACCGCGCGCGCGGCCTGCCCGGCGAAGTACGCCCCTCGCACGTTCACAGGCCGCGGGAAGCCGATGCCCATGTGCGTGTCGCCCCACTTGTTCACGGCGTGCCGCGCGCCGGAGTGCGGGGCAGTTGTGGCTCCCAGGCTCGGTACCATCCACACCCCGTGTTCGCCCGGCTGACGGTCCTTATCGCGGAGCGCCGGGGACAGCCGGTCGCGGATGAGCGCGTCCTGCATCGTCTCGACGTACGACGGACCGCACTGGGCGGGGTCCACGACCTCGCCCGGGATCGTCTCCTGGGCGGTAACCACGGACACGCCGCTGATCGCCAGCAGGAACAGGCAGACCGTCATCAGACCGCTTGCCGTCGCGCTTCGCATGTAGCTCTCGCAGGGTTCAGGAAATGGGTAACGCGGCGTTGCCTCGACGCCGTCCGCTTTCAGTATAGGCATCGGTTCAAGGCCGCCGCGGCGGGAACACGGTTTCCGACACCGCGCGTGCGGGTTTATCAGACGACGAAGTGTGGAACCAATCCGAACCCCGCACGCCAGTGCGGGGCGGGCGGCCCACCACTTGCGTGGTGGGTTCGGATACAACGCGCCCGTCCCATCCGAACCC
>CAYMXT010000196.1:982-7482 GCA_964394415.1 uncultured Planctomycetales bacterium
CCGGCTGACCAGCCCCCCGCACGGCTGGCCCACCACTTGCGTGGTGGGTTCGGATACAACGCGCCCGTCCCATCCGAACCCCGGACGCAAGTCCGGGGCATGCCGGCTGACCAGCCCCCCGCACGGCTGGCCCACCACTTGCGTGGTGGGTTCGGATGGCAACGACGCACCCCCAGCTTGCTCAGAACGGCGGATACGCCGCCGGGAAGCGCAGAAGCTGCCAGTTCTCCTCGTATTGCCGCCAATGCGGCCAGCCTAGCTTCTCGAGCAGTTGCACGCGCTTTTCGTACAGCTTCTGGTCGTGCTTGCTGTCGGCCAGCTTGCTGCTCAGCAGCTTCAACGCCGACCCGGGTCGGCCCTGTCGCACCTCGCGGTCAATGTGCAACGTCAGGTACTCGCCGGTCGTGGTCGTCGTCCATTTCTCAAGCTCGGCGAAGGCGGCCTCGAACCGGTCTGCGGCGTCCTTTGCACCGGACGCACGGGCCGAAGGCCCATGCTCCCCCGCATCCGGCTGCCCGGCGATGTCAAACAGCGCCCGCGCCTTGCGGTGCAGCGCGTCTACCAGGAAGCCCTTCTGTTTCTCCATCTCCTTGTGGACTTTCGCGGCCTCCTTGTCATCCGGGTCCTGCTTTACGCCGAAGTGAGCGGCCAGCTTCTCCTCGTCGATCTGCGCCAGGACGCGGTCGGCGGCGGCCACCACGGCCTGAAGATCCTTCTCGCGGTCGGCCCCGTCGGCCCGCTTGAGCTGCTCCATCAGGACCGGCAGGTGGTTCGGAAATTCCGCCAGCACCTCGCCCGCGACGCGATCGAACAGCGCCCGGTCCTTCTCGCCGTGCAACTTGCCAAGCTGGGCAACCTGGGCGTCGCGAACCGCCTCCGCGTACTTCTGCTCAGCGGTCCGGTCGTCCTTGTCCGTCGGACTCGGAGGTCCGACGCTACTGCTCGGTTTCGGCGGCACCGTGTAGAGAACCGGCACGCCGCTCGTCCGTTTCGCGTCGCCTGCGGCAAACATCATCGAACCGAGCAGCACGTCGCCGGGCTGCGCGGCCTTCGGCAGCTTCTCCGCCGGCACCGCCGCGGCCCACGCGGCCGCCCGCGCACCGGCGGCCAGCGTCCGCGTACCGAACTTGCCGCCGTCGCCGGCGAGGGCGTCGTCCGGGTCGTTGTACAACTCGATTCCTACCGACTTGCCGAGCGTCTGGTCGAGCAACAGCGGCATGTCCTTGACCTTCTCAAGCTGCTCGCGATCGTCGTGCCGCAGGTGGAACCGCAGCACATAGTCGCCCTTCTTCAAACTGACGGACCGCGGCGCCAGGCCCCAGCGATGTACGACCTGCTTGGCCGAGTCGAAGATGAGATACAGGCTCGACTGCCACGATTCCTGCGTCTCGACGATGTTCGCCAGGGCGACGCGCGGCGTGACGGTCGCATCGGCGTCCAGCTTGAATTCGTACGTCAAGATCAATTCGTTAATCTGCCGCTGCTCGGGCAACTGGTCGCGCTCGCCGTCGAGCGGCCGCAGGTCGGCTTCGCTCGGGCGAATCGGCCGCCGGAGCGTGTCCAGCGTGATCGTCGGCGCGACGCGCTCTTTGCGCAGCGGCGTGGCGAGGTTCAACCGTGTCGCCAGCTCGCCGCCGTCGAGCCCCACAACGCCGGGGTCCGTCAGAACGCCGTGGAACTCGGCCGACACCTCGACCTGACACTCGCCGAGGCTGGACCAGAACTGGGCCAGGCAGATTTCGAGCGTGCGGCCGGCGACGACCTTGATATGACGGGTCTCCTCGCTCTGTGTGCCGAGCCGCAGGTACTCCTCGAGCTTGTACTCATCCCAGCGGCAGCCGGGCACAAGTTGGACGGTGTGGAGGATCACGGTGCGCGGCTCGCCCTCGTCCAGGCGTTTGACGCGCAGCTCGGCCCAGGTCGCGCCCGGCGGCACGGCCAGAAAGCGGCGTTCGACGTGCGACGGACTGAAGGCCAGCGTCTCGGTCCAGCGGTACTCGTCGGGGGCGCTTGCTTGCGCTGCGCGTTCTGAGTGGGCGCTTGCTTGCGCTGCGCGTTCTGAGTGGGCGCTTGCTTGCGCTGCGCGTTCTGATGGCGCGACCGTCAGCGGCCGGACGACCGTGATCGGTACGCGGAACACCGGTCCGCGCTCCGGACTGGTCACGTCGTACCCGCGAATCTCGGCGTAATGCACGCCCGGCGGCAGATGCGTCGGATCGACGCGGATGCCGACCCTCCGATCGCCGTTCATCAGCAGCAGGTGTTCGGCACATTCGACCCAGCGCGCCGTGCTCTCCAGCCCCACGCGCAGCTCGAACGCGACCTTCCCGCGGTTGTCCGCATCGTGATGGAAAACCGGCCCGACGGAGAACCCGGTTTCAACGACGTGGTCCGATTCGTGCGGCTCACGGAGATACAGCCCGCGGGCGTGGCCCCGCTCGGCGAAGCGCACGTCGAACCGCAAGTCCTGATCGGCATGGTCGCGATACCGCCGGAGGTAGTCGTACGCCTTGTCGATCTGGATCAACCCGCGACCCTGGCCGAAGATGTCCACGTTCGGCAGTGGGACGGCGGTGTTCTCCAGCGCGCGACGGATGCGGTGGGGGGTATACGGGATCTTTTCCGCCTTGAGCGCGGACAGCAGCAGGGCGGTGTTACCGCAGGCGTTCGGCGACGCCATCGACGTGCCGTTCATCTGGGCATTGCCCTGGAGCGTCCAGTTGGGCACCGGCGAGATCGCGCCGCCGGGGGCGCAGAACTTCACGCCCAGCGCGCCGTCGGTGGTCGGTCCGCGGGTCGTCCAGGTGTACACGTTGGGGCCGTACGGTTCGCGCGTGGCGTATTGCTGCGCCATCATGTCGGCCGAGATGTGCGCCCCGACGCCCCACAACGCCTCCGTCGCCGAGCCGGGGTAGCCGATCGTCGAAAGCGCCGGCCCCTCATTGCCCGCGCTGCACACGTAAATCACGCCCCAGCGATTGACCATCTCCGAGTAAATCTCGGCGTTACGGCCCACGTCCGGGTCCGCGGAGGGCTCGCCGAAGCTCTGGTTAATGAGGTCGGCCTTGTTCTGAAGCACGGCGATGCAGCCGCGGACCTCGCCCGTCGCACACGAATTGGAATCGAGCCGATTGTCGCCGATCTTGACGCCCACGAGCTGCGCGCCGGGGGCCAGACCGTTCAGCTCCGGCTGGTCGGGGTAGTTCGCCGCGACGATCCCGGCGACGTGCGTGCCGTGCGAGCCGACGTCGCAGACGAGCGAGAGCAGGTTGCCGTCGGCGTAGATGTTCACCGCGTAGTTCAGCAGGTCCTCGTCGCCAAAGGTGGACCACTGCCGTTCGAGGCGGTAGTTGGTCATGGCCTCCTCTTCGACGAGGTCGCCGTCCTCGTCGGCGTCGATGACCGCCCGCCAGACCTGGCCGTCGTGAAAGACGACGCAGTCGAAGATCGGCCCGGGGTCGTCGTAGGCGTCCTGAAGGGCTTTGAGCTGTTCGAGGCGCGTCTCGAGCTCGTCGCGTTCCTTCTTCTGCTCATTCGTCGGCGACAGATGCGCGGCGTCCCACTCCGCGAGCTGCCGCTCCAGGGCGGTGACGGCGACGCGCTGCTGTTCGTCCCACTTTTCGCTGCGTTTGGCGCTGAGCCGGCCGACCAGCCCGCCGGGGTAGATCTCATACGCGCGCTTCAACCCAATGTGGTACTTGCCGGTCGGGTTGTTCCAGGCCGGATTGATCTTGAGCGCTCGGCCGCTCAGGCCCGTGATGATGCCGTCCTTGGCCTCGACGACCGTGGACGTATCCACGTCGCCGGCCCCGGAGCCATCGACAAGATCGACGATCTTCGGTTTGCCGTCGGAAGTCACCTGCAAACCCGGCGCGCCGGGATCGACGCCGGTGTCGAAGATCGCGACGATGACGCCGCGGCCGTCGTACTCGGGGTGCTCCTTCAGGAACCGCGCCGCCCCGGTGTCCTCCTTGGGCAGGAGGCCGTAGGTGGGGAAGTCGCCGCGCCGCGGCGGCGACGCCGCGGCGAATGCAGAATGCAGAATCAAGAATGCAGAAACAGCCACCACCGCCAGGGCGCGACGACGGGGAGCATCGGCCTCTGGCCGGCGTTGGGGAGCATGGGCCTCCGGCCCGTCCGTCCGGTGCTGATGAACCTCAATCCCTCGCGAGAGATGCGTCTTCATGGTACGACTCACTCTTGACCACCGGGGCGGTGTCAGCCCTCAGTTTGGCCGACAAACCGCTCGATAGTACCATTAACCCGCCCGGCGTTCAGCGTTCGCGGCCCCGGCTGACCGTTTCCGACGAGAGGCTGAATGCTGAGTGCTGACCGCTTCGCGAGGAGCCTCCGCTTGAAGATCATCAACATCTGCGGCGCCCGGCCGAACTTCATGAAGATCGCCCCGCTGATGCGCGCCTTTGCCCAGCGGCCCGAGCTCACCGCCCGCATCGTCCACACCGGCCAGCACTACGACGACGCCATGAGCAAGGCGTTCTTCGACGACCTGCACATCCCGCGGCCCGACCTCAACCTCGAAGTCGGCAGCGGCTCGCACGCCGTCCAGACCGCCCTCATCATGCAGCGCTTCGAACCGGTCGTCCTCGACGAGCGGCCCGACGCGGTGCTCGTCGTCGGCGACGTGAATTCCACCATCGCCTGCGGCCTGGTCGCGGCCAAGCTCGGCGTGCCGCTCGTTCACGTCGAAGCCGGCCTGCGCAGCTTCGACCGCACCATGCCCGAGGAAATCAACCGCGTCCTCACCGACGCCATCAGTGACCTGCTCTTCGTGACCGAACAGAGCGGCGTGGACAACCTCCTCCGCGAAGGCGTCGCCCGCGAGAAAATCCACCTCGTCGGCAACGTCATGATCGACACCCTGCTCGCCCACCGCGAACTCGCGGAGCAATCCGACATCCTCGGGCGCCTCAAGCTAACGCCGAGAGCCTATGGCGTCCTGACGCTCCATCGCCCGGCGAATGTGGACGATCCGCGGGTGTTGGCGGGGATTCTCGACGCCCTGGCGGAAATTCAGGGCGAAACGCCGCTGGTGTTCCCCGTGCATCCGCGCACGCGCAGCAACCTGGAGAAAACGGGACTCGCCGCCCGGCTCAGCGCGATGCGCGGCATGATTCTGACCGACCCGCTCGGCTACCTCGATTTCCTCAAGCTGATGAGCCGCGCCGCGGTCGTCCTGACCGATTCCGGCGGCATTCAAGAAGAAACCACCGTCCTCGGCGTGCCGTGCCTGACCTTGCGGGCTAACACCGAGCGGCCCATCACCGCGGAGCAGGGTACGAACCAGGTCGTCGGCATGTCGCCGGAGCGAATCGTCGCGGCGTACCGGCGCGTGCGGGCGGGACAGATCACGCCGCGCATTCCGGCGCTCTGGGACGGCCGCGCGGCGGAGCGGATCGCGGACATCCTGCTGGGCTGGCGTCGCGGCAGGTAGTGTGGACTCAGTAGCGTCGGACCTCCGAGTCCGACGGACGACGTGGCGCCGGGCTCGGAGGCCCGGCGCTACCAACGGTGGTTCCCGGACTACGATTCACCCACGCCCGGAATCTGGTACGTATACGGTCCCGCTCCTGCGACCGTCACCTGCACCGTCCCGTCCACCGGCGTTTGTTCGCTGAACGTCACGACCACGGTCAGCGTGTCCGGGCCGGGGCCGTCGTTGGGCACCTCAAACGTCGCGGTCCCCGACTCCGGCCAGAAGTTGCCGTTGTTGAGCGGGTCGAGCACGACATTCGCCAGCGCCACGTCGTAGGTCGCGGTGCCGGTGCTCAGCGTCGCATCGGCGGACGTGATCGTGATGAGGCCGGCGGTCGTGATCGCGACGGTGATGCTGCCCTCCGTCGAGCCGACCTGCGCGGTCGTGATGTCACACGTGCCGGTGAAGGTGACGGCGGCGTCGGTCTTTTCCAGGGTGGCGGTGACGGTGCCCGTGACCGCCTGGTCGTCGAGCGCCAGGTCGTCAAACACGACGGACGCGGACTGCGTGCCGCGGGAGATGGTGATGTTCACCGAGCCGCTGATCGTCTGGCCGCCGGTCGCGGGGCCGCTGCACCCTTCGATGCCGAACTCGAGGTTGACCGTGAGCGACTGCGGGTCGGGCATCAGCAGCGAGACGGACGGGCACTCGCCCACCGTGGCGTCCTGGGCAACCGGGTTCAGGTTGAGGTCCGTCGTCGAAAGCCCGCTGCACGTGCCCCAGACGGAGCCGAGGGCCGCGGTCTGTTCGGCTACATCGCCGACCGCGGTCTTCTGCGCGGTAGTCAGGCCCGTGGTCGAGGTCGTGCCATCGGTGGTCAGCGTGGGGCAGCCGCCGACCAGCAGCGACGCCGTTCCACAGAGCAGTGCGAGGGTCCAGATTGTCTTCATCACAGGTCCTCCATGAGCCAACGGTCGGTGTTTCGCCGCACAGACTGATAGTCTGTGCTCCACTGTACAGACGGATCGTCTGTGCTCCACTGCACAGACGGATCGTCTGTGCTCCA
>CAYMXT010000197.1:0-7402 GCA_964394415.1 uncultured Planctomycetales bacterium
AGGCAACAAGGCAACAAGGCAACAAGGCAACAAGGCAACAAGGCAACGAGGCAACACGGTCGTGGACACGCCTCGGTTCGTCCCCTTCGTGCCTTCGTGCCTCCGTGCCTTCGTGCCTCCGTGCCTTGTTGCCTTTGCCCCTCTTCTCCGCGACCTCTGCGCTCTCCGCGTCTCTGCGGTTTCCGGCCCGCCAAAAGAGCCAGCGTCGCAGGATCAGCCAAACCGGCTCTTCGCCCGCCGGGCCAGCTCCCCCATGTAGCGATCGACCGAGGCATGCACTTCCGTGGCGGCGGCGGCGGCGTTGTCCCAGCCTTCCGTGACGGTCGTCACACCTTCGAGCAACTTGTAGCTGGCGAAGAAGTGCTCGACCTCGCGCAGGTAGTGCTTGGGGACGTTCTCCAGGTCCTGGAATTCGGCAAACAGCGGATCCGAGTTCGGCACCGCCAGCACCTTGTAGTCGTGCTGGCCGCGGTCGAGCATCCGAAACAGCCCGACGACGCGGGCTTGAATCAAACAGCCGCTGAAGGTCGGCTCGTTGACCATGACCAGGATGTCGAGGTTGTCGCCGTCCTCCGCCAGCGTCTGGGGGATGAAGCCGTAGTCACCAGGGTAGTGACTGGATGAGTAAAGGTAGCGATCGAGCCGCATGAGGCCCGTGACCTGATCGACCTCGAACTTGCTCCGCCGACCGCGGGGAATCTCGACGATGGCGTTGACGGCCTGGGGCAGGCTCGTACCGGCGGGGATGCTGGCGTAGATGCCGCGGTCGATCATGTTTCACACCTTCGGGCGGGTCGCTCCGGGTTGCGTGCCACACCCCCGCGGAGCGTATAATAGCGGCAGATCATCTCCGGCAGGAGCAGGCACATGCACATTCCCCTCAAACGCGGGATGCTGTTGCGGCACCAGGGCCACATTTACGCCGTGACCGATTTCCAGGAACGGCACACCGGCAAGCAGAAGCCGACCGTCCACGTGGCGCTGCGCGACGTGCGCGACGGGCACCCCGTGGACCGCACGCTGGCGGACCTCGAACCGATCGACGAGGTCTCGCACGCGTACCGCCAGATGCAGTATCTGTACGCCAAGGCCGGCGTCCACGTCTTCATGGATGGCGAGACGTTCGAGGAGTTGGAGCTGGGTCCGCCGCAACTGCACGGCTGCGAGCCGTTCTTGCGGGAGGGCGAGACGTATCGCGTGATGTTCGCGGACAGCCGGCCGCTGATGCTGGAGATGCCGGAGATCGTCGCGCTGCGCGTCAAGGAGACCGCGGCCCCGTCGCATTCGGTCGGCAACGCCTCCGCCGTGATGAAGGAGGCCACGCTCGAAAACGGTCTGACGGTGCGGGTGCCGCTATTCATCAAGATGGGCGATGCGATTCGCGTGGACACACGGACGAAGACGTATGATGGGAAGGAAGGGAAGGAATAGGGGCGGCAACCAGGCAAAACGGGGAGCATCGGCCTCCGGCCGGTGCGGCCGGGGGCGGGCCCTGTGGCACGGGCAGCTCGTTTGCCCGTGGCCGTGGCGAAACACGCCCGCACGTCACGGCCATGCCGGCGCTTCTATCGCCCCGCCGGGGCTCCCGCGACCCCGCGTCGTTTTCCCACGGCTCGCGCCGTGGGCTGTATTCCGTCGCCCCCTCCGGGGCTCGCGAGCGGCCTGCCGGTTCTGTCCCCCCCCCTCGGGGGCGCGGCGCAGTTCGCGCTTGATTCCGGTCATCCGCTTGGCTAGAGTGAGGTCTCATAGCTGTTTCGGGCTCAGAAGGGTTTGGTGCCCTTCTCGCATTCTCATTCGGACTCCTTGGCTGGCGGCGCTACGCCGCAGGAGGACCATGCATGTTTGGGAAAGTGGCACTGTTGGCCGCGGCCTTGTGCTGGGCGGTGGTCGCCGGGTATGGACAGATCACCATCCCGGGCGCGGACGGATCGGACGGCGTGTTCAACCCAACCGATCCGAACTATGTTGTTGATCTCGCGGCGGCACCGACGGGCGAGTGGAACGGAACGAATCAAAGCCCCGGCAACGGCGTGTATGACCCCAACAACTGGGCGGTCGTCTTTCGCTATAGCAGCGTCAATATCCCCGCCGGCGTGACGGTGACTTTCCTGAATCACCCGTCTCGCGCGCCGGTCGTGTGGCTGGTGTCGGGGAGCGTCACGATCGGTGGTTCGGTCAATCTGGACGGCAAGTACACCACGCAGACGTCGGTCGGTTTCCTCCTCGAACCCGGCCCGGGTGGCTTTCGCGGCGGAACGGCGTACCTCGGCGTGTCCTATCAAGTGGGAGGCGGCTTCGGGCCCGGGGGCGGGTTGGTTACGTGGTTCAACGGAGCCGGCGCCGGAAGCTACGGCACGACGGGCACCTACGGCGGCCCGACCTACGGTAATCCGCGCGTCCTGCCGCTCATCGGGGGTTCGGGATCTGGTGGGTACGCACAGTACGCCGGCGCTGGCGGCGGCGGCGCGATTCTCATCGCCGCGAGCACCACCATTACCATTAACGGCGCGATCTATGCGCGGGGTTTTCACTACGGCGGCTACAGCGGCGCCGGCGGGGGCATTCGGCTGATTGCGGACAACGTGACCGGCACGACGGGCATCCTGCGTGCCACCGGCTCAAACGGCGGCCACGGCCGGATTCGCATCGAGGCCAACGCGGAGACGCTGAGCGACCCCGGCGCTCCAGCCTACACCGTCGGTTATCCCGGCGCGACCGCAACCATCTGGCCGCCGGCCGATGCACCGACGGTGCAACCACTGACGCTGGGCGCCGGGAGCGTGCCGAGCGACCCGCGCGGCAGTTTCGACTTTCCGTTCGCGGATGTGACGGTGGCTGATCCGAATGCGCAGACCCTGGTCATTGAAGCCCGCAACGTGCCGCTCAACTGGATCGTCAAGGTGCGGGTAGTACCGCGCGTGGGGCAGGATTTTACGGTCAACGCGACGTATGTCAGCGGCGATGTCACGCTGTCCACCTGGAACGCGTCACTCACCTTGCCGAACGGCTTCGCGGCGATTTACGTCCGGGCGTACGCGCCATGACGCGCCTGCGATCCGAACCCTGCACGCAAGTGCAGGGCGATGGGGCAGTGCAGGTCAGCGCCCGCGCCGCGCTCGGCCCCCGCCTTGCGGCGGGGGTTCGGATTGGCCCCGGCTTGGCGGCCGGGGCTCTGATGCTTGCATTCGCCCACGGCGTCTACGCGCAGGACATCACGGATGCCGTCGCGCGCGAGTTCACCGTGTTCAACAACCTGGCGGACCCGGTGCCGCCGAGCGACGCGCTCGCGCGCGAGTTCACGCTTTTCAACGACCTGGCGGACCCGCTGCCATTGGACGACGCCTTGGCGCGCGAGTTCACGCTGCTCAATGACCTGGTGCCGCCGGACGTGTTCACCGACGCCGTCGCGCGCGAGGTGAGCACATTGACCGTGGTCAGTGCCGTGTTCGTGTCCAGCAGCGACGACGCCGCGGCCTATCCGGTGAGTGGCACGCTGCCGCAGCAGCTCACGGCGCTGAACGCCGCGCCGCCGGCCTACGACCCGAATACCTGGCAGCCGGTGTATCGCCGGAACGACGACCTCGACGACGAGTTTGTCTGCGGCGAGGTGCCGAATCCGCTGGATCGGGCGTATGTTTCGGCCGACGCGTACTGGCCGGAGGCCGACGAGGTGACGTGGGACAACTGCAATTCCGCGTTTTACCGCTTCGAGTTCGAGCTGCCCTTCAACGCCTGGGCCGCACGCCTCAGCGGCAGCGCCAACGTGGACGATCAAGGCGTCGCGTTTGTGAACGGCAACCGCCTCAGCGGCCTGATGACCGTACCGAACTGCAACCCGACCGGCGGGCCGGGCGACCCGTGCTACTTACAGCAGGACGCCGGACATGATCGTGCCGACGCGCAGGGCGTGGACATTCTGACGTGGCCCACGTTCGATCCGTTCGGCAGCGTGCAGACGACGTACATGCAACCCGGCACGAACGCGCTGGTCATCGGGGTCTGCGGAAACGCCGCGTACTATGAGCCCACGGGCGTGGAATTCACCGCGGTGGTCACGTACTGGCTGCGCGGCGACCTGAACTGCGACGGGGTCGTTGACTTCGACGACATCAACCCGTTCGTGCTGGCGCTCAGCAACCCGGCGGCGTACCAGACCCTGTATCCGCATTGCAGCACCCTGAACGGGGACTGCAACGCGAACAACGTCGTGAATTTCGACGACATCAACCCGTTCGTTGCGATTCTGGCCGGCGGGTAGCACCGGCTGTTGCGTGCCGCGTGCAAATCGCGGCGCTGGCCGTTTGGCCGGCCACGCGCCATGAAACATGCCAAAGGAGACGTGGAATGAGCACCATGCTGCGCACTTCGACGTACTTGTGGGCTGCGCTGGCGTTCGGCGGATTGTCCGGCGCGCCGGCGAGCGCACAGGACATGGGAGCGCTCGTGGGCTGGGGTCAGCGCGTCATTGTGCCGCCGTCCGAGCTGACCGGCCTCGTGGGCATCGCGGCGAACTACTTTCACAACCTGGGTCTGCGGGCCGACGGCACGCTCGTCGCCTGGGGCTGGAACGACCTGCGGCAATGCAATATCCCAGCGCCGAACAGCGCCTTCGTTGCGGTCGAGGGCGGCTACCAGCACAGCCTGGGCCTGAAGACCGACGGCACGATTGCCGCCTGGGGTTACAACTACTCGGGTCAGTGCAACGTCCCGGCGCCCAACAGCGACTTCGTCGGCGTCGCCGGCGGCTACGATCACAGCCTGGGTGTGAAGGCCGACGGCGCCGTCGTGGCGTGGGGTTTGAATAACTACGGTCAATGCGCTGTTCCGGCACCCAACAGCGATTTCATCGCCGTCGCGGCGGGACAGGAACACAGTTTTGGCTTGCGGTCCGACGGCTCGCTCGCAGCGTGGGGCCGCAATGATTACGGCCAATGCACGATCCCCGAACCCAACAGCGGTTTCACCGCCGTCGCGGGGGGTGCGCGGCACAGCCTGGGTCTGAAGACCGACGGTTCCATCGTGGCGTGGGGCGACAACGGGAACGGCCAGTGCAACGTCCCGGAACCAAACAGCGGCTTCATTGCCGTCGCGGCGGGCGCGTGGCACAGTCTGGGCCTGAAGGACGACGGCACGATCGTGGCGTGGGGCCACAACGGGAACGGCCAGTGCGACGTCCCGGCGCCAAACAGCGGCTTTGTCGCCGTTAGCGCCGGCCACGGGCACAGCGTCGGACTGAGAAGCGACGGTTCGGCAGCGGCGTGGGGCGACAACTGGTACGACCAGTGCAACGGCCCAGCGCCCAACAGCGACTTCGTCGCCGCCGCGGGCTGCAGGGACCACAGCCTGGGTCTTAAGGCGGACGGCTCGATCGTGGCGTGGGGATACAATGACTACGGCCAGTGCAACGTCCCGGCGCCCAACAGCGGCTTTCAGGCCGTCGCGGGGTACTTCCACAGCCTGGGCCTGAAGGATGACGGCTCGCTCGCCGCGTGGGGACGCAATGACTACGGCCAGTGCAACGTCCCGACGCCCAACAGCGGTTTTGTTGCCGTCGCGGCGGGCGTGTACTACAGCCTCGGCTTGAAGACCGACGGGGCCATAGCGGCGTGGGGACGCAACGACTATGGCCAGTGCGATGTCCCGGCGCCCAACAACAGCTTTGTCGCTGTCGCGGCGGGCGGGTGGCATGGTCTGGGTCTGAAAACCGACGGCTCGCTCGCGGCGTGGGGACGCAATGACTACGGCCAATGCAACGTGCCGGCGCCCAACAGCGGCTTTGTCGCCGTCGCGGCCGCAGTGGGCGGGCACCACAGCCTGGGTTTGAAGGCGGATGGTTCGATCGTGGCGTGGGGCCTGAACGGGAACGGCCAGTGTGACGTTCCGACGCCGAACAGCGGCTTCGTCGCGATCGCGACGGGCGGCTACCACAGCCTGGGCTTGAGGGCCGACGGCTCGATCGCGGCGTGGGGAGGGGCCGGCGGTGGTCCGGGCAGCTTCCCGGCACCCAACAGCGGTTTCGTCGCCGTCGCCGGGGGCCGGTTCAACAGTCTGGGCCTGAAGGCAACCTATGGAGATCTCGACTGCGATGGCAGCGTCGATTTCGATGACATCAATCCGTTCGTCTCCGCCATTGGCGCCGACCCGCTCTCCTGGAACCTCGCCAACCCCGGCTGTCACTGGCTCAACGCCGACTGCGACCACGACGGGGATGTGGATTTCGACGACATCAACCCGTTCGTTGCGATTCTGGGCGGCGGGTAGCGGCGACCGGCGGCGCGCCGGGGGCCACGGCCGGCCGGTCCCGCCCATGTTCTCCCGCTGGGAAGCACTGGCAGCAAGCTGCCAGTGGCACACAAGGCGCCCCGCTTGGCCTGAATGCGGTGTAGAAGCAGCGCCGCGGCCTTGCCTTGGACGACCGCCTGGTGCTGCGGTGTGGACGGAGAGCACGATCGCGCCGGGTTCGGCGCGCGGCCGTGACGCGTAGGGCCGACAAGTACTTCGCTGACTCTGGCCGCCGTCGCGGCGCGTGCCGCGAGTTCGGGCGATCTTCTGTCGAAGGCAGATTGGAGGACGTGCCATGCAAGTTGCGTTTCGGGTTTCGACGTTTGTCTGGGGCGCCGTGATTCTGGGCACTCTGCCGACCGCGCCGGCCAGCGCGCAGGACGCGGGGGCCATCGTGGGCTGGGGACTGGAGGTCGTCGTGCCCCAGTCTGAGCTGACCGATCTCGTCGCCGTCGCGGCGGGCGGTGTCCACAGCCTGGGGCTGAAGGCGGACGGCTCGGTTGTGGCGTGGGGAAGCAACTCCAGTGGCCAATGCAACGTTCCGGCACCCAATAGCGGCTTTGTCGCCGTCGCGGCGGGCGGCGGCCACAGCCTGGGCCTGAAGGCCGACGGCTCGGTCGTGGCATGGGGAAGCAACTCCAGTGGCCAATGCAACGTCCCGGCGCCCAATAGCGGCTTTGTCGCTGTCGCGGCGGCTGGCAGCCACAGCCTGGGCCTGAAGGCCGACGGCTCGATCGTGGCGTGGGGCTGGAACCAGTACGGCCAATGCAACGTCCCGGCGCCCAACAGCGGCTTCGTCGCCATCGCGGCAGGTGCGGCTCACAGCCTGGGCCTGAAGGGCGACGGCTCGATCGTGGCGTGGGGAAGGAACACCTACGGCCAATGCAACGTCCCGGCGCCCAACAGCGGCTTCGTCGCCGTCGCGGGGGGCGGGTATTTTGGAGACCACAGCCTGGGCCTGAAGGCCGACAGCTCGATCGTGGCGTGGGGAGCCGGCGCGTGCGGGCAGTCCGGCTGGCCGCACTACGGCCAGTCGTGCGTCCCGGCGCCCAACAGCGGCTTCGTCGCCGTCGCGGGCGGCGGTAGCCACAGCCTCGGCCTGAAGGACGACGGCTCGATC
>CAYMXT010000198.1:0-7258 GCA_964394415.1 uncultured Planctomycetales bacterium
CAACCGCGAGCTGCCCGTAGCCGAGCTGCCACAGCTCACGCACGCTGATCGTCAGCCGCGGCTGCCCCGGCAAGGCCGGGACCGCGCAGCACGTCTCATCGCCGATCAGCAGGAAGTTGCTGGCGATGAAACCAAAGTCCTGCGCGTCCATGAAGCCGCTGGCGTCCATGTCCGACTTCGGACTGCTGGCGCCGCAGGGCGTGTTCCAATCGCCGAACCAGCCCCATTCCGTCACGAACACACCGAAGTCCATGATGTCCACCAGGTTGTCATTGAATTGATCCGCCTGGTACAACATGTCGACGCCGGTGAAGTCCGCCGCCCAGGCCGGTCCGACGATCGTCGGCGTCACCTGGACCAGCAGCGTGTGCAACTCATCTTCCGCCGTCACGCAGTCGTAGACGCCGCACGCCAGGTCGTCGAAGCTCACCGCCGCCACGCTGTTGCCCGCCGACGCCGGGAAGGTCACGTCCTTCGACAAGACCGCCGTCGTCGCCGTCTGGCAATTGCGGAAGGTGAACTCGATGCAGCGCACCGCATCGTTCGCGATGGGGCCTTGCAACTCCAGCGTCGCCGCGAAGCTGTTGGTCTCGAGCACCGTCACCGTGAACGTGCAGACGCCCACGTTGCCGGCCGCGTCCACCGCCGTGCAGGTCACCGTCGTCACGCCGGCTGGGAACGTCGTGCCGGACGGCGGAGCGCAGGTCACCGTCGCGCCGGCGCAGTTGTCGGTCACGCCGGCCGTCCACGTCGCCACCGCCGAGCACTCGCCCGCCAGCGGCTGGACCGTGATGTCCGCCGGGCACACCGCGACCGGCGGCTCGGTGTCGTTGACCGTCACCGTGAACGTGCAGGTCGTCGTGTTCCCGCAATCGTCCGTCCCGGTGTACTCGATCGTCGTCGTCCCGACCGGGAAGAAGCTGCCCGGGGCCGGGCCGCCGGTCTGCGCGACCGTCGCCGTGCCGCAGTCGTCCGTCGCCGTCGGCGTCGGCCAGGTCACGAGCGCGCCGCACTGGCCGGGGTCGCTGCCCTGCGTCACGTTGTCGCAGCCGCTCAGCGTCGGACCGGTCGAGTCGATCCGCACCGCCGAGAGCGCCACCAGCGGCACGTACAACGGTGTCGCGTCGACCTTCGACAGCCGCGTCGCGAACGGCGGGAACAAGCGGAAGTCCACCAGCCCGCTCAGGTTGCAGGCCTCGCCGATCGCGCGGAAATGCAGCGTCGCCAGCCGCCAGTTGTGGTTCACCCAGTCCGTTCCCGGCGGCGTCGGCACGCCGACCGCGTAATCGATGCGGCCGAGTTCGCCGCCCACGGGGCACTGGGTGTTGGTTTGCTCGGCGGTCGAGCACTCGAACACCTGCACGGTCATCGGGGCGTCGCCCGGCACGCTCGCGCCGGGGCCGCTCAGCAGTTCCAGCCGCGTGGTGTCGTAGGTCAGGAAGAACTGTGCGCCGACGATGTGTTCGACGATGTCGAACATCCAGACTTCGACGACCAGCTCGTCGTTCAGGTGCTGGCAGTCGCCGGACGTGACCAGTTCCAGCCGCGGGTCGGGCTGCGGGCAGGGGTTCGGATCGCAGACCACGCAATCGCCCGCGTACGTCCCGGTCGCCGCCGCGCAGTCCGTTTCCGTGACGTACTGGCACTCGCCCCACCAGAAACAGCACGCGCCGCGGGCGGTCACATGCACCACTTGCGTCGCGGTGTCGGTGTTCGCGGCCGCGTCCGTGGCCGTCCACGTGATCGTGGTGTCACCCACCGGGTACGGGTCGCCAAGCGGCAAGCTGTCGCTCCGCGCGCCGGTCACCGTGACCCCGCAGTTGTCCGTCGCGCTCGGTACCGGCACCGGCACAATCGCCGTGCAAGAGCCGGTGTTCTCCACCGCGTCGATCTGCGGCGGCTCGACCAGCACCGGCGATTCCGCGTCCGTCACCGTCACGGTTTGCGTGCAGGTCGCCGTGTTGTTGTTGGTATCGGTGACCGTCCACGCCACGGTCGTGACGCCAACCGGATACTGACCGTTGGCCGGCGCGTTGTTCGTCGTGCTCGCCACGCCGCAGTTGTCGCCCGTCGTGGGCGTGCCGAGATCCACCGTCGCGTAGCACACGCCGGCGTCCGTATTCACCGCCACATCCGCCGGACAGGTGATCGTCGGCGGCGTGTTATCAACCGTCAGCGTCGCGGCGGCGCTGAACTCCTCGCCGCAGCCGTTGTACACGCGGCAACGATAAGCCCCTTCATCCGCGTCTTCGGCGTTGGCGATCGACAGCATCGGCGTCGTTACGCCGCTGAGATCGCCGCCATCCGCGAGGTCTGTCCAGACGCCACTGAGGTCCCGCTGCCACTGATAGCTGGCCGGCGGGTCAGCGCCCATCTGTGCGACCTGGAACGTTGCCGTCGCGTCGGGACACACGTTCGCATCCGCCGGCTGCTGCGTGATCACCGGCGGGTCACACTCAATCGTCAGCGAGCGGAGGATGGAGCGGCCCGGGGCGCCCGGCACGCACGAACGCCGGAACGTCACTTCGAACTGAAGGTAGCGGCCGGTGAGCGTAATCGGGGTACCGATTGTGTAAGCCGACCAATTCGACCAGTTGACCTCGTCGTTGGACGAACGCAACCGAATGGTGATCGCACCACCCGAGGGGATGGTCACGTCCCAGGTGATCTGGTTCCATGGGGCGTTGTCGTACCCGGCGTCGCAGGTGTGGGTCCACGAGCCGCCTCCGACGGCGCGGCGCAGGCCCGTGCCCGCGGCGTCGGAGTAGACGTACACGCCGCGCCCGCCGTTCAGGAGGGCGTCCGCGCTTCCATCCGCACCATTGTACTTGGCCAGGTGGCCCGGGTCGGCCGTGCCGCCGTCATACTCAACGAGCCACACGTCGCCGTTGGCGTCGACCAGTGTTCCATGGCTCCACTCGTCGGGGTTCTGGGCGTTCGCATTGGTGACTGCCCATAGTTGCGTGCCGTTTGCGTTGAATTTAATGCAGCCGGCGTCAAGGTTATAGCCACCCACAAAGATGTTGCCATCGGCATCAGTGGCGACACCTAAAGCGACCTTGTTGGCATTGGCTGGCGTGCTCCAGGTCTGCGTATCCGCGTTGAACTGGTGGTAGCTTTGACCACAGTTGCCGCCAAGGTACACAATTGTGTCACCATCGGCATCGCGCCCCAGGGCGAGTCCGTAGCCGGCACCCGTGCAGTTGGGGTCGCTATCCGCCCAACGGCCCGTAGCGGCCGGCGTGGCCAGCGTGGTATCAATGCGGACCAGGCTGCTGCCGCCGTCGCTCGACCAGAGCATGCCGTGGCAGTCGATGAGGGCACCGTAAGGCGTATGGCTGTTCGTGCCGCCGATGTTCGCGGTTGACACCCAGTCACCGATTTGGGAGCCATCGACACCGCTGAGCTTGCAGTACCTCTGCTCCGAGAAGATCCCGACCCACACGTCCCCGTTGGCGTCGGCGGCGAGCGAGCGGGCCAACTGCTGATTGCCGCCCACGCGCACCGCCCAGGCGATACGCTCGTCGCGGATTTCGCCCGAGTCGATGATGTTGTCACTGTCACTGTCCGTCAGCGCCATCATTTCGCTGACGCTGATCGCGCCATTGCTGTCGCTGTCGGTGCACGTATCAAGGACGCCGTTGCCATTCCGGTCGATCCAGTCCTCGCGGAAGATCTTGAAGACGACGCCGGGGAGCGTGCTGCGGAACTCGCGGTTGGCGACAAAGATGTCGCCGTTGAGCGTCACGGCGATGCGCGACGGGCAGGCTTGGTCGTGGGTGCCATGCGCGTTGAACGCCGTGCCGTTCCAGAACCAGGTCGCGTACCGCGCCACCTCTTGATTGGTGTTGATGTCCCACTTGGACACCGTGTCCTCGCCGGCGTTGGCGATCCACATCCACGGGTAACCCTCGGTGGGGTTGTCGTTGTTTTGGAGTTGGCCCGGCGTGCCGGCATCCAGGTTCACGAGGTCGCCTGGGAAGTTCTCCGTGAAAGTACACTGCGCCCAGCCGGGGGCCGTGACTCCCAACACAAGCAGTGCGGCGCCCGCCGCCGTGAACAACCGATTCCTGTACTGAGACATGGTCTCATTCTCCTTGGAAAACAGTGATCCTCTGAACTCTCACACCAGCCGCGCAAGTGGCCGCAGCGGTCCGTTAGAGAAAGCTCTTTGGGTTGTGGGACCGGCCTCCAGGCCGGTCTCAAGACGGGTCTGGGGACCCGTCCCACAGTTTTTTGACGGACTGCTAGGGCGCGGGCGCGGCACTGGCCGCCGACGTCGGGACACTCGTCCGGACCGCCTGCGGACGCTCCAGGTCGCGCACAAACACATCCACTTTCTTGTTCTCGTCCTCCTTCACGATCCCCGGGGCCTTGCTTTCAAAAGCGACGTGCCGTCCATTCGCGCTGAGCGCCGCGTGTACGCAATCACCACTCGCCAAACGACCGTCGGCCGTCGTCGACACCGCCCAGGTCTGCCGCGTCGGCACGTCATGTACGAAGATGCGCAGCAGCCGGGTGTTGTCCTGTGGGTCCTGGGCGTCGTTCCAACCTTCGAAGGCCATGCGCTGCCCATCGGCGGAAATCGCCGGAGCCTGTGCAAATGCAAACTGTCCGGCAGCGGCCGGGGGCAAGGGCACGCGCCACGTCGTGCCGGCCTGGCGGTCCCGAATCAGAATCGCCCCAACTTCGCGCTCCTGCGGATCCACGAGCGCCGGCACACCGGTGAAGGCGACCCAGCGCCCGTCGTGCGACAACGTCGGGGCGTTGCTGGGACTGAGCGACTGCTCGCCGTGCGGGCCGACGCTCACCCGCTCGGTCACGCCCGAGACCAGGTCGTGGACGAACACGTCCAACTTGTCATTGGTGTCGTCCGGGACGAGATTGGCCGCGTGGCTGGCAAACGCGACCCAGCGCCCGTCCCCGGAGATGGCCGGCGCGCTGCTGCCGCGGTTGGCCTGCGCGCCGTCGGTCCCGACGCTCACGCGGCGCGTCCAGCCCGCGGCCACGTCGCGCACAAAGACCTCGCCACAGTCATTGGTGTCGCCCGGGACGAGGTTGCTCGCGACGCTATGGAAGGCAATGCGCGTCCCGTCCGCGGAGATGCAGGGGTTACTGCTTACGCCATTGGCCGGACCGCCGTCGAAAGCCACGCTCACGCGCGTCGTGGTGCGCGTCGCGCGGTCGCAGCGGAAAATACCCGGGAATTCCCCCGCGTCGTCGGGGGTCAGATTCGCGGCGTTGCTGTGAAAAGCGACGTACCGGCCGGTGGCGGAGATGCTGGGCGCGTCGCTGCCGGCGTTGGCGTCGCCGCCGTCCGCTGCCACGCTGACCCGCTCCGTCACGCCCGTCAGGCGGTCGTGGACGAAGACATCCGGCGCGCGGTTGGCGTCGCCGGGGACGAGGTCGTCACCCCGGCCCATGAACGCCACAAACCGGCCGTCGGCCGACAGCGCCCCGTGGACACTGTCGGATTTGACCTCGCCCCGCGCGCTGGCGTGCTGGTCGAACTCGGCCGCGCGGTCCGGCTGCGGCTTCATCGCTGCGCGCGGCGCCACGGTGCAGCCGGCGAGACTGAGCCACGTCAACAACACTATCGGCCCGCCCGCCAACGCCACACACGAACCGCGGACTCGTGTCACTAGTGAGCACATCGATGGCCTCTTTTCACCTCTCTCTACTTGCCTGAGCGCCTATGGCAGGCTCGGCGGATCGGTGTCGCGCCCCGCACCACTGAAGAAGCGGTTGCAGGGCGGGTTGTCCACCACCTCCAAGTCCACGAATCTCCCATCCCCCAACCGGCGATAGCCCAGGTGTTCGGGCGTGGCACTTCCGGCGTGCCCGTCCGCAAACAGGGCGTTGACCAGCCCACGGTTGTGCCGCGGATCAACCGCCGTGCGCGGACTGCCCGCGTCCCCGCTGCCGCGGTCGCTCGTGGCGGTCAGCCGCGGCGGATCAAGCGTCCAGCCGTGGTTGCCTTCGGACCGAAAGTTCTGACCGTTGTTGTTGTACGCCAGACGCTCGTTGGTCGGCACGCCCCCCGCGGTGCCGAGCGAGTCGGCGGCAAGAACGGTCTCGGCGAAGTGGCTGATCCGGGAACGGCTGACGGGAAAGTTGATGTACTTGTTATTGCGCTGCCGGGCATTACCCAGGAACTGGTGGTTGTAACCATAGGCGTGGTTGCGCGCGTCGACGCGCTCGGGCGCGCTCGGACAACGGTATACGGCGCCATCATAGTCCTGCTGGTCGTTCCAGGGGTCGGGGTTGTTGTAGGCGGGCAGCCCGACATATTGCCCCATCGTCGCGATCCAGCGCGGCCGGACCTTCTTACCATTGCCTACTTCGTACAGGTTTCGCGGGTCCGTGGCCCCGCCGATGCGGCCGTAGCGGCCCGGCAACACCACGTCGGCGTTGCTGTCGGCGTACATGTGCCAACCGTGGCTGAGTTGGCGCATGTTCGAGTTGCACACGACCTTGTGCGCTTCACGGCGCGCGGCCCCGAGTGACGGTAGCAGGATGGAGGTCAGTAAGCCGATGATGGCGACGACGACGAGCAACTCAATCAGCGTGAACGCCGTCGCACGCCAGCGCGTGGTCCTCATGGGTTGTTCCTCCGTGCGCCGTGCAAAGCCGGCGCGTGTCGCGAGTGAATGCCCGACCTGAAAGGGCCGGCCGTCCAAAGAGGCGGCGGCGCGGGTGTTGCCCCCCCCGCCGCCCGGGGGGGTGTGAGCCAAGATCGGGTGGACCAATAAACGAAAAAAACCCAAACACACCGCGCCCGCGCACCCACCAACAAACCCGCGTGGTGTGGGGCCCCCGCCGTGCCCCACCCGCCCGTCCGAACCCGCCACGCGAGTGGTGGGCCGCCGTCCGAACCCGCCACGCGAGTGGCCCGCCGCCGCACCTCGTCCCGGCGCACCGGGGTCGTGTTCGGGGTGCGCCGGCCGCGCGCCGCGGACCGAAAGCGGGGTGCCGGATGCAGACGGCTGCGGGCTGAGGGCGCATCGCCGCTTGTGGCCCGCCGAGCACAGGAGGGCGGCGCGGGAGCCAGCTCCCGCGCCGCCGTGAGGAGAGAGAGGGGGGAAGAGAAGCTTCTTTCCGTCTCCGAAGCGCTCCGCTTCACCTCCGCTTGGTTCCAATGCGGCCGACACAACCCACCTGGCGGGCGCCTGACCGGTCCGCCCCGCGCGCAGGGCCCGCCCCGCACCTGCCTGTGCTGTTCTGACACGCGCTGTTCTGCTCGCCGCGCTCATCCCAA
>CAYMXT010000199.1:0-7002 GCA_964394415.1 uncultured Planctomycetales bacterium
CATCACGTGGTACAGCGACTGCCGTTTCCCGCGCATCATCGATCAGCTCGAGCTGCTGCGGCTCCAGGGTGGACGACGGTCGCTCAAGCGTGAGGTCGAGTTGATCGGCGAGGAACTCGTGCGGCGGCTGGACGGCCAGGAACTGGCCCTGTTCGTCGCGGCGCGGGCGGATTACGTCACGTTTCTGACGGAAGGCCCGCGGCGGCTGGCCGCCCGCGGGCGCGACATGCCGCCGGTCCACCTGTGGCTCCAGACGCGCGTCGGGCCGAAGAGCCGGCACTACATCCTGTTCGGCAACCGTCCGCCGCCCTGGCCGGAACCGGAGCTGAACCCGCCCAGCGAACGCATGGAGCGCAGCGCCGCCGTCGTGCAGCTCGACGGACCGCACTCGGCCCCGGCGTCGCAGCCTGACCAACCCCAATGAACGTCGCGACCGCGACAGACTGGCTGCTTCGCACCACCGACGCACCGCGGGCTGGCGTTGCCCTCCGGCGGCTGGCGGAATACGCGGGCCTGCGCCTGTGGGCCGTCCTCATCGGCTGCTTCCCGGTTGAGTGGAATCTCGTCACCGCGCGCTGGATGGGGCGCATCTGGTGGCTGGTCATGAAACGCCACCGCGACCGGGCGCTCGACAACCTGCGGCCCGCCCTCGGCGATCGTTATCACGACTCCCAGCTCCGCGAAATCGCCCGCCGGTCGTTCGAGCATTTCACGCAACTCTATTTGGTTGAGGCGGTGCTCACGCCGCGCCTCGTCAGCGAGTGGTCCTGGGCGCGCTTCGTCGAGCTGCACGAGCTGGGTCCGGCGATGCGGGCGTTGCTCCGCGAGCGCGGTTGCATCCTGCTGACCGGGCATTTCGGCAACTACGAGCTGCTGGGCTACACGATTTGTCGGCTGGGTATCCCGCTGTTCGCGGTCATGCGGCCGCTCGACAACCCGCTCATCAACCGCTACCTGGAGCGGACGCGGGCGGCCGGGGGGCTGTCGCTGCTGTACAAGAAGGGGGTGAGCGCCGTCGCGGGCGCGCTGCTTGACCGCGGCGGCGCGCTGTGCTTCATCGCCGACCAGGACGCCGGTCGCAAGGGCCTGTTCGTCGAGTTCTTCGGCCGCCAGGCGTCCACGTACAAGTCGATCGGGCTGCTGGCGATGCAGAAGCGCGTGCCGATTGTCGTCGGCTACGCGGCTCGCGTGCGGCGCGGCTTCCACTATCAGATCGGGATCGAGCGCGTCATCCAGCCGGAGGAATGGGACCCGCAGGCCGACCCGCTGCATTGGATCACGCAGACGTTCAGCAGCGCGCTGGAGACCGCCATCCGCCGCTGGCCGGAGCAGTATCTTTGGGTCCACCGGCGCTGGAAGCACCGGCCCAAGGGCGAGCAGGTCGCCGCGCCGCCGCCGCGACCGTAGTTCAGCCGTCCGCGGTGGCGGTTGCTTCGAGCGCGGCGCTGTCCGCCGCCGGGTCGCCCGGGGCCGCGGGCCGTGCGACGACCGCCGCGTAAATCCGCTTGGCCCCGGCGCGTCGCAGCACCTTTGACACCTCCACAAGCGTCGCGCCCGCCACGGCCAGGTTATCGACGATGCAGACCGTCAGGCCCGCCACACGCGGCTTGGGCCAGGGCGGCCAGTACCACGGCGCGGGAGCGAAGCAACCCTGGACGTTTTCAAAACGGGCCGTCTTGGACGACATCGTCGTCTGGCTCTTGGCATGTCGCGCTCGCCACACCGGCCGCACGACCGGCAGCCGCAGCCGACGGCCCAGCGCCGTCGCGAGGATCGCGGCGTGATCGCACGGCCGCTGCGTCCGCCGCAGCCAGTGCATCGGCACCGGCACCAGTGCGTCCAGCTCGGCATGCCAGCCGCGTGCGACGATGGCATCCGCCAGCCGCGCGGCGAGGTAATCGGCGCTGCGCTCGCGGCCGTGGTATTTCAGACCGACCAGCAGCGTGCGCAACGCGGGTTCATACACGCCCACCCGCGCCACGCCGGCCACGTTCCAGAACGGCTCGAAGCGACATCGCGCGCAGCCGTCGTCGTGAATCGCCGGCCGCGGCATCGTGCGGCCGCAGCGCGGGCAGTACGGCCGCGCCATCCCCGTCAACACTTCGTCGTGGCACGCAGGGCAAACGATCCCCGTTCCGGCGGGGACCCATGCACCGCACGCCGCGCACGTCTGCGGCAGCGCCGCATCGAGCAACCCGGTGGCCAGCGATCGCAGCGGCGTGAGCATCGCACCCCGCGCTACCCCGCCGCATCGCCCGCGTCGTCCGCGTCTTCCCGTCCGCCCGGCACCTGGAACGGCGTAACCTGCGGCTGTCCGGTCGCGTCGATCTGGATTTGTTTGATCCGCAGCTCGGCTTGGTCGAGGATTTGGCGGCAATGGGCCGCGAGGGTCATGGCCTCTTCGTACTTGTCGATGGACTCCTCGACGCCGATCTCGCCCGACTCCATCGCCTCAACGATCGCATCGAGCCGCTGCATGGCCTCTTCGAACTTCAGCTTTTTCGCCGGTTTGCTCATACCGCTCTCGCGCGCCGGGGCCTGGGCAACATCATCCCGGCCCCCCGCGCGTTCGGTCAAGCGGGGCCGGGCACGGACGCCGCTTCTCAGGGCGCACTCGCGGCGGGCTGCGTGCTGGCCTGCCACTCCGCCAGCTTTGCCCGCCATTCGGCGGCTTGCCGGTCGTGCCCCGCATCCGGCTCAGTGCCGTGCCAGGCGTCGTAGAGGTCGATCAGCGCCTGGAGGTTCCGGCCAAGGCGCTGCGGGGGAACGCCCCGGGCCGTGCGGAGGATGCCGTCGGCCTCGTGCAGCAACGGCTCGGCGTCCGCGAAGCGCTTCAGGCTCGTCAGGCAGCGTCCCAGGTTGGCGCCCGTGTTTCCGATCCGCCAGTCACCGGGCGGCAGCAGGTGGCGGTACGTTTGGAGCGCCTCGCGATACAGCGGCTCGGCCCCGGCGTAGTCGCCCTGGTCACACAGCAGCCGCGCCAGGTTGTTCAAGCTCTGCGCCACCTCCGGGTGCGCGTCGCGATACAGCTTGCGCCGCAGCGCCAGCGCCTCGCGGTACAGCGGCTCCGTCGCGGCGTAGTCGCCCTGGTCTTGCAGCAACGCCGCCAGGTTGTTCAAGCTCTGCGCCACGTCCGGGTGCATGTCGCCATGCAGCGTGCGGTAGCTCGCCAGCGCCGCGCGGAAGAGCGGCTCGGCTCCCGTGGCGTCGCCCTGGTCCTTGAGCGACAACGCCAGGTTGGTCAGACTGGCCGCCACGGCCGGGTGCGCGTCGCCATACAGCTTGCGGTAGCTCGCCAGTGCCTCGCGGAAGAGCGGTTCGGCTCCGGCGGCGTCGCCCTTCTCTCTCAGCAACAGGGCCAGGTTGGTCAGGCTGGCCGCCACGGCCGGGTGCGCGTCGCCCAGGCGCCTGCGCCGCACGTCCAGCGCCTCGCGATACAGCGGCTCGGCCGCAGCGTAGTTTCGCATGGCTTGCAGCAACGCCGCCAGATTGTTCAGGCTCTGGGCCAGGTGGGGGTGCTCGTTACCCAGGAGCCGGCGCCGCAGGTCCAGCGCCTCGCGATACAGCGGCTCGGCCGCGGCGTAGTCCCGTTTGTCCTTCAACAGCAACGCCAGGTTGTTCAGGCTGCTCGCCACATCCGGGTGCGCAGCGCCCAGGAGCTTGCGCCGCAGCGCCAGCGCCTCGCGGAAGAGCGGCTCGGCGGCGGCGTAGTCGCCCTTGGCGCGCAGCAACTCCGCCAGATTGTTCAGACCGGTCGCCACGCTCGGGTGCTCGTCGCCCTGTAGCGTGCGACTGAGCGCCAGCGCCTCGCGGTAGAGCGGCTCGGCGGCGACGGCGTCGCCCTTGTAGTACAACACCGCGGCCAGGTTGTTCAAACCGGTCGCGACGTCTGCGCTCTGGTCGCCGCTCAGCGTGCGCAATTGTTCCAACGCGGCGCGCAGCAGCGGCTCGGCCGCCTCGTAGAGTCCCAGCGCCATGTACGTCCGGCCGATGGCGGCGCGCACGGCCGCTTCCACCGCCGGCTCGTAGCGCGTCGTGCCGGCGCTCAGCTCCGTGGCCGCCGTGTCCATCACCTCACGCACCGTGATGTTTGGGTTGCCCGGTTGCTGGTCGGGGTCGACCTTCCCCAGCATGTCCGTCATGAACTGGTTGACCGACTCCGCCACCGCGGCCTGCTGCTTGGCCGCCGCCGCTTCACGGTCCGCCCTCTGGCGCTCCAGCTCGGCATCCTGACGAGCGCGGCTCTGTTCCTGCTCCGCCAGCACCGCCCGTCGGCGCTGCTCCTCCGCACGCAGGTACAAGCTGGTCATCCCGGTCAGCCCGAATATCAGGCTGGCGCTCAACAACCCCGCCGCCACAACCCCACCGCGGTGCCGCCGGACGAATTTCCGCACCCGGTACGCCGCGCTCGGCGGACCGGCCAGCACCGGCTCGTGCTTCAGGTAACGCTGGATTTCCAGGGCCAGCGCGTTGGCCGTCTCGTACCGCCGGGCGCGGTCCTTCTCCAGGCACTTCATCACGATCCAGTCGAGGTCGCCGCGGACCTGCCGCAGCAGCGATTTCGTGTCAGTTCGCCGGCGCGTAGCGACCTCCGCGGCGTCGGGGTGCGGAACGCGGGATTCGGGACTCGGGATTCGCAATTCGACGGGCGCGATCTCTGGGGCTGAACTCTGCCCGGTCGCGACGGCCGATCCGAGGGCCGCCAGCCGCGTGCTTGGTTTCGCCGGCTCCACGTCCCGGATCATCTGCTGCATCGCCGCCAGGCCGGCGCTCCGCAGCGTCCGGGCGTCAAACGGCAACGTGTCCGTCAGCAACTGGTACAGCACCACCCCCAACGCGTAGATGTCCGTCCGCGTGTCGATGTCCTGCGACGTCAGATCGGCCTGCTCCGGGCTCATGTACTCCGGCGTGCCGATCAACACTCCCTGTTGCGTGAACAGCGTTTGCTCGGTGAGCTGCTGGCTCGTCGCCTTCGCCACGCCGAAGTCGATCACCTTCGGCGTCGGCCGGCCGTCGAGGTACTCAACCAGAATGTTGCTGGATTTCAGGTCGCGGTGAATGATGCCCTTCTGATGCGCGTGCTGGACGGCCTGACAAACCTGCGCGAACAGCTCCATTCGCTCCGGCACGCTCAGCCGTTGGTCGTTGCAGTGCTTGTTGAGCGGCACGCCCTGCACGTACTCCATCACGAAATACGGCCGGCCGTCCGGCGTCGCCCCCGCATCGAGCACGCGCGCCACGTTCGGGTGGTTCATCAACGCCAGGGCCTGGCGTTCCACCTCAAAGCGGGCCAGCACCTCGCGTGTGTTCAGCCCAAGCTTGATAAGTTTGAGGGCCACCCGCCGGCGGACCGGGGCGGTCTGGTCGGCCAAGTAGACCGTGCCCATCCCGCCTTCGCCGAGCACGTCGAGTATGCGATACGGCCCAACCTCCGTCGGTCGCATGGCGTCGGCGAAAAGCCGGGCCGCCTGAGCTGAGTCGAGTTGAAACGCGGTGGGGGCCGCGGGACCTGCGGGCGACGTGTTTACGGGCGAAACCTGCGTTTCCGCGCTCGCCGCATCCGGGCGCGAACCAGCGCTTCGCGGTACCTGGCCTCCCGGTCCCGGTTGGGGCGAAGCCTGCGTCTCGTCGCTCATCGCGTTCTCCTCAACCGGCGTGCCAACCCGCTCAACGGCAGAACTCGGGCGCGGAGAATCTGACTGGGCGCGCCCACCGCACGGCGGCCAGCCGACCCGGCGGGTCAACACCTTCAGGCCCGACGGGGACGTGCCCCGTCTGTGTACTGCGTATCCTACGCCGCGGCCCCCGGGGGTGCCAACCCGCGAATGGCGGCACGCCGCGCTTGGCGATCCCCACGCGTCCGTCTACCATGCCGCCCGGCGCGTCCGGCCTGGTCCCGGACCCGGCCCCGGAGGACTGGGCATGCTCAGCATCGTCCCGCGCGACCGGGTTTTTTTCGACCTCCTCGAGAAAGCGGCGGCCACCGTCGTCAAGACCGCCGAAACCTACGCGCTCCTCGTGCGCGACTATCAGAACCGCGCCGAGCACGTCGCCCGCATCCGCCAGCTCGAGCACGACGGCGACGCCATCGCGCATCAGACTTTCGAGCGGCTCGACCAGACCTTCATCACGCCGTTCGACCGCGAGGACATCGGTGCCCTCATGTCATGCATGGACGACGTCGTCGATGAGATCGACGCCGCGGCCAAGCGCATGACGCTGTACCAGATTCCGGAGCCAACCGAGTGGCTCATCAAACAAACCGAGGTGCTCCAGAAGGCGTGCCGGCTCGCGGCCCAGGCGGTTAGCCGCCTGCGCAACCTCCGCAAACCCAACGGGTTACATGACGAGCTGGTCGAGATCAACTTCCTCGAAAACGTCGGTGACGACAACAACCACGCCGCCCTGGCCGACCTGTTCGCCCGCGGCGGCGACCCGCTGCTCGTGATGAAGTGGAAAGAGATTTACGACATGACCGAGCGGGCCATCGACCGCTGTGAGGACATCGCCAACGCCATTCGCAGCATCATGCTCAAGAACGCCTGACGCCGTCCATGGAAACCTACTACGTCCTCTCGATCGTCCTCATCGCGCTGCTCTTCGATTTCAGCAACGGGCTGAACGACGCCGCCAACTCTATCGCAACGGTCGTCGCAACCCGCGTCCTGTCGCCGCGGGCGGCGGTGCTTTGGGCGGCGTTCTTCAACTTCATCGCGGCGTTCCTGTTCGAGACGCACGTCGCCCGCACGATCGGCAAGGGGCTCTTAACGCCGAACATCATCAACCCGCACCTGGTCCTCGCGGCCCTGCTCGCGGCCATTGTGTGGACGCTCGTCTGCACTTGGAAGGGGCTGCCGATCAGTGTGTCCCATGCGCTGATTGGCGCCTTGGCCGGGGCGGCCCTGTGCAAGGCCGGCCCGGACGCCTTGGTGTGGAAGAAAATCGGCCTCGTCGCGCTGTTCATCGTGCTGTCCCCGCTCATCGGGGCGCTGTGTGGGGCCC
>CAYMXT010000200.1:0-6961 GCA_964394415.1 uncultured Planctomycetales bacterium
TCGGATGCCGGTTAGGAAGCGTGCGGTGATTAACCGAACCCGCCACGCAAGTGGCGGGCCGGCCCGCTGGCGACGCCACGCCGACGACGGCCCCGGACTTGCGTCCGGGGTTCGGATGCCGGTTAGGAAGCGTGCGGTGATTAACCGAACCCGCCACGCAAGTGGCCGGCCGGCAGCGCGGCGACGCCACGCCGACGACGGCCCCGGACTTGCGTCCGGGGTTCGGACACAGACACCAAGGTACGTTTTTGCTCACTGTTCATATGGTTGCTAAGGCACTTGCATTGGTCGTTGTCCTGAGCCTCGCGGTCGGAGCACTGGTCTGGAGCGGCTGGCCGGCGCCGGCCGCGCAGACCGCCACGCCCCCCCGCGCGGAGACCATGATCTGCGCGGCGGGTCTCCAATACCGCGGGTTGGCGATTCAGGTCGCGTCGGGCTACAAACCGCTGGAGGCGTACGGCCCGCTGCTGCCCGAGATCGCCGGGTTGGGCGCCAACGCCGTGCTGCTCAGCGTCGCCGGCTACATGGAACACGCCCGTTCGCAGTCGATCTACATTGAGGCCCGCAAGCTGCCTGCGGCAGAGGAATTCAAGGCGCTCCTGCGCCAGGCCCGCGCGCTCGGGCTGAAGGCGATCGTCATGCCGATCGTCCTGCTGAAGAATCCCAAAGGCAGCGAATGGCGCGGCGTGATCGAGCCGCCGGACTGGGACGACTGGTGGCAACAATACACCGATTTTGTTCTGTACTTTGCCGACATCTGCCGCGAGGGTGAGGCGGAGGGGCTAGTGGTTGGGTCGGAGCTGGTCAGCACCGAGAAGAACACCGAGCGCTGGGTGCGCGTGATTGAGGAGGTTCGGCCGCGTTTCTACGGCGGGAAGCTGGGGTACTCGGCGAACTGGGACCACTACCGCGAAGTGAACTTCTGGGACCACCTCGATTTCATCGGCATGACTACGTACAACACGCTGGCGGACAAGAAGAACCCGTCGGTGGACGAGATCGCCGACCGCTGGGGGCCGATCCGCAAGGACATTCTGGCGTGGCAACGCCGGCTGGGAAAACCCATCGTGATGACGGAGGTCGGCTGGTGCAGCCAGGAGGGCGCGGCCCAGGCCCCGTGGAACTACTTCCAGAACCAGAAGGCGACGACGGAGGGGCACGAGGAACAACGCCGGCTGTACGAGGCGTTCGTGCGGGCCTGGAGCGACACACCCGAGCTGGTCGGGACGTTCTGGTGGGAATGGAACGCTTCCGAAGGCGGGCCGAACGACTACGGCTATTCGCCGAAGAACAAGCCGGCGGAGCAGATCCTGCGGCAGTGGTTCGCCGCCGGTCGCGGGCCGACGACCACCGCCCCCGCCGCGACGGCCCAGCGGCGGCCGGCGGCGGAGGCGGGTAACACGCCGCACAAGTAGGCTGGGCGGAGCGAAGCGCAACCCAGCCCAGCCTATTCTGCTACACATGCTCCGCCGGGACGATCAGAACGCGCTGCGCCAGCAAGCGCCTCTCATCGAGGACACTCGCTGGCGCTTCGTGTTCTGAGGCGTGTTACGGACACGCCGTGCGCGGGATTACCGCTCCGCCGCCGGGGCTACGTTCGTCAGCAACGCCTCCAGCGCGGCGTTTGGAGGCCGCTCTGTGGCGCTCGGTGCGGGCGGCGAGGGGGCGGGCGCCGGCTCACACGGCACGCATTGGAGCGTGGCCCAATACTGGTAGTCTCCGTCCGTGCAGCCGAACGGCGCCGTGAACTGTGGACCGACCCAGACATAGTAGATATCTGGCGGCAGGCACGCGCTGTTTAGCGTCACGGTGTCGCACAGATCGGCCCAGATGTACCAGTAGTTGTAGCCGACGCAGTCGCCGCCGGTGTCCTGCACCATCAGGAGCTGCAAGTCGAACTCGGCCTGCCCGGTCAGCATGAACGTCGCCGGCGCGGTCGTGTTGAGCAGGTACCAATCGGTGTCGCGCGTGGACCCGTCAAACCACGACGTCCCGCAGATCGTGTCACCGCACGAAATGGTGTTCCAGACCGGCGGCGTGGAATTGCACCCGCCGTTGGTGTCGGTGTAGCACGGTTCGCCTTCGTCGCGTGCGCCGGGCGGACAGGCGATCGCGCAGCCGCCGCAGTCGGCACAGGTGGTCCCGGGGCCGAGCCATGTACCGCTGACCGGCGCGCCGCCGCTGATGAACTCGACGAACTTGTTGATATCGTTGAAGTCGATCACGCCGTCCTGGTTGCAGTCGGAGTTGCCGATGAAGCAACCGGGATAGGTGGCCCAGAAGTTGTCGGGGTCGCTCAGCGCCAACACGAAAGCGTTGATGTCGCCGAAGTCCACGACGCCGTCGCAGTTCGCGTCGCCCAGCAGTGAACCGCACTGGTCGATGTCCACGACGAGGCACACGCCGTCATCGTAGCAGCAGGCCCCAAGGGTGGGCTCACCGATCACGTAGCCGGTCAGCTCAAAGACGAAGTCCTGCTGGGCCTGGGCGGTGCCGCCATCGACGACCAGGGCATACGGCCCGTTGTTCGTGGACTGCATGCCGTTGGCGCCCGGCTTCTGCACGGCCCCCGGAATGACGACCGGGCTTTGCCAGGGGCCGCTGGTGCCGCTGCCGTTCGCCCGCCAGGCGAGCCAGTGCTGGCCGGCGGGGGCTTCGTACAGCTCGGCGAGCGGGACAAACACGCGCTGTAGCCGGCGGGTACACCCGGCGGTTTCGTTATCGATGTCGCGCTTCCTGTAAACCGTGGTGAGATCCGCCGGGACCGGCACAGTGGTCCACACGGGCGGCGGCTGACCCAGTGGGTCCGCGGTGAGGAAAGCGTAGTCCACGCTGGTGATCGTGGGCGTCGTCGCGCCGGTCTGGTAGAGGTTCAGGACGAGGCCGTCGATCAGCCAGGACTGGCCCGCCGGCACCATGAAGTCGTCCGCGACGGAGTTGTTCGCGCTGACCTGGCAGCCCCAGCCGTACGTGCTGAGGCCCAGCGCCGTCTGGAGGTCCGTCGCCGAGCCGCCGGGGATGCAGTGGTTTCCGGTGCGCGTGACCTTATAGGGGTCGGCGAGGTCGTCGCTGTTGGAGTAGAGCGGCGCGCCGCGCAACTGTCCGCGGATTTCGCCGGCCGGGAACGCGACGGTGTGAATCTGCACGTATGCCCGCCCAGCCAGCAAAGCGTCGGCCATGCCCGGCGGAAACGGGGCTTCGATCGTGCGGGCGATGCCTTCGCCGCCGAGGTCCTGCCACATGGCCGGCGGGCCCAAGTCGAAGATGACGGGGCCGTTTTGCCCGGGACCGCCCTGGTGAATGTGCGCCCCCGTCAGGTCAGCGAGAGCGATCCCGCGGACGGTCACCGAGACGGCCATCGCGTTGTCACGCTCATTGACGCCCACCGCGGCGCTGCCAAACGCGCTGCTGCCGCTCGGCGGCACGACCTCCTGACCGTGCAGGACGCACCCGCGCCCGCCGCAGCGAGGCGGGGGATCGTGCAAACCGACCGACGCATACGCCGCCCCGGCGACAGCGGCCGGCGCGATGTAGCCCGCCGCCAGCACGCCGAGCGTGATGTCCGGGTGGTTCGGCGCGAAGACGTGTATCTGCCCTCCCGCACCGAAGGCGCCGGCGAGACCGATCCCGCCCGGCGGCGGCACGGTCGTCGCGATGCAGGCATACGGCCCTCGCATGGCGATCTCGAACCCGTGCAACGGCACGTTGTGCCAGATGATCTCGGTCGCCCGCACGCGCATCCCGCCGCCGGGATTCGGCAGCGTGCTGAAGCGGAAGAAGTTGGTCCAGAAGATCATCGGGGGTACGAGCACGAACGGATCCGGATGGGGTAATCCCATCGGTCCATGCACGGCGGCCAGGGCGTACGCGGGCGGAATCTCGGCCTTCGCGGTCAGCGGAATGGCCCGCTCGTCGGCTTGGACCGCCGGCGTGGCCATGAGTAACGCCAGTGCGGCCCCCAGGATGCAGCTTCGTGGGAACCCCCAAATCGAGGTACACCTTCCAAAAGGCATGACGCGACCTCCTTGCAATCGGACGGGCTTTGGCGCGAACAGAGATGCCACGGCTGCCGCAGCGGGCAGCGCTTTCGTGGGTCCGCGGAGAGCCCGTCGGCCCAAACGTTCGCGCGCCCGGACGGGCGCGCGCCAATACATGCTATCCTGCCATAGACGGCGCCGCTGCGTTTTTGACATCCGCCGGCCCGAACCAGCGGGAAATCCTTACCCACCAAATGGACGTGCGCGCATGGGCGGTGCCTGTCCGAGCCGCGAGCGCCAGCTCGCGGACAAACTTGCGACCGCTCGCGCGGTCGGCTCGGATCTGCGCCGCCGAATCGCGCACGGTGATCCAGTTATGCACGCGCGGGCCGCGGCGAGTCAAGCGCCACGGGTGCTGTCACGGGCGCAACGGAAGCGGCCGCACCGGCGTGCGGCCGCTTCGAGTCGTCGGCGGACGGTTGGACGTCCGCGTGATTACATCCCGCCGCTCAGAACCTGCACGAACGCGTTGATGTCGTCAAAATCGACGCGCCCGTCGTTGTTGCAGTCGCCGTTGAGGAATGTGCAACCGAGGTACTCCGCCATGTACGTCGCCGGGTCCGACAGCGCCAGCACGAACGCGTTGATGTCGTCAAAATCGACCCGTTCGTCGCAGTCCAGATCGCCCGGAAAGACCGGCCTCAGGTAGAGATCGTCGTAGTAGACGGGGCTCGAAGAGTTGGCGTACAGGTCGAGGGCGCCGATGTTGACCGCACCGCCGCCGCCGCCATAGATCCCGGCGGACCACGACGCCGCGGTGCCCAGCTCGACCCCGTCGTAGTACACCCGGTACAGGTCGGCATCGAGATCGATCAGCACGTCGACCGCCACCCACTCACCCGTAATCAGCGGCAGCGACACCGGCACCTGCCCGTCGCGAATGAAGGCGCCCGTGACGGAGTCGGCGTGCAGTTGCACGGACCAGTTGTACGGCCCGCCGTCGTTGTACGTGTTCAGTAGTATCAGATACGAGCCGCAGTGGCCGTAGGGATCGCAGTACGACTGAAAATCCACGGGGGCGTATTCCCAGGCGGTGAAGACGTGCCTGCCGGACGTAAAGCCGTTAAATGGCCGTACCAGGTCCGTCGGGCCGGCGACCGCCAGCGAGTTGTACGGCGAGTACGCCCGTGAATCTGTGACGAAGCCGTCGGCGGCCGGGTTGTTATCCCAGCCCTTCCAGCCTTCCCGCCCGTGCAGGCCAGTGTCCACGTCATAGAGGTCCAACGGGTCGCGCCAGAAATCGCTCCAGCTCGTGCTGTCGGACAGCAGGATGTTGTCGATCACGACCGGTCCGCTCCGGCCCGCGCTGACGAGCGTCCAGTTGAGTTCCTGCCACAGCGGCGGCGGGGCGACCTGCAAGGCGAGGTAGACGCGTTGCCAGCCGTTGCAGATGCCCACAACTTCCTCCTGATAATCCTGGATCACGGTCCCGGGCGACATCAGCGGCTCCCACGAGACCATCCCGCCGTCGGCGGCGTAGTAATCGAACTGGTAGTCCACGTACTGGACCTCGACCGGCGGGGCCTGGCCGTCGAGGTGTACGCCGAGCGTCGCGTCGGCGGGATAGCCGCCGGGCAGGCCGAAGACGCCTTCGTGGTCGGTGACCCCTGGCAGCCAGACGGGCGGGAAGCTGCCGCCCTGGTTCCACGACACGCCGGCGGACCAAGGCGACGTGACCGCGAGGTAGGCGGCCGGGGGCCAGGCGGGTGCGTCGAAGTAGTGGTAGCGCGACGAGCCATATTGGCTGTGATACACGTAATTGGGATCATTGGGGTCGGCCTCCTTTGGTATACATTTCGTCGAGATGGTGATGTTGTCGAGATAGACGTAATCGTCCGCGTGCGACCCAGTCTTAAGCGGGATGGTGACTGCTTCGCGCTTCGGTTGCGGCTTGATGACTCGCTCGACTGTGAAATGGAACGATCCGTCGGGCTGCTGAGGAGCCTCGTCCTTGCCGACCGGTCGGGTGGATGATCCCTCCCCCTCCACGATTGGCGGCTTCCCCGTATTCTCATCGGGGCAATTCGTAAGCATGTCGTATTCGACCTTCACGTACTTGTCGTTCTCCTTGACAGGGAAGTTGTCAATGTAGATCCGCACGTACCCGGACTTGTTGGCACCGGAGAGCCCGTACAGCCCCGTGCGGCCCGGCCAGGCCGGGTGGCTTTCGCGCGGCTGGGGCGGATTCTGGCCACCCGTAGTCATGTTCGGATCTCTCGTCTGATGGCGTCTGACTTGATCGGGTTCCACGACCTGACTCGGCTGGTTCGGCGCATTGGGGTCGTCGAAGGTGTACTCGACGAAGACCGCGACGGCCCGGTTGGGGTCATTCCGGCCGTCGCCGCCCCGCAGCGGCGCACCGCCTGGCGCTGCCCAGGCCGCGGCCGGCCAGAGTTGCGCGACCAGGGCCGTACCCAGCGCCGCCGCCGCAACCAGCGCCGTCATGACCGTGTGTCTTGAGTTCGTCGTTAGCATGGCCATCTTCCTTTCGCAACGCGGCCCGGGGGAGGTCGAGCTCGCCGGCGGGCCGAATAGACCTTGCCCGAGGTGGAACGCGCGAACGCCGCGGTTCGCGTCCGCCAGCCGGGGGCGGGGCTGGCGGCTTGTCTTCGAGTCGTCGAACTGCGCTCTGCGTGAGGGTGGTGTTCGTCGCCCCGCACAACTCTGGGTCGGCTTCGCCGCCCGTCACACCTGTATAGTAGAAGAGTTATGACTCGGTTTTGACTTGAAGCCCCGCTTTGTGCATCCGCCCGCGCTGCTGCCGCCGCACGGCGGCCGGGTTTCAGAACCCCGCACGCCAGTGCGGGGCCCGTCGGCCCGCCACTTGCGTGGCGGGTTCTGTTAGCGCGGCTTGTCCGTCAGCAGGTCAGGCCGGCGGCCCGCAGGACCAATTCTAGACCCGCGACGTCCAGATTATCAAAACT
>CAYMXT010000201.1:0-6884 GCA_964394415.1 uncultured Planctomycetales bacterium
GCGCTGCGCTACCCCACTGGCCGGCTGGCCCGCCACTGGCGTGGCGGGTTCGGATCGTGGCCGACAATCGTCAGCCCCCTTGAACACCCCCCCGTTCCAGTCCGTATAATATAGGTGGCGGCAGTCAGTAGTGGGCCGCCACGGAAAGAAGAACATGCGACGGACAGCGCTGGCCATTCGATGTGTGCCCCGTTTCGGTTACGACAATACCGAGGTCCGCGTCGTGGACCTGGATCTGCCGCACGATGCGGAAGAGGACACGCTGCGCCAGGCGCTGACGTTTTACTTCGCGATGCGCGGTCTGAACGAGGCCGTCTACGACATCGAAGCGGACGACAACGGCTTCTTCGCGGTCGTCAATGACGAAGCGTTCGCCACCGCCTGGGGCACGCCGCTCTTGTAGTCCGGCGCACGCCGGTTGCCCCCCGACTCGCTATCCGCACCGGGCCCGCCTATCGTTACCATGAGGCCGCTTACTGTGCGGAGTTCCACCGATGGCCGATAGCGAACAGCCCAGTCCCCACGCGCTCTTCGGCGTCAAACACGTCGTCGCGGTCGGCGCTGGCAAGGGCGGCGTCGGCAAGAGCACGCTCGCGCTGCTCGCGGCGGTCGGGTTGCTGCGTCGGGGCCGCAAGGCCGCTTTGCTCGATGCCGACGTGTACGGACCGTCGCTGCCGAAGCTGACCGGGACGGAAGGCCGTGAGTTGGAGCTGGACCCGGACGGCCGCGTGCTGCCGGCCGAGGTGGATGGCCTGAAGATCGTCAGCATCGGCTACCTGATCCGCCCGGATCAGGCGGTGATTTGGCGCGGGCCGATGGCTCAGAAATACGTCAAGGAGTTTCTTGACCGCACCAACTGGGGCACGCTGGATTACCTGATCGTCGACCTGCCGCCGGGCACTGGCGATATCCCGCTCACGCTGGCACAGAGCATCCCGCTCACGGGGGCGGTCATCGTCTGCACGCCGCAGGACGTGGCCCTGCTCGACGCCGTGCGGGCCCTGCGGATGTACCAGAAGCTCGGGGTGCAACCGCTCGGCATCGTCGAGAACATGAGCTACTACGTCTGTCCGCACTGCGGACAGCGCGACGAGATTTTCAGCCACGGCGGTGCCCAGCGGGCCGCCGCGGAACTCAACGTGCCGTTTCTCGGGGCGATTCCGCTGCACGTCGCGCTGCGGGTGCATGGCGACGCCGGCCGGCCGTTCGCGAACTACACGGAGGTCGAGCCGCACATCGTCGCCGCGCTCGAGGACTTCCTGACGCGGCTGGAGTCGGCGGTCGCGGAGCAGTCGCGGAAGCGCACGCCCCTGCCGCAACTCAAGGTCAAGTGAGGCGCCGTGCCGGTTGACGGCGCCGAGCGGAGCGTTAGACTGCGTGTCCAGTCGGGCCGTCAGGCCAAACCCGCGAGCGAGGTGTAACAATGCGCCAACGTCTACGTGTGTATGCCGCCGGGCTGCTGGCCGTGCTGCTCGGTGTCCCGCTGACTGAGCAGGCGTTTGCCGACGATATCGCCGGCGCCGCGATCGACCTCGGGACGGCGATCAGCCGGGCTTCGGGCGGAAGCTGAGCACCGGTCGAGTCCCGGTGACATTCCGCCCCGCGGTGGGCTTTGTCCGGCGCGGCGATGGCGTGGGTGATGGGGCATTCGTGCGCTGTGCTGGCGGAGGGCGGCGCACGCGGACCGGCTGGGTGAAGGCACCGTGGCCGCGGGGCGACGCAGGTGGCGTCAGGCCGGGGCGGCGCTGGCGTTGGCGGCCGCGACCGTGAGCGGACCCCGCGGGGCGGCGGCCGCGGCGGGCGGCGGGGGTTCGATGTAGAACTCGGGCACGATCTCACGCAACCGGCGGCGGGTGTCGTCGCGGCTCAGACCGTCGGCGTCGGCGACAAGCCGATCGATCTGGGGCACAAGCGTGTCCCAGTCGGGCGGAATGTTCTTCCAGATGCCGACCTTGGGGTGCGCGGTGCGGGCCACGTTCTCCCCGTCGATGGCCAGCTCTTCGTAGAGCTTTTCGCCGGGGCGCATCCCGCAGAACGCGACCTTGATGTCCACGTCGGGGCGGAAGCCGGAGAGGGTGATCATCTCACGGGCGAGGTCAACAATCTTGACGGGTTCGCCCATGTCGAGGACGAAGATCTCGCCGCCGTGGCCCATCGAGGCGGCTTGGAGCACGAGCTGCGCGGCCTCGGGGATGGTCATGAAGTAGCGGACCATCTCGGGGTGGGTGACGGTGACGGGGCCGCCGCGGGCGATCTGCTCGCGGAAGATGGGGATCACGCTGCCGCTGCTGCCGAGGACGTTGCCGAAGCGGACGGTGACGAACTGGGTCTTGGAGCGGGTGCTGAGGCCCTGGACGTACATTTCGGCGACGCGCTTGGAGCAACCCATGATGCTGGTCGGGTTGACCGCCTTGTCGGTGGAGATGGTGACGAATTTCTCGACGGCGTGGCGGTGGGCGGCGTCGGCGACCATGCGTGTGCCGCGGATGTTGTTCTTGAGGGCCTCGCCGGGGTTGTGCTCCATCATCGGCACGTGCTTGTGGGCGGCGGCGTGGACGACGGCGCTGGGGCGTTCGCGGGCGAAGATGGCGTCCAGGCGCGCGGCATCGCAGATGTCCGCGATGTAGGGCACAAAGTCGATCTCCTGGAACGAACGCCGCAGCTCCTGGTCGATCAGGAACAGGGCGGGCTCGGCCTGTTCGACGAGGACCAGGCGGCGCGGGGCGAAGCGGGCCATCTGGCGGCACATTTCGGCGCCGATCGAGCCGCCCGCGCCGGTCGCGAGCACGACCCGCCCGCGGATGAACTTGGCGATCTCGTCGTCGTCCAGTTGGACCGGGGGACGGCCGAGAAGGTCGTTGATCTCGACGTCGCGGATTTCCTTGACCGAGGCGCGGCCGGCGATCAGGTCGGTGAGGGCGGGCAACGTCTTAAAGCGCAGGTTGGTGCCTTGGCACAGCTCGACGACACGCCGCAGCCGATCGCGCGTGGCCGACGGCATCGCGATCAGGATTTCGTCCACGGCGTGTTCGGCGCAGATTTCCTTGATCTTGTCGATCGGACCGAGAATCTCGAAGCCGTGTATCTGAGCGCCCAACTTGCTGGAGTCGTCGTCGAGGAAGCCGACGATGCGGTAGCGCATGACGGGCATGCGCAGCACTTCGCGGACGACGTTCTCGCCCGCGTTGCCGGCCCCCAGGATGAGCAGCTTCGGCACCGCGCCTTCCGCGGTTGGGCGGACTTCCTCGTGATAGAGCCGCACGGCCAGCCGGGCGCCGCAGACCATCGCAATCGTCCCGGCAAAATCGAGGACGAAGACCGAATCCGGGAACTTCTCGCCGAAGGTGGCGATTTCAAAACCGAAGAGTCGGGCGTTCTGGAGCCCGTAGTAGAGGAGGAAGATGACGAAGAAGCTCCACCAGGCGGCGCGGGCGGCGGCGAAGACGTCGCGCAGGCTGACGTAGCGCCACGAGGCGCGGTGCAGCCCGGCGAGCACGAAGATCGTCAGCTTGATGCAGACGACGGGGACCAGCAGGGGCAGGAAGAAATCGGTGAACCAGTCGATGGGGCCGGGCGTGGGCGTGCCCACGTCGGTGAAGAGCGACTTCAGCCACAGCAGCGGGCGCCCCAGAGTGGCCGACTGCTTGAAGTTGTAGGCCAGCCCGAACGCCAGGAACCAGGAGCCGGCGAACAGCGCGACGTGCGCCAGGCCGCTCAGCAGCAGGCGGTGCTGCCGCGACCAGGCCAGCCAGTCAGGCGGGTCCGAGTTTCTTGCGTGAGCGTCCATGTCGTGTCAGCGCGCTGGCAGGCACGCGCGTCAGCGGGCCGTCGCGTTACGGAGCACGAGCGCGAAGCCCAGCAGATAGCCAGCTTGCTCAGGATCGCGCAGCGCGAGGGCCTCCAAGATCTGCGCGGCTTCGTGCGTACGCACGTGTTCGCCCAGTCGCCAGGTACAGTAGGCTTCGAGCGCGAGCGACTCTGCGTGGTCGGGGCTCAGCTCGCTGAGCCGCGAGTAGCGGCGCAACTGTGCCTCCAGGAACATCGAGCGGCCGGAGCGCGCGTCGCCGAAGTAGTTTGCGAAGGGCTGCTCCTGCCCCAGCTCGAGAGTCAGAAAGTCTGGCCGGCGGCGCACCGCCTCGAGCAGGGAATCGAGGGCCATGCGGGGGCGCCGCTGCTCAAGGTACGCATGGGTCAGGAGCACATTGGGAAGATGATCCTGACTGTCCAGATCGGAAGCCAGGCGCAGACTGGCGATGGACTGGACCAGCTTGTATTCGCAGTCCGCGCACTCCTGGTAGCGCTCGATTCGGGTCGTGGGGTCAATCGTGCGGATTTCGACGGTCGCGGCCTTGAAGTACTGAATCCCCTCCTGCTCGGCCCGCGCGGTGCGCTTCGCCGTCTCCTCTTCCAACTGCACGGCGATGGAAGGCACGGGCCCGCCCGCGACCGGCGGGGGCGTCGGCGTGAGACCGAGCAGCTCGTGGAAGCGCGTCGGCTCAACCGCCCGCGGCGTGTACTGGTGGGCGTCCAGTCCGGGGACGTAGCCGACGCCCACGTAGGGCAGCGGCATGCCAGGGTCGGTCACCGCCCGGAGTCCCGCGAGGGCCGCGATCTGTGGGTTGAAGCCCATGCCCAGCGCGCCGACGGCGGCGCTGCGCTCCCGATAACCGTACATGCCAACCTGGGCAGTGGAAAGCGCCTGATCCGACTGGTAGTTCCGCCGCGTGTTCCCGAACTGAAAGAAGCGATTGCCGAGCAAGGCCACGTCACGCCGCGGGGCTTGTAACGGCTGCGCACGGGGGGCGCCCGTGCGGCTCCCGCCAATCGACTGCGACGGGCCGCGCTCGCCGGGACGATAGGCAAGATCCTCGATGTTGCGCTGGTACTGCGCCTGGGCGGGCGCGGCCGCGAGCGCAAGACTCAACAGCACACCTCCGACCGAAAAAAAGTGCAGCCGCATATCCAACCTGCTCCAGAACCGGCGACTTGGCGAGCCTCCAATCCTACTATACTAACATCGGTCGGGTCGGCTGTGTAAGTGCCTTGTCCACCGCCGCGCGCACCCACTCCCGGGGCCGCCACGCGGACCTGCTGGAAGGTACGCTGCCGCCTCCGCGGCGTTCGGCGGGTCCGCAAGCTATTTCGGGCTGTCGCGCAAGGCTTGGAAACCACGGGACTTGCCGCTACGCTGACGAAATATCGCGGTGCGGGCTGCCGACCCAGGACCGCCGCCGTGGCGGCCGCCCGGACGCGCCGCGGGCGCGGGCCGAATTCGCCGGGCGCCAGGAGTACGCAATGCTCGTTGTCATGCATGCGACCGCAACGCCCAGTGAAATCGACGCGGTCGCTGCAAGAATCCGGTCCCTGGGGTATGAGCCACACGTCATCCCCGGCGCGTCACGGACCGCGATCGGCATCACCGGCAACCGCGGGCCGGAGGGCCGCGACGTCCTGCTGATGATGCCGGGCGTCGAGGACGTGGTCCGCGTCACGGTCGGCTACAAGCTCGTCTCGCGCGAGACGCACACCGAACCGAGCGTGTTCAACATCGCATCTACCCGCATCGGTGGGGGTTTCACACTGATCGCCGGCCCGTGCTCGGTTGAGAATGAGAAGATGATCATCGAGTCCGCGCATTTTTTGCGGGGGCTCGGCGTCAGTCTGATGCGCGCGGGGGCGTACAAGCCGCGGACCAGCCCATACGCGTTCCAAGGGCTGGGCGAGGAGGGGCTGCGCATTCTCGCCAAGGCGCGGCAGGAAACGGGGATCGGCATCGTGACGGAAGTGCTCGACACCGAAAGTGCCGCCGCGGTCGAGGAAGTCGCCGACGTGCTCCAGGTCGGCACGCGGAACATGCAGAACTACGCGCTCCTGCGGCGGCTGTCCAAAGCCAGCAAACCCGTGCTGCTCAAGCGCGGCATGGCCGCGACCGTCGAGGAATGGCTGCTCGCCGCCGAGTACCTCATGGCCGGCGGAAACCGGCAGGTGATCCTTTGCGAGCGCGGCGTGCGGACGTTCGCGGACCACACGCGGAACACGCTGGACCTTTCGATCATCCCGGTGGTGAGGCACCTGTCGCACCTGCCCGTCATCATCGATCCCAGCCACGGCACCGGGCGGGCGGAGTATGTGCCGTCGATGTCGCGGGCCGCGCTGGCGGCGGGAGCGGACGGACTGATCGTCGAGGTCCACCCGAACCCGCGCGAAGCGCTGTCGGACGGGCAGCAATCGCTGGATTTCGCGACGTTTCGGCAGATGTGCGCGACGCTGAAGCCGCTGGCCAGCGTGCTCGACGTGCCAATTCTGTAACCCGTGCGCTCCACACCCCCGCACGTTTTGACGGCCGCACCGGCCGCGGGGAAGATGCGCGGGGCGCGTTACGGCGTCTCCGCGGAGGAATGGGTCGTGCGAACGTGTGGGTTGGTGAGCCTGGTTGGGATCGTGTTCGTCGTCATCATCAGCGGCTGCGTCACGGCGCCGGAGCGGATCGAGGTGAACGTCGGCAGCCGGCCGCCGCCGGTGGACAGCAGCCGCGTGCCGCACCCGGCGACGCTGGAAGAGGCGCAGCAGGAGCTGGACAAGGCGTATCAGAACCTCCAGCACCTGGAGCAGGACAACGCCAAGCTGAAGCGCAAGGCGGAAGACGCTAAGCGTGAGCGCGACGAGTACAAGCAGCGGCTCAAGAAGTACGAGAAGGACTAGTGTCCGGTCCGCGGAGTTCGCGACCCAAGCTTGGGAGCGACACAGTTCGGCTGTGTCGTTGCTTGCCAGCAAGGCTGGGCACGTGTTTGGCATGGCGCGGTGCGCAGGGCATTGGGCTGCACCCCGCAGGGGTGCCGGGCTGTAGCCACGGGTGGAGTCCGCGACAGCGGACGACACCCGTG
>CAYMXT010000202.1:0-6837 GCA_964394415.1 uncultured Planctomycetales bacterium
CGGCGCTGCTGCTCATCCCCGGAGACCAGCCGGTGCGCGGGGCCGCGTACACGACGCTGGTGCGGGCGAGCATCCAGCTCGTGCTCTACGGTGCGTGCGTCGCGCTGGGGCTGGCGTTTCGCCGGCGGATTGTGGGCGGGCGCTGAGCGGGAAGCTCAGCGGGCGGAGGCGGTCTTCAGCGACGCTCCGGCGCCAGGGGCGCCACGCTCACCGGACCGCCGGGACGTACCACGATCCGCAGCTCGGAATCGCGCAGGAGCGACATCCCGACGAGCGCGCCGGCGTCCGAGTGCAGCGCCTCAACCTCGCGCTCCACCCCCTCCCACATGACCGTCGCGTCGTAAACGGCCAACACCACGCGCCGCCCGTCCCCGAGCAGCGCGGGCAACTGACCGAGTGGTTCGAGTGCGAGGCGCTCGATGATCGCCGCAGGCAACGCTACATGTCCGTTGAAGCCGGTGTCAACCACCGCGCGCACCTCAACAGGCTGATCGTCCGCCGCGCGCAAGGTGATGGTGAGTGTGGCTTCGAGACGGTCTGTCACCATGCCCCGGATCACTGCGGAACTGCTCTCAGCCGTGCTCCCAGGGTGAAGACCGCCGGAAATCCAACGCGGAGGATGTAGGGCAGCGCCACGGGCCGTCGCCGCCGCAGGCCGCGCACCGCCGCGACGACTTCATCCGCGATCTCATAGTCGCCGGTGTCGCAGTCGAGGGCCAGAATTCGTCCGTGGTGCTGCGGTTCGACCTGCGCGCGAATGGTCCGTTCGTAAAGCTCCTCGCCGCGCCGGGCCGCGTCATCCGGGGTTGGACGGTTGCTGGACACCATCGCACTGCACCTGTCGGCCGATGCTTACACAGCCTTTTCCGTCATTATACCGCGTCACGTCAAACCGGGTTCCTCAATCCAGCCACCGCTTCTCCTTCAGCTTCCGCGGCAAGTACGTCTCCGTAATGAAGCTGAAGTTCTTGTTCGACAGTGCTTCCAGCTCCAGCTTTGCCGCCCGCGCCGCGCCGTCAGCCAGATACGACCGAGACACGCACGCTCCGCCCCTTCACATGCCCCTGGAGCAGCACGGCTTCCATCGACTCGACCGCGGCGGGCTCAAACGTGCGGTGTCCGCACGCGCGACACATGAGCGCCGGGACGCGCTCGAACAGGATGCGGCGCGGGCCGCGCTGCCGATACACCCGGACACGCGCCGGCTGCGTAATCTCCCCGCAATACTCGCACCGGTCAGCCACCTTGCGCCTAACGGACTTCATACACTGTGATAATACGAACTCGCGGCCCCGGCAGCAAGCGAACGACCACACGCAGCCGACGGCCGTCCACGCCGCGACCCTCAACCTCGTACTTGCGTTGCTGCGGCCACGAACGCCGGACGCGGCCCGAAACGAGGCAGGCGAGGATGTCCGCGAAGCTGAGTTGGTCGTCATCCAGCCCTTCCAGAGCGTGGTCCGTCACCTGATACCGGCGGGTGAGAAGCAGACTCAGCAGACGGCGCACGAGGTTCACAATTGCTGCCCGCTCAAGACCGGGTTCCTCGCGGACCGCCCCCGGCGCGACCCGTCGCTTAATCCAACCACCGCCTCTCCTTCAGCTTCCGCGGCAAATAGGTCTCCGTGATGAAGCTGAAGTTCTTGTTCGACAGCGCTTCCAGCTCCAGCTTCACCCCCAACGCCTCCATGTGCTTGATCTCGCGCTGCCACGGCTTGCTCGCAAACCACGGATATTCGCGGATTTCGCGGGCCCGCCGGCGGTCTTCCTCCGTCAGCGGCATCGGGACGTGCGGCGGAATGTCGAACTCGTCCGCATCGAAGCTGCTCATGCCCACGAAGCGGGCCGCCGGAATCGCCATCCGCTGGCTCTCGAACGCCAGGTTGATCGACCCCTGCTTGACGACGCTGTAGATGTAGTAGCCCCACGGGTCGTTGTCCACGAGCACGTACACCGGCAGCTTCAGCTCATGGTGCATTCGGAACACCAGCCGCCGGACGCCGCGCGGCGGCTGCCCCCCCCCGTGAATAATCATGCAACGGTGCTTTTCCCAGAAGCGGTCCTTGTTGAATCTCTGCCAGACGGCGCCTTTTTCGATCAACAGGACGTATTCGGCCTTGCTTTTGACAAACTGGATCACGTCGGCCTCGACGATGCTCGGCACCGCCCAGCCGCCGGAGCCCATCGTCGCCAGGTCGATCGTGTCGCCGTTGTCGACGATGGTCAGCGGACCGACCATCGCGCCCTTGGTCTCGGCGTGGACGCCCAACTCCTCGCGCAACGCTGCGACGGCGACTTCGATGTCCTCGATGATCGGGTCGGATTCCTCCTGCTCGTAGAACACCAGCTCCTTGGCCTTCCCGTCGGCGGACTTGATCGGCACCTTCAGGTTGTAGTACAGATCGCGGATGCTGGTTGAGTCGTCGGCGTCGATGAGCTTCCGACACACCTCCGCGACCCGCAGCGTCTGCATGAACTTCTTCGCCTGGCTGCCCTCGCCGCCGCGGCGGCCGAGCAGGCTGAAAAACGACCGGCGTTGCTTGCCGTCGAGCAGCTCGATGATGCGTTTGGTCGGGTTGAACTGGACGTTGCTGAGCGTGCGGGCGGGGATATCGACGTAGGGGTCTTCGCGGTCGTGGATGACGCCGACGACCGCGCGGGCCAGCTTCGTGATGCGCTCGCCGGCGGCGGCGCGGTCGCGGCCGTTGCCGCGCGTTTTTCTCGCTCGGGGAGATGTGTGCTTCGCCAAGTATCGACTCCTATCGCAGCCAGTCGTCGGCGTGTGGCGGCCGGGCTCCGCACCGGCCGCCGCGGATGCGATCGGCCGCCGTGCCAACCCCGGCGCGCCGCTCGATCCGTAGCCCCGGAGGGGCGGCCGAACATAGCCCAGGGCGCAAGCCCTGGGTCGCGGGTGCCCTCATCGTAGTTCGAGCCCCGGAGGGGCGACAGAGGCGCCGGCTGTCATCGCGGTGCAGATCACCGGTTTGATCCGTTCCCAGCCCTCAGAATGAACGGCCCGTAATGCAGTGAGCCGTCCGAGCCGCGCGACCACGGGCAACTCGACAAGAACAGGCAGACTGCGATGGTACTGATGAGTAGCGCGCGTCGGATGCGCCGTCGTTCGAGCGCGATCCAGTGGCGCCGGCGCAGGTGGTCGAGCGCACGGCCAATCGATAACAGGCTGCAAATCACGCCAGCCACTCCGACGACGCCTATAAGCGCTTGCCAGAACTGCGTGATGTGGATGTCCTCCGGCCACGGGAGTTCATGGGCAACCTCGAACGCGATCGGAAGAGCGGTTGCCAGTGTGCCAACCACGGCCGCGATGACGAGTGCATGCCCCCCACGGCCCGGCGCGCAGTACGTCCGCGGCTCCTCCGGATCAAACCCGCGCCCGCACTCCGGGCAGCGCGACTCCGTCAGGTGGTCCAGGACGTACCCGCAGCCGAGGCAGCGTTTGGGTTCCGGGTCAGGCATTGCGTACACCCTGAGACCGCCGCGACCGGCCCCACGAATCGTGGTCGGCGGATCGCGTCATCACAATTGTGCGGGATACCGAACGCGACCCACACTTCCCATCGGCACGCGCTCTTTCGCCCCGTCCGGGGCTGAGGGCCGGGCGCACCGTCGTGTACCCACGGCTCACGCCGTGGGCTTTATTCTCGCGCCCCGTCCGGGGCTGCACGGAGCGTCCCAGTGCCCCAGCCGCGAAGCGGCGACAGAATGAAGCCCACGGCGCAAGCCGTGGGGGAGCGCGGCCCACCGAATCCCAGCCGCGAAGCGGCGACAGAACGAAGCCCACGGCGCAAGCCGTGGGGGAGCGTGGCCCACCGAATCCCAGCCGCGGAGCGGCGACAGAATAGAGCCCACGGCGCAAGCCGTGGGTAGACAGGCGCACGCGCCCCCAAGCCCCGGCGGGGCGAAAGAGACAATCGCAAGACGTGGCACACCCCATGCCGGTCAATCACTCCCAGATGTACCGCTCGTCGTACTCGATGCCATGCCGGCGGAGAAACTCAAGGAACTCGTCCTGAAACGTGACACGCCGGTGGTGTTCCTCCTGCCCGGCGATATACGAGCGCACGGCCTCAACATGCGACTGGCTCACGCTGAAAGCCCCGTAGCCGGCCTGCCACGCGAACGCCCGCCGCGCCGGCCACGTCTCATGGACCCAGCGCGAGGAGTTGGTCTTGATTACGCGCATGGCATCCGCCACGGCAAAGGTGTGCGGGAGTTTGACGAGCGCATGGACGTGATCCGCCGGGCCATTGATCAGCAACGCGACGCCGCCGAGTTCATGAACGATGCCGCCGAGGTAGGCCATCAAGCGCGGCTTGAGCTTGTCGTCAATCAGCGGCTGCCGGTCCTTGGTGCTGAAAATCACGTGGGTTAGCAGGTTTGCGAAGCTGTGCGCCATCGTCGTTGGTCCCCAGAGTGCGTACACCCATGATACCGTGGGGCGACGTTCTTTCGCCCCTCCGGGGCTTGCGGGCGGCGGGCCCTCCAGGTTCCCACGGCTCGCGCCGTGGGCTTTACTCTCACGTCCCGTCCGGGGCTGCGCGGAGCGTGCCGGCGTCGCCAGCCGCGGAGTGGCGAGCTCGGCAGCACAGACGATCCGTCCGTGTCTGTGGAGCTCAGACGATTCGTCTGTGCCAGCTTGTCCGGAATTCGTGTCCCGCGGCTACATAGCCAGGTGGCTTTTTCGACCATGCAGCGAGAAGCGAGCAAACCCTACGACCTCCTCGTGCATGATAGATGTCGCTCTTTTCGCCGTCACCTGTGGAGCTCGCCGCGCGCGAGCTGAGCGAACCTGCGGCCGCGTGCGCGGTAATCGGAGAACTGGTCCCACGACGCGCAGGCCGGGGACAGCAAAACCACGTCGCCGGCGCGTGCCTCCTGGCCGCAGCGTGCGACCGCGGCGGCCAGATCGCCGCAGTATTCGGCCCGTCCCCCGGCGCTGGTCACCGCATCCGCGATTCCGCGGCCGGTCTTGCCGATGCAGGCGACGAGTCGGGCGCGCCGGGCGGCGGTTTGCGCGAGCGGGCGGAGGTCGCTGCCCTTGTCGTAGCCACCGAGAATCACCAGCAGAGGTGCGTCGAAAGCCGCGAGCGCGGTGAGGGCCGCCTCGGGCGTAGTGGATTTCGAGTCGTCGTAGTACGTGACGCCGCCGGTTTCAACGACGCGCTGTAGCCGGTGCGGCAGGGCCTTGAACGTCGCCAGGGCCGCCAGCGCGGTCTCACCCGGCACGCCCAGCGTGTGGGCGACGCCGAGGACTGCGGCGGCGTTCTCACGATTGTGGCGGCCGGGGACGGCGAGCCGCAGCTTTTCCCAGCGGATTTCCTGCGCGCCGCGGAGCACACGGGGCGTGTCGCTGTCCAGGCCATAGGACCACGGTTGCAACGTGGCGCCGCGCAGGCCCGGCGTCTGCTCGACGAGTTGCGGGATGTTCAGGCGCTGATGCACCAGGACGGCGTCGCGGCAGGGATCCTGAAACCGCACGATGTTCAGCTTGGCCGCCGTGTACGCCTCGAATGTGCCGTGCCAATCCAGGTGGTTCGGGGTGATGTCGGTGACGACGGCGACATGTGGGCTCCAACGGACCAGCGGCGTGCGTTGAAGCTGAAAGCTGGAGAGCTCGAGGACGACCACGTCGTCGGCGGTCATATCCGGCAGCACGTCGAGCAGCGACCGGCCGATGTTGCCGCCGACCCACACCCGGCGTGCGAGGGCTGGTCCCCCCTCCGTCGCCGCGCGCACCGGCCGGAGGCCGATGCTCCCCTGAAGGACATGCCCAACCATCGCCGTGATCGTGCTCTTGCCGACGCTGCCGGTGACGCCGATGCAGCGGGCCGGGCAGCGTTCGACGAAGAGGTTGATCTCCGTCGTGAGGGGGACGTTCGCCGCGCGGGCGATCTGGAGGTGTTCCGACGCTTCCGGCACCGCCGGGTTCACGACGACGAGGTCGAGAGCGCGAAAGTCACGCTGTTCATGTCCGCCGAGCCGGTACGTGATGTCCAGCCCCGTGAGCTGTTCGAGCGCGTCTTTCAGCTTCTCGGCGGGTGCTTTGTCGGTGACGAGCACCTTGGCCCCCTGCGCGACGAGCCAGCGCGTCACGCCGACGCCGCCCCCGAAGCTGCCCAGCCCCATGACCGTGACGCGTTTGTTCTTCCAGTTCTGGATCATCGCTCAGTGCGTGGCTACCCTCATGACATGAAAGCTCTTTCCATCCGGCGAGCCACGCCGGCCGACGCCGACGTCATCGCCGCCTTCAACGCCGCGCTCGCCAGCGAGAGCGAAGGTCGCCAACTCCAGGCGGCGGTGGTCGCGTGCGGCGTGCGGCGGCTGCTGTCCGATCCGACGTTGGGAGTGTACTACGTTGCCGAGTGCGCGGGGAGTGTCGTGGGACAAGTTCTCATCACTTTCGAATTCTCGGACTGGCGGGACGGCGTGTTCTGGTGGATTCAGAGCGTGTATGTTCGGCCGGACCACCGCCGCCACGGCGTGTACCGGGCGCTGCACGAGCACGTCGCGGCGGAGGCGCGCCGCGACGGCCGGGTGTGCGGGCTGCGGCTGTACGTGGACCGCCGCAACACGCGGGCGCAGGCGGTGTACCAGCGACTGGGGTTAGAGCCGGCGGGGTATGAGCTGTACGAGACGGATTGGCGTGCCCCGGCGGCGGTGGCGGCGAATCACCCCTCGTCATAGCGCGGGGAGCCGCGGGGTCCGTGACACTTCAGGCGGCTCTGGCGTGGCCTCGCCTGCACCCCGTAGGGGTGTCGGAGCGTAGCCACGGGTGGAGTCCCGGCGCGCCGGGACGACACCCGTGGAACCCGACGT
>CAYMXT010000203.1:0-6822 GCA_964394415.1 uncultured Planctomycetales bacterium
GAGCAGCTCGTGGGCATGAACTTCATGCGGGTCCAGACGCAGGGCGTGCTCGAAGGCTGCAATCGCGTCCGCGGTGCGACCCTGCAATGCCAGCACCTGCCCGACGCGGGCGCGGACCTCCGCGTTGCCGGGGTCCAGGTTCGCCGCCGCCTCGAACGCGGGGCGTGCCGCCGCGAGATTTCCGCTGGCCAGCAACGCGTTACCGAGCGCGAGATGGGTGAAGCTCTCGCGGGGCGACAGCTCGAGCGCTCGCCGCGCGGGGGCCAGCGCTTCGGCCGGCCGCCCCACGTCGACCAGCGCCGCCGAGAGGCCCACCCAGAGCTCCTGGCAATCGGGATCGAAGCGCGTCCCCTGCTCGAAATGGGCCAGGGCCTCGGGGTAGCGGTGCTCCGCGGCGCGGCGTACGCCGAGGTTGCCGTGGGCCACGCCGGCGGTCGGATTGTGCCGCAAAACGTAGTTCCAGAGCGTTTCCGGTCCGCGCCAGACCTGCACCTGGAACCACGTTTTCGTGCCGAGGGCCGCAACGGCCACGAGCGCCGCGAGGTTCACCAGCGTACGCCGCGGTCGCCCGCCCTGAGCGTCGCGCACGCGCTCGACCGTCGCCGCAATCGCGAGCACCAGCCCCAGCAGCGCGAGATAGACGAGATGGTCCGCGACCGGCGAACGCTGGAGATAGCCGAAGTACACCAGCCCGACGGCCGGCAAGGCCGTGAGCACGAATTGCGCCAGACCCCAAAGCGCGAGCGGACCCAAGCGCCGCCGCCAGAGCCACGCCGCCGCGCAGACACCGCCGCCGGCCATGAGCGGCAGCCACCAGAGGAGGCTGGCGGCCGTAGGTTGCCAGCGTGGGTAGATCGCCAGCAGCGTGAGCGGAGCCAGCGTCTGTCGCACATAGAACCACAAGGCCGTGGCCGCGACGAGCGGGCGAAGCGCCAGCGGGGCATGCGCGGCGGTGAACGCCTGCTCGCGCTGCGAGGTCACGAGCAAGGGGCCGATCGCGAGCAGCAGCAGCGGGACGGCGCGCAGGACACTCCCCCGCCAGCGGGCGCGGAGCAGACCAACGTCGGTCAACACCAGCAGTGGCACGAGCGTGACAATCACCGTCTTACTGAGCAGCGCCGCCAGGAACGTCGCCAGCGCCAGGCCATAGCACCCCCAACGTCCGGTGCGGCGATGGCGGAGGTAAAGCAGGAACGTGAGCAGGTAGAACAGCCCCGACAGGACGGTCTTGCGTTCCGCCATCCACCCCGCGGAGGCGACCTGGAGCGGATGCACCGCGAACACGGCGGCGACGAACCACGCGAGCCGCGGGCTGGCGCCGAGCGCGCGGACCAGCCACAGCACCAACAGGGCGTTAATGGCATGGAGGGTCACGCTGACGGCGTAATAGCCGCGCGGGACGAGACCCCAGAGCTGGTACTCGAGCCAGTGTGTCGTAAACGTCAGCGGGTAATACTGCGGCAGTTCGGTCGTGGTCCAAATCCGCCGCAGTCCGTCGAGGTTGCGCAGGTGCGTGTTGTCGCGGATGTACTCGTAGTCGTCCCAGCTCACGAATTCGTTGCCGAACCCCGGCGCGTAGACGATGGCGACGAGCAGGGGCAGCAGCAGCGCCGTCAGGACGCGGCGCGCTCGCTGGCGCGAAGATCCCGGCGCATCGGCGTGCGAGATGGGGATCTCGCACGAGCCCAGCTCGTTGGGCCCCGCGTCCGTCACACAGTTTCAACCCGCGTCTCGGGCGCCACGGGCTCGTGCGCCAGCGGCTCCGGCAGATCGTCCAGCTCCCGCGGATACCGCAACGTCTCCGCATATTCCGGGTAGGCCCGCCGTAACGCCGCATCGACCAAACCCACAAAAAACGGTTGCGGCGAGAGCGGCCGGCTGGTCAGCTCGGGGTGGGCCTGCGTGCCGACGTAGTACGGGTGCAGCGCGGGCTGCAATTCGAGCACGTTCATGATCTCGGCCCGCGGCGATTTACCGGAGAAGATCATCCCCGCCGCCTCAAGCTGCGGGATGTAGCGCGGATCGACCTCGTAGCGGTGGCGGAAGCGCATGCGCGTCCGGCCGCCGAACATGCGCGCGGCTAACGTATCGGGCTTCACCACCACGTCGTACCCGCCCAGCCGCATCGTGCCGCCGAGCCCCTCGATTTCCTTCTGCTCCGGCAGCAGGTTGATGACGGGGTGCCGGCACTCGTTGTCGATCTCGGTCGAGTTGGCGTCTTCCAAGCCGCACACGTTGCGGGCGAATTCGATCACCGCCATCTGGAACCCATAGCAGATGCCCAGGCACGGCAGCCGGTTCAGGCGGGCGTGCTTCAGACACGCGATTTTGCCCTCCGCTCCGCGCGTGCCGAACGCGCCCGGGACGATGATCCCGTGCAGATCCTTCAGCGTCGCGGCGGCGGTTTCGTCGGTTAACTCCGACGTGTCCACCCACTGCACGTGAACGCGACACTGGAGATACGCCCCCGCGTGTTCCAACGCCTTCAGGATGCTCGCGTACGCATCCCGCACCGCCGTGTACTTGCCCGTGATGCCGATGTTCACTTCGCGGCTGGCACTGCGATGCCGGGCGAGATACTGGGACCACTGCTCGCGGTTGCTCCGCTCGGTGGCCTCGTCCACCCGCGGCTCGAGCTTGAGCCACTCCATCACCGCCTTGTCGTAGCCGGCCCCGCGCAGCAGTTCGGGAATCAGGTACACGCTCTCGCAGTCGTGCATGCTGAACACGTGCTCTTGCGGTACGTTCGAGAACAGCGCGATCTTCTCGCGCACCTTCCGCGTCACCGGCGAGTGCGCCCGGCACGCGATGATGTGCGGCTGCACGCCGCACTCGAGCAGCCGGCGGATGCCGAGCTGCGCCGCCTTGCTCTTCTGCTCGCCGAGGATGACGGGTTCGAGCACGTACGTCAGCGCGACGAAGCAGACGCTGTGGCGGCCCTCTTCAAACGCGAGCTGCCGCATCGCCTCGATGTAGTGGGCGTTCTCGACGTCGCCGACCGTGCCGCCGATCTCGACGAACACGACGTCGGCCCGACTGGCGACCGCCAGCTCGCGCAGGCGGTTTTTCACCTCGCCGGTCACGTGCGGGATCATCTGCACGTCGCGGCCAAGGTACGCCCCGGTCCGCTCGCGTTCGAGCACCCGCCGATAAATCTGCCCGCTGGTGCAGAAGTTCAGGCGGCTGAGGTCCTGGTCGAGGGCGCGCTCGTACGTGCCGAGGTCCATGTCGCACTCGGTCCCGTCGTCGAGCACGAATACTTCGCCATGTCGGAATGGGTTGAGCGTCCCCGAGTCGATGTTGAGGTAGCCTTCGAGCTTGACCGGGGTGACGACCAGGCCCTTGTCCTGGAGGCACTTGGCCAGCGACGAGCTGAAGATCCCCTTGCCCAGCCCGCTCATCACGGTCCCGAAGACGACGACGAAGCGGGTCTGACCGGGCTTGTACCCGGCCGGCATGGGGACATAGAACTCCGTGTCCCCGGACTGATCGCGAACCGCTTCAAACAACCAGTCGCTCGTCATGCACACCTGCCAGTGGGGTGGGCGTCTCGCCAGTGGGGTGGGCGCCTCGCCAGTGGGGTGGGCGTCTCGCCAGTGGGGTGGGCGTCTCGCCCGCCGTCGCATTCGTCGTCACGCACGGGCCGGAGGCCCATGCTACCCAAACCGCACCGGCCGGAGGCCGATGCTACCCGGACCCGCGGCACCGGGCCACGAACCGTTCATAGTCCTGTGGCGTGTCGATGCCGACCGAAGCATGGTCCACCAACTCGACCGCCAGCGCGTACCCACGTTCGAGCACGCGAAGCTGTTCGAGCTTCTCGACCTGCTCGAGCACGCCCGGTTGCCACGCGGCGAACTCGAGAAGAAACGCCCGACGGTAGGCGTACACGCCCAGGTGCAGCCACCATGTGTGGCACCGGCTTCCAGTCGGTGACCTTGCGCGGCCGCTGCCGCCGGCGTCTCGCGGGTATGGTATCAGAGATCGCGAAAAATACAGCGCCCGCCCGGCGGAATTCAGTACGACTTTGACGGAATTCGGGTCGTGGGGGTCGCCCGCGTCCGGGAACGGGCACGCTAGCGTCGCTACGGGGCAATCGGCCGGCTCACCTGCGAGTCGCTCCACGACTCGATCGAGGTACGCCGGCTCGATTTCCGGCTCGTCCCCCTGGACGTTGAGCACGATGTCGTCGGGCCGGCCCGGTAATCCGCGCACCACCTCAGCGATGCGGTCGGTGCCGCTGGGGTGGTCGGGCTGCGTCATGGCGACTTCGCCGCCGAACTCGCGGACGGCGGCTTCGATTCGCGAATCATCCGTCGCGACCACGCAACGTCCGATGCGACGCGCTCGACACACCTGCTCGCAGACGTGCTGGATGAGGTACTTCCCCGTCGCCCGCGCCAGCGGCTTGCCGGGGAAGCGGGTCGAAGCGTAACGGGCGGGGATGATGGCGACTGCGGTCACGAGCGCTGGCGAATCCTCTGATGCCGAGCGCATCCTATCCGACGAGCCGTACGACTCAACCACCGGCGCCTTCCACTTCGCGTTCGGCTCGGTATGATCGGCGCGGAGCCGACGCGGTGAACGTGACCTTGCATCCCCATGCCTTGGCCCGCCTGGCCGAACGCGGCGCAACCGAACCGGAGGTCGCCGCGACCGTTCTGGAAGGAGAGCCCTTCCCCGCCAAGTTCGGACGGACCGGCTTTCGCAGGAACTTCGCGTATAATGCGGTTTGGCGTGGGCGGCATTATGCCACGAAACAGGTTGAGGCCATCGCCGTGCGAGAACGCGGCTGGCTCGTCATCACGGTCTTGGTGAAGTTCTTCTGAGCAGAGCAGGCCATGAAGCTCACATACGACCCCCGCTACAACGTCGCGTACATCTACCTGCGGGACCGGCCGACCCAGGTCGAGACCATCCGCATCAGCGACGAGCTCAACATTGACATCGCCCCGGACGGCACGGTCTACGGGTTCGAGCTGCTGAACGCCAGCGAACAGCTTGGGGCGGGGGCTCGCGGAGAGCTGATTGTGATCAATGAGCAATCCGGGGCACAGGACACGCTGCGCCTGCCGGCGTAACCCCTCGCACGTCGCCTGGCTGTCTCCGGCCACCGTGCATTCGAGCCTGGGAGGACGCCGTGAGCACGTTACCCACCGCCGTGCAGGACTTGGTTGAGCGGTTCACCCGCAACCGCGAAGCCCTGCGCAGCCCCGCGTACAACGAAACCCAGGCTCGCCGCGAGTTCATCGACCCGCTGTTCAAAGCGCTCGGCTGGGACATCGACAACGAGCAGGGCCTCGCCGAAGCCTACAAGGACGTCATCCACGAGGACGCCATCAAGGTCGGCGGGGCGACCAAGGCCCCGGACTACTGCTTCCGCATCGGCGGCACGCGCAAGTTCTTCGTCGAGGCGAAGAAGCCCGCGGTCGGCCTCGAGACCGACCCCGAGCCCGCCTACCAGCTCCGCCGCTACGCCTGGACAAGCAAGCTGCCGCTGTCGATCCTGACCGACTTCGAGGAATTCGCGGTCTACGACTGCCGCATCCGGCCCAGCCCGACCGACAAGGCGTCGGCGGCCCGCGTGTTCTACTGCACGTGCGACCAGTTCGCGGACCAGTGGGACTGGATCGCCGGCCTGTTCAGCAAGGACGCGGTCCTCAAGGGCGCCTTCGACAAGTACGCCGAGTCCACCAAGCGCAAGAAGGGCACGGCCGAAGTTGACGCCGAGTTCCTGCGGCAGATCGAAGCCTGGCGCGAGACGCTGGCGCAGAACTTCGCCCTGCGCAACCCGCGGCTCTCCGTCCGCGACCTCAACTTCGCCGTCCAGCGCACCATCGACCGCCTCGTCTTCCTGCGCATGTGCGAGGACCGCGGCGTCGAGCCCTACGGCGGCCTCCAAGCCCTGTGCGCCACCCGGTCCGAGCCGCGACCGGCAGGGAGCGATCGCGCCGATGACGCTGGCGTCCTCTACCAGCGCCTCGGCGTCCTCTTCCGCCAGGCGGACGACCGTTACAACTCCGGCCTGTTTCACTTCGCGAAGGAGACCGGCCGCGAGCCGCCGGACGAGCTGACGCTGAGCCTCAAGCTCGACGATAAGGTTCTCAAGGAGATCATCCAGGGGCTGTACTACCCGGAGAGCCCTTACGAATTCTCGGTGCTGCCGGCGGAGATTCTCGGGCAGGTCTACGAGCAGTTCCTCGGCAAGGTGATCCGCCTCACCGCCGGCCACCGCGCCAAGGTCGAGGAAAAGCCCGAGGTCCGCAAAGCCGGCGGCGTCTATTACACGCCGACGTACATTGTCGATTACATCGTGAAAAACACGGTCGGCAAGCTGCTGGAGGGCAAGGGTGAAAAGGGGACACTACTGATTCTTGATGAGGGTGAAAAGGGGACACTACTGATTCTTGATGTGTGTAAAAAGGGGACACTACTGATTCTTGATGCTCTCCGCGGCTTGGCGAGACCGTCCAGTTTTACCGGCGAGAACGTTCAGAAATCAGTAGTGTCCCCTTTTTGCTCCCGCGGCTTGGCGAGACCGTCCAGTTTTACCGGCGAGAACGTTCAGAAATCAGTAGTGTCCCCTTTTTGCTGGCCCCTTTTTGCTGGGTGGGGAGCATGGGCCTCCGGCCCGTGCGAATCCCGGCGCGCCGGGACACGTTCAGAAATCAGTAGTGTCCCCTTTTTGCTCCCGCGCCGGGACACGTTCAGAAATCAGTAGTGTCCCCTTTTTGCCCCGCCGGGACACGTTCAGAAATCAGTAGTGTCCCCTTTTTGCTGGGTGGGGAGCATGGGCCTCCGGCCCGTGCGAATCCCGGCGCG
>CAYMXT010000204.1:0-6327 GCA_964394415.1 uncultured Planctomycetales bacterium
CCAGATCGACCGGCCCCCACCGGCGGACGAGCTGTTGCCGCGCCCGCCGCAGCAGGTCCGGTTCGCCGCTGAGCAGCCCGGCGAAAACCTTGACCGGCCGCGGAACACGGGGTCTGCCCATAGCCGGGAGTGTAAACGCGGGCTACTCTCTCAGCCATACAAGCGGAGGCACGGGCCGGAGGCCCCTGCTCCCCAGGTCGGCATATGAACATCGCGCTCTTCGAAGATGACGGCTACGCACGGCTCTTGCCCCTCACCTGGCTGCGGGCGTGCTACGAGCTGCGCTGCGGGTGCGACCGGCTGATCGACAAGGTCCGCCGGCATGGCGGCCCGCACGTGGCCCGCGTGTTTCTCCGCGCTTGGCTCCGAGAGGTGTGCGCGGCGCGACTGACGCTCGACCCAGTCGAGCCGAACGCGCCGTGGTGTCTGCTGAATGCCCGTGTGTTGCTGACCAGCCCCGTCGAATTCCCGCCGCCGGGGCAAGCCTGGACGCACAACGGCGCACTCGTTGCGGCGGGGGTCACAATCGACGAGCTCGAGCATCTGTCGGCCGAGTTCTTTCAGAACCCGGAAGCCCTCGAAGAATGGCTGGCCGCCCGGCGCACGAGCACCGCTCCGGAGCCGGTGCAGCTTGTCACCTACCCCTGGCACCTCATTCTGGCGAACGAAGCCGAGCTGCGGCGGCAATGCCGCAACGGGCCGGGACAGCTTGGACAGGTCTACGCCGGGGCACACCTGCTCCAGCCGGGACAGATCCACCTCGGCCGCAACGCGCGCGTGAAGCCGGGGGCCGTGCTGGATGCGGAGAACGGCCCGGTCTGGATCGGCGACGACGCCCTGATCGAACCCAACGCGGTGCTCCAGGGGCCATGCTTCATCGGTCCGGCGAGCATCGTCCGGCCCGGCGCAGCCATCCGTCCGGGCACCTCGATCGGCCCGGTCTGCCGCGTCGGCGGCGAGCTCGAGGGCAGCATCATCCACGGCCACAGCAACAAGCAGCACGACGGCTTCCTGGGCCACAGCTACGTCGGCGAGTGGGTCAACCTCGGGGCCGACACGGTCACCAGCGACCTGAAAAACACCTACGGCACGATCCGCGTGTCGTTGAGCGGCGTACCCGTGGAGAGCGGCCAGCACTTCGTAGGCTCAATCATCGGCGATCACAGCAAGACCGGTATCGGCACGATCCTGCCGACCGGCGGCGTGATCGGCGTGGCGGCCAACGTCTTCACACAGGGGGCCGTTCCGAAATTCGTCCCGTCGTTCGGCTGGTTGACCGACGACGGCCTGACCGCCTACCGCGTGGACAAGGCGCTTCAGATCGCCCGCACCGTCATGGGCCGACGTGACGTCGAGCTGACGGCGGCAGAGGAGCAGTTGCTGCACCACGTCGCCGCCGCCGCCCGCGCGACTGAGGCGGCCGGCTGGCCATGAGAGTCCGCCGCAAAAGGGGACTGGCTCCGCCGCGGACGGCCTGTGCGGTAGCGCCAGTTGGGTTTCCAGCGGTGCCTGTCCCCTCTTGCGGCGGACTGATGACCCACGAGACGGGCTTTTCGCTGCGCTACCGGCGGACTACGATGCCCGCATGGTCAGGGTTGCTTTCCAGCGGTGCGCGCGTCTTCGTCGCACCGGTGTCGCCGTCGCCCTCGCGCTGCCGCTGCTTTCCGCAGGTACTTGCCTGAATCTCGCGCACACGGCGGTGCTCAACGGCTTCTTCGATGCGGTCACGCCAGCGCTGGACCAGGAGCTACAGGACCACCTTGGGCTCAGCCCAACGGGGGCCTTAGCCGCCGGCCGCAGCTTGTTCCTCCAGCCAACGCCGTAGATACCCCAGAGGCTCCTCTGCGGCCTGTGCCGCAGCGCGGAACACCTCGAGCGCGGCGGGCCAGTCGCCGGCGACCGCGGCGAAGACCGCGCCGAACACGTCGAGGTTCAGGTTGTAGCGGTAGTTGCCGAGCACCCAGGCGTTATTCGTCGGCAGCTCGGCATAACCGGCGAATGAGTCGGGCAAGTACAGCGTCGGCTGCACTTCGCGCGTGAACCGTTCGCGGGCCGCCTGAAACACAGCCTCACGCCCCGCGATCTTCTCGTCGGTCGCAAGCTCCTGCCCGTAGTACGCCGCCAGGTCGGCGTAGAGCTGCATCAGGAACGCATTGACTGTGTCGGTGTCGGCGTAGAACGCGACGGCGACCTCGGGCCAGCCGGAGTCTGCGCCCAACTCCGCCCGCAGGAACTCGACCGCGCCCTGCCGGCCCACGAACGAGGCGAGCGATTCGTTGAACTCCGTGTCGTTCGGCCGCCAGATGGTGTTGTGCAACAGCTCGTGAATAATCGTCTCGACCAGCGACAGCGGCCCCCGGCGGAGCATGGTCGAGCGGATGGGGTCTTCAAAGATGCCGAGCGTGCTGTAGGCGTCCAATTCGTAGGTCAACGTATCGTACCCCTCGTCCTGGAGTTGCTGCTCAATGCGGTGCAGGAAATCCTCGTCGAAGAACGACAGGTAGGGCACTTCGCCCAGGAGCGGAAACGTCCACGTTTTCGGCTCCAGCGCGTCCGGTCGGGCGGCCGAGAGGTTCCACGCCAGCGGGTCGCCCGCCGAGTCGTAGAACGACGTGTAGGACGACCCCACGCGCAGGCCGAGCACGTTCGCGGCAAAGTCGCGGGCCTGGACGGCCAGCCGCAGTTTCGTCGCGTCTTCGTCTGACAAGCGCCCGGAGGCCAGCACGTCGTCGATGCTCTCCAGGTTCCCCTGCACGCGGGCCTGCCCCTGCGCGGCTTGGACGACGTACGCGAGGCCGTCGCAGCCCGCCAGCAGGCCGAGCAGCGCCAGCACACCCGCCAGTGCCGCGGCGCGCCGAGTTGAATATGTTCGGTTCATGCGGCGAGTGTAGCGGGTCAATCGGGTGTTTGCAGGCGGCACGTGGCCGCGACCCGCACCGCCGCGTCAACGGCCCGCGCGCTCGCGCGCCGTTCCGCACACGGTGCGGCGGGCATCTCCGCGGCAGCTCCCACCCCCACGCCGCGGGTCGCCGCCCACGTCGAACCACGCGCCGAGCCTGCGTCGTGAAACACGGCTTGACCCAACGACGCTTTCGCCCGTGCGCACGGCGGCGCGGCCAGGCCGCGCGTGGTTTGCGCGGACGAGCCGCAGTTCCGACACGGCGTGGCGCCGCCCCGTCGCGTGCCGGCCGGTGGCTCGGAGAGGTTCGTCGTCTGCGCGTGGTCAGGGTCGTGCGGGCAGCATGACCGCGTGGGTTTGGCCGCGCGCCGCGCGGCGTGCTGCGCGCGGCTCGCACGCGGCGTTTCAACTTTGGCACATGATTGCAGCGCGTGATGCGCTTCACCGATGAAACACGCGGAGGAGAATTCGTGCCGCGCGCGTGTTGCACTGCGTTTTGTAATCGCTCGAACCCTGGTCGCGCGCCGGCGCGCACTCTACAATTTCGCGCGCATGAGTAGTACCCCAACCGGTCCTTTCTCGGCGGGTTTCCGTCCGGATCAGTGGCTCGCAATCCTCGATTGCGTGACGGACGCGATTATTACCGTCGACCGCGACTATCGCATAACGAGCTTCAATCGCGCCGCCGAACAACTCGTCGGCGTGTTCCGCGCGCAGGCCCTCGGGCGACCATGTTGCGAGGTGCTGCGTTGTCTCGACTGCGGCGACGAGCAGCGCTGTCCGCTCGCGCCGGTGCTGCGCGACGGCGCGCCGCACGCGCTGCGCGACGTGCGCCTGCCCGGCGAGCCGCAGGCCACGCGCGCGGTCTGCTGCACCACGCAAGCGCTGCGGGACGATCAAGGCAGGGTGATCGGTTGCGTGCAGACAATGAGTTTGCGCCCCACGCCGGTACCCGCGGCGGACAGACCGCTCGGCCCGCTGGAGTCGTCGCAGCGCCAAGCCATCGCGGAAGTGCTGCGCCGTTGCGGGGGCAACCGCGCCGCGGCCTGCGCCGAACTCGGGCTCAGCCGCAGCACGCTCTGGCGGAAGATGCGCCAATATGGTCTCGATACACCGCCAGCCGGACAGGCCTGACCGGCCGTGCGACCCACGCCGTGTGCCGCGCCCGCGGACAGCGGATGGCTGAAGGCTGACGGCTCGTCAAAACCACCACGCCTGCCCGGCCTGCTGCTTGATGATGACCGAGCGCAGATACGCGACGGCCTTCTCGAAGCCCTCCTGCACGCTCGTCAGCGAGTCCTCGTGCTCGATGCTGATGACGCCGTCGTAGCCCTTGAGCTTCAACATGCTGACAAACGGCTTCCAGAACTCGTCGCCGTGGCCGTAGGCTTGACTCGGGACGCTCCACGTCCGGCTGCCGCCGCGGTTGCGAAGGCGGCGACGGATCACGTCGGCAGCAGGGCGCGGACCCCGTCACGGAACACAGTGAAGCTCTTGGAGCGGTTGCGGTCAGGCTGCATGCGCTTTGCGATCTCACGTGCCGCGGCGATCTTCGCCAAGCCGCTCTTGAAGTACCCCGCCTTTTGCAGGACCTGCTCCAGCCGCTCCCACGTTCCGCCCCTGATCTTATCGGGATCGCCGAAGCCGCGCTTGTCGCCGAGCGTTGGGGGAACCCCTGGATAAGCCGTACACAGCGCCTCGACATCGCCGAAGAACCACGCCTCAAGCTCCTCGATAGCAAGCCGATTGAGAACTTGTGGCTTGTTCCCGCGCACGGCGGACGATTTTGTCGACAAGCCGGCCTTGCCGGCCAAGCGCTCGAGATTCGCCTTGGCCTTCTTGCAGTCGTCGCTGTCAAGATCGACCAGCACCACCACACGCCAATCGCTCGGCAACCACTTCGCGTAGCCCATCAGCTTGCCGGGCAGGCTGTCGAGCAAGTCCCTTTTTCCCTGGTGCGCGTGAATTTGGAACGTGGCATCCTGGCCGATCAAGCGTGGCACAAGCTCACTGAGCGCAGCCTCAGCGGACGGCTCTTCAACAAGGAACTCGAAGTGCGTCACCGCCGCCCCCGCTTTGCGCCCTTCGCTGGCTTGCGTGTCGGTTTCGCCGGCTTCCGCGACAGGGGATCACCGACGCCAAAGTGGCCCTGCATCCATAGGTAGCCCAGTTGTGCCCCTTCCGCGACGAAGTCCCTTACGCCTTGGATCGTGGAAGCCTGTCGGGCTTTCGTGTAGCCCTTGTCGTCGCGGTACATGATCCACGTTTCCCGCGGCTTCAGCCCATTCACGAAGAACGGCGAATGCGTCGTGATCATCAGTTGTGTCCGCTCGGATGCGACGCGGCACTCCTCGGCGAGTTCGGACAGCAGCCGGGGGTGAAGTTGGTTCTCAGGCTCTTCGATCCCCACCAACTGTGGCGGCGCGGGGTCGTACAAGATCGCCAAGTAGGCGAGCATCTTCAGCGTGCCGTCCGAGGCGAACTTCGCGAGAACGGGGCGGTCGAACGGCGCGTCCTTGATTTGCAGGAGCAGACGCCCGTCGGCCATGATCTCGGCATCGACCTTCTGAAGCTGTGGGACGCGCTGCGACAAGACAGTCAGAATCTTGTCGAGGCGGTCAGAGTGCCGTTCCTTGAGATACTGAACCACATTGGGCAGGTTGTCGCCTGTCGCGGACAAGCGCTCCTGCGGCCCTGCCTCCGGCACGCCCCGCGTGTTGTCCGCCGTCAGATAGGAGAGATACCAATCCGTAATAAACCTGCGAAGGGCACTCACCCTCGGATGCTTCGTGAACTGCCCCAGCGTGTTGACCGCCAAACGCTCCCGCGAATCGAGTTCCTCGTCGATGCGTTCGTCTTGTTCGTCAGGTTTGTCGCCCGAAGCGACCCGCCCCGCCCCTTTCTCGAAATCGAGGAACCGAAACGGTTTGCCCTTTTGCTGCCGCCGCCATTGCAGCCACTCCTCAGCCACAAATGGGCCGTCCTTGTCCTCGTCAATCGCCAGGTGGTACGTGATGATCGGCGTCTTCGGCCGCTCGCGGTACTTCAACTCGAACGAGATCGCCCCATCTGAGCCACGCGACCGAAGCTCCTTGAACCGCCCGCGGCGGTCCCACGCCTTGCGCAGTCCGACGAGGAAGCACTCCGACAAGAACGCGAACACGTCGAAGATCGTGGACTTTCCGCTGCCGTTAGGCCCGACGAAGACGGTCAGCGGCATGAGGCCCCTTAGCTCCAGGTCGCGGAGCGCCCGGTAATTCTGGACGCGCAAGTACTCGATGCGCGGCGGCGCGCTTGATGCAAACTCGGCGGTCATCGCACAACTCCGTTCAAGGGACCGCAGGGTTCAGACTCCTTTGGTCCGCTGGGCCGCTCAAAACCACCACGCCTGCCCGGCCTGCTGCTTGATGATGACCGAGCGCAGATAC
>CAYMXT010000204.1:6427-6796 GCA_964394415.1 uncultured Planctomycetales bacterium
CCTTGAGCTTCAACATGCTGACAAACGGCTTCCAGAACTCGTCGCCGTGGCCGTAACCGCACGTGCGGAAGACCCAGCTCCGGTTGCCCACGTCGGCATAGCTCTTTGTGTCCAGCGTGCCGTTGCGGCGGGTGTTGAGCGGATCAATGCCACAGTCCTTGCCGTGGACGTGGAAGAGGCAGCCGGCGTCGCCGAGCACGCGGGCCGCTTCGACCGGGTCGATGCCCTGCCAGAAGAAGTGCGACGGGTCGAGATTCGCGCCGAGGTTCGGCCCGCACGCCGCCCGCAGGCGCAGCAGCGTCTCCGGGTTGTAGACGCAGAAGCCGGGATGGGCCTCGAACGCGATCTTCACGCCCTCGTTGGCCGCCT
>CAYMXT010000205.1:0-6793 GCA_964394415.1 uncultured Planctomycetales bacterium
GTCGGGTACCGTGACGCCGACGAGGGCGGGTTACACGTTCACGCCCGCGAGCCGGACGTACAGCAACGTGCGTTCGAATCAGAGCAACCAGAACTACACGGCCACGGTTCAGACGTTTACGCTGGCCGGTCGGGTGACCAATGGCAGCGGGGGCGGGATCGGCGACGTTTCGATCGTCGGGCTTCCAGGCAATCCGGTCACGCTGCTGAATGGTCAGTATTCGGCGACTGTCGACTATGGCTTTGTTGGCACCGCGACGCCGAGCAAGCCCGGCTACGTTTTCGACCCAGTCAGCAGGAGCTACGGCGGCGTTACGGGCAATCTATCGGCTGAAGACTACGTGGGTACGACCGCCTACACGATATCGGGCCGCGTGACGGATGGCGCTGGAGGCGCCGTGAGTGGCGTGGTGCTCGACGGCCTACCGGGCGACCCTGCGACGCTTGCAGACGGAACTTACGCGGTGCAAGTGGCGCAGGGCTTCAGTGGCGTCGTCACCCCGCTGAAGGCTGGCTACTTATTCACGCCGGCCAGCCGGACGTACAGCAATGTTCTCTCGGACCAACCTAACCAGGACTATGCCGCAACGATCGAGACATTCACGATCTCAGGGCGGGTGGCGGACGGTTCAGGGGCGGGGGTTGCGGGCGTCACGATTGCCGGATTGCCCGGACAACCGGTCACGCTTGGCGACGGGAGCTACGAGGCTACTGTTGAATACGGCTTCAGCGGTACGGCAACACCCACCAAGACGGGCTACGCCTTCGATCCGACGAGCCGAACCTACGGCAGTATCACGGCCGACCAGATAGATCAGCATTACGCTGCGACGCGGGTACACGTGATCTCCGGCCGCGTGACGGATGCCGGCGGCAGTGGCGTTGCTGGCGTTGTGATGAGCGGGCTGCCGGGGAATCCCGTAACTGTGGGTGACGGCTCTTACTCGACCGCAGTCGAGGACGGCTTCTCGGGGACAATAACACCGCAACTGACCGGCTACACGTTTGACCCAGCAAGTCGAACCTATAACGGCGTCGCCACGGATCAATCGAATCAGGATTACGCGACGGCAGTGCTGACTTTCACAATCAGCGGCAGAATCACGAAGAGCGGCGCCGGTGTCACCGGTGTCACGTTGAGCGGGTTGCCTGGAAGCCCATCAACGGATGCAGCCGGCAACTATGCTGCGAGCGTGCCGTATGGCTGGTCGGGCACGGCGACTCCGAGTAAGGCGGGGCACGTGTTCTCACCGCCAAGCCGAAGCTACACGAATGTTGCAGCCGCGCAGGTGGATCAGGGCTTCGCTGCGTCGGTCGTGCAGTTGCAGATCACCGGGATCATTACAGATTCGGAGGGAGAGAGCGTCGCCGGCGTAGTGCTGGACGGGCTGCCGGGCAGTCCGGTGTCAGGAGCGGATGGACGTTTTGCCGGCAGCGTTGAGTACGGCTTCAGCGGAACCGTGACGCCACGCAAGAGCGGATACACCTTCGACCCGAAGAACCGTCAATATAGCGCCATTCAGGCTGATCAGGCCGACCAGAACTACGTCGCGAGCAGGACTCCAATCAGCAGCGGCGGGAATGACGCTAGCGGCAACCAAGGTGGGAGCACGGGAGGTGGGCCCGGGAACGGCAATCCGGGCGACGGCTCAGGTGGCGGCTCGACAGGCGGACAGAACGACGATGGCGAAGCGCCGACCGACGGCTCTGAACCCAGCAATGACTCCTCGGGTGGAGATGGTCAGAGCGGGCAGGATAACCCCGACAGCGTCGTACCCGGCGGACTCTGCCCAGGCGTAAGCGCTGCGATCCTCTCACTATCAATCATCGGACTCATTCGGACGCGTCGCACAACGCGTGCCGTAGCTCAGGGTCACGAAAATAGTGCGTCGGCGCGCAACAAAGGCGCTGGTGGACTCATCGAGCCGTGGGTCTGTCGAAGGCGGTGACGATCGACAGCAGTCCACGACGTACGTCTTGCGGCAGGTGCGACCATAGCTGGCAGATAGTCAAGAGGTCAGCTTCGCGCGCAAGCGGCGTATCTAGCCGAGGTCTTGGACGCTCGCAAAACTCGAAATAGCATTGGTTTACGTGATCCCGTTCGATCCTTTGTAAACCGCAGGTCGTCGGTTCGAATCCGACCGGTGGCTTTCGCCCCACACGCCGCGCGGGTGCCGGCCGCGTCGCCTGCTCGGTGTGTGTCGGCCCCTGCACGACGTGCGCGCCGCACACGTCTCCAGTTTGGTTCATTCAGTCCGCCGATGCGCGGGCCGGAGCAGGATCACTGGTGTTCCGCTGTGTTGCGACAGCGAGGGAATCAGCCAGCGGCGTCGACGGGATTACGAGTCCGATGAAGAAGGGAACAGGCACCGCTGAAAGCCCCACTGGCGCGGCCCCGAAAGCGGTCTGCCGCGGAGCCAGTCTCCTCTGTCAACGGACTGCTGACGCGGTCGAGCACCGGTTGGATCAGCGCGAGCGTCTTGGTCATCAGCCCTGCGTCACCATCTGCCCGAGCCCGCTGGCAGGGCACAACAACGGGCGACTACGCCCTCGACGCATGCCCGCCCCCGCGCAGACCGCCACAGCCCGCCATCTGCGTGGCGGGACTGGAGAGGATATCACGCCACGCCACGCCTTCAGGTTTCCGCGTCCAAAGACCGCCGCGATCTAAATCACCGTGCGCGATTCGGCGGCGCAGATCCGGGCCGACCGCGCGAGCGGTCGCAAGTTTGTCCGCGAGCTTGCGCTCGCGGCTCGGACGGGCGCCGCCCATTCGCGCACGTCCGTTCAGCGCCGACGCAGAAACATCCCGACCAGCAGCAGCGCGAGCACGCCCGGCTCCGGGGTGATCTGGTAGTTGCTGGTGCCGCTGGCGAGGTCGTTCGCCGTCAAGCTGAAGTAGTACCAGGCGTTCATCGACGAGACGGACGTGCCCAACGCCGTCAGTGGCACGATGTCGCTATCCGACACGCTTCCGCCGGCTGGGGCGGACAGCGGCCCGACGAGTTCGGCGAAGTCGGTGCCGCCGTTGTACTCGGCCAGGTACGCTCCGCCGGCCGAGTGCAAGCCCAGCAGCGTGCCGCCGTCTCCGTCGCCGTCGGTCAGCGTCAGGCCGGCGCTCGCGTTGCCCAACGCCGAGGGAATCGTTGGGAATGAAATCAAGCTTGAGGCGACGATGAACGTGGTCGTCGACCCGCCCGCGATCGCGGAAAACCCGAAGGCGATTTGCGGGTCGCCCCGGTAAACCACGTTCGCGCTGGTCAGTTGGGCGATCACGTCGCCGCTGCCGTTGGTGATTTCAACCGCCGCGGGCAGTGACCAGGTCCAGCGGTTCAGTTGCGGGTTATAGGACAGGTCGCTGACGAGCACGTCGAAGCTGCCTGAGCCGTCGTCATTGCTGGCCGTCACCGTGAACGCGTTGCCCGAAAAGACCAGACTCGCCGACGCACCCGCGCAGGTCAAACCCGCGACGAGCACCACGGCCAGCCAGGAAGTGCCGCCGAAGCCACCCCGTCCCAAACCACGTCCTGTCATGTCTCTACCCTCACTGCTCTGGTTCCTCTCCAGCGTCCGGCACCGACCGGGCGCAACAGCACAACTCTCGTGCGGAGCACCGGCTTCGTCGCCTCGGCTCGCCATAGCGCCTCACACGCCTGGCACCACCGGCTGCTCGCACCAGCCGGCCGCCAACAGAGTTCTCCGCGCTAAGAGTATAAGTGAAATCCCACCCACGTTCAACAAGAATCCCCCCTCGACCGGCCTAAAAAACCGGACCGCAATGTACGGGTTTACCCTCGCCGGCGGTACCGCAGCACCATCCCGCCTCCCAGAGCCAGCAGCACCACAACCCCGGGTTCAGGAGCCGGGATGGCCGGTTCGGTCTGGCCGCTGTCGGCCTCGCCGTACAGCGTGCCGTTGACCAGGCCCTCAGTCAGTGCCGCGGCGGCCGCGGCATCGCCATTCAGGACGGTTTGGAGCAGGAGCGGCGCGAGGTCGGTCGTGCCGGCGACCGCGGTGGCGTTCGCGTCCGCCCGCACGCTCTGCAACCCGGTCGCGATGGCGTCGTCGATCTGGTCCGCCGGCGACTTCGGGAAGATGTCGTCGAACTGGCTGGTATCCACGCCCAAGGCCGTCAGGAGCGCGCGGGCCGCGTCCACGTAGAGATTGCCCTCGATCACGATGGGACCGACATCGAAGTTCGTCGGCTGCTCGTCGCGGAGAACGACCCCGTCCACCTTAAGTTCCGAGTTCGCGTTCGAGGCTTGCACCACGACGTTGTAGAACCCGTATTGGTTGATCTCCAGGTTGGCGCCCGCGTTCAACGTGCCGGTCAGTTCAACGTCCTGACCGTTGTTGTTCGTCCGCATCGAATACGACAGGTTGCTGATGCCCAGGTTGGCGGTTCCGGCCTTCCACCACTTGCCCAGGTCGTCGTAGCCTGCCGTGAGCTGCACGTTGCCGGACAGCGTCAGCTCGCCGAGTCCCGGCAGTCGAAAGACCTCCGGCCGGCCGCGTGAATCCGAGCCGAACCCGCGGTCGAATTCCAGCCGGTAGCCGTTGCTGAACGGGCCGTTTGGCACCACCCGCACGCGGCCGGAGCGCGCCCCGTTCACCCGCGTCCCGTCGCTCGTCGTACTGAGTGGGCTGCCGCTCGGCGTCGCCAACAGATCCAGGCCGCGAAAGGCATCCTGCAAGAAGTCGGCGTTGGCGCCGCTGGCCCCCAGGGCCGCGGCCGCGACGACGGCTGCGATAATACAACTGTGCGTACGCATACAATCCATCCTCACCGGCCGGTTGCCGGCGCTTCATTGCCAACTTAGACCCGCCGGGCCGAGTTCGCAAGTCGCGGCGGGCCTTTCACAATCTTATCGGAGAAACGGGCGGCCGTGGCAAGCAGGCCCGCGCCACAACTCCGTAGCCGCGGTATAATGCGGCGCCCGTGGCTCGCGGACGGGCGCGGTATCGGCTTTTATGGGTCGCGCGCCCTAACCGGGTTGGGCGGGATGAGTCAGCTTCTGAAGACGGTCCGCGACCTCGGCGCGGCCGAGCAAAGCGACGCGGCACAGGCATGGCGAGCGTGTGGAAAACGACTGCGACCTGGGGCCTGGGGTGTCTGCTGTGCGCTGCCCTCGCCGCGGCCCAGGAGCCGGCGACGCGCCCAGCGTCGGCGGACGCGGAGCGATTGGCCAGCCTGCTCGCGCTCGTCGAGGGTCAGAACGCACCCGACATCCGCCGCACCGGCGCCCGCGAGCTGCTGCTGCTGGGCTGGTCGGAAGCGCCCGCACGGCTATGCGCGATTCTGGCCGGGTCGAACGCGCCGGCCAAGGTCGCCATCGCGACGGCCCTGGCGGAATCGCCGGCCCAGCTTGATGCTGTGTACATCGAACCACTGATGCTCATGCTGGCGGATTCCGACGCCGGCGTACGCGAAGCGGCGGGGGTCGCCTTGGCGGCGTATCCGGACAACGGCGTGACCGCGCGGCTGCGCGAGTTGGCCCTCGATCCCGATCGAACCCAGGCTCTCAGGCTGGCCGCAGTCGGCGCCCTCGGATTGATGACCGAACGGGCGGCGGTCGAGGCACTCGCCACGGCGCTCGAGGAGCCGGACGCGGCGGTTTCGCACGCGGCGCTGGCCGCGATGGCCCGCGCCACAGCGATCGACTTCAGCGACGCCACGGCGGTGCGTACCTGGTGGCAGGAAAGCAGCAGTCTGACGCTGGAACAGTGGCAACAGCGGCAGATTGAGCGGCTGGTGCGAAAGGACCGGGAATCGCATCGGCGCGTGGAGGCTCTGGAAGCCCGGCTGGCCAAAGTCCTGGAGTCCGGCTTCCAAAGGGCTCCGGACGCCGAGCGGGTCACGCTGCTGGGCGGCTACTTGTCCGACCCGGCCATGACGATTCGGCTGCTCGGTCTGAAGCTCGCGCAACTGCACGTTGCGGGCGGCAAGACGCTTCCCACGGAGATGCAGGAGCGGATCCGCGAGCTGCTGACCAGCGTCGAGCCGCGTGAGCAGGCGGCCGCCGTGCGTACCGTCGCCAGCTTGCGCGACGCGCGCGACGCAGAACGTTTTACCGAGATGCTCCCGAAAGCGCGCCATCACGACGTGCGTTTGGCTCTGCTCAACGGCCTGGGCCACGCGGGCACGAGCGCGGTGGTCGGAGTGTTGCTTGAAACGCTCACGGAGGCGGATGAAGCGAGCGCGACGGAGGCGGTGGCGGCGCTTGGTCGCCTCGCCGAGCGAAACGTCTTGGCCGCGGAACAACGGGACGACGTCGTGGCTGCGTTGCTGCGCGAGTGGGCCGGGTCGGAACCGGCGCAGGCCGCGTTGCGCGAACGAACCCTGTGGGCGATGGGGAGTCTGGGTGACCCGCGCTGCGGGCCGGCGTTCGCGGCGGCCGTGGACCGGGCGGAAGCCGCGGTAGTCCGACAGGCCGCGGTGAAGGGCATCGCGGCGCTCAAGAGCCCGCCGCTCGCCGACGCGCTCACCGCCGTCGTGAGCGACCCCGATGCCGGCGTACGGAAGGCCGCGGTCGAAACGCTGGCCCAACTCGGGTCGAGCAGCGCGGAGCGGCACGTACAGGTGCTCTGGGACCGGGCCGTCTCGCCCGCGGAGACCGACGAGACCATCCGGCAGTTGGCCTGGCGGGGCGTGCTGGAAGTCCTGGCACGCGGCTCGTCGGCCAGTGCCGAGCGCTGGGTCACACGCCTCACGGGTAGCGGGCCGCAAGACGTGCAGCGCGTGACGGAGCTGCTCGAGCGCCTAGCACGCATGATCTCCGATAGCGACCCGGTGG
>CAYMXT010000206.1:0-6764 GCA_964394415.1 uncultured Planctomycetales bacterium
GGCTCGACGCCGTGGGGGCGTTGGTGCACGACGCATCAGCGCGCGCCGCGCTCCGCACGGCGCTCGATGGGGTACGTGACGTGGAACGGCTGTCGGGCAAAACGGCGGCCGGCCGCGCGTCGCCGCGCGACGTGCGCGCCCTAGGCGATTCGCTCGCGCAGCTGCCGGCGGTGCACGCGGCGTTGATGCGCACGCCGGCCGCCGGACTGCTGCAGGTCCTTCTCGACGGATGGGACAACGCGACGTCGGTGATGACGGCGATCACGACGACTCTCGTCGCGCGGCCGCCCGTCGCCATCGGCGACGGCGAAACGATCGCCCCGGGCGTAGACGCGGGACTGGATGAGCTACGCGCGATCATGGCCGGCGGCAAGGACGCCATCGCCAACCTGCAGGCGGAAGAGCGGGCGCGCACCGGCATCTCGTCGCTGAAGGTGGGATACAATCGCGTCTTCGGGTACTACATCGAGATCACGAACGCGAACAAGCACCTGGTTCCCGCGGACTACCAGCGCCGGCAGACACTGACGGGCGCCGAGCGCTATGTGACGCCGGCGCTGAAGGAGTTTGAGGAGAAGGTCCTGCACGCGACGGAGCGCACCGAGGAACTGGAGCGGGAGCGGTTCGAGGCGCTGCGGGCCGCGGTGGCCGCAGAGATCGGCCGGTTGCAGGGTGTGGCTGCCACGCTGGCGCAGCTGGATGTGCTGGCCGGGCTGGCTGACGTCGCCGCGCGCGAAGGGTACGTGCGACCGACGGTGAGCGACGACTTTGCGCTGGTCATCGTCGGCGGGCGCCACCCGGTGGTGGAGCGCATGATGATCATCCTCACCGGCCCGAACATGGCCGGCAAGAGCACCATCCTGCGCCAGATCGGGCTCATCGCGCTGATGGCGCAGATGGGGAGCTGGGTCCCCGCCACCCGCGCGCACGCAGGCATCGCCGACCGCGTCTTCACGCGCGTCGGGGCGAGCGACAACCTGGTGCGCGGGCAGTCCACGTTCATGGTGGAGATGTCCGAGACCAGCGCGATCCTGCACACCGCCACGGCGCGCAGCCTGGTGCTGCTGGACGAGATCGGCCGCGGCACGTCCACGTGGGACGGAGTGAGCATCGCCTGGGCGGTCAGCGAGCACCTGCACGACCGCGTGGGATGCAAAACGGTCTTCGCGACGCACTATCACGAGCTGACGCAGCTGGCGGATGAATTAGTAGCAGTGCGCAACTATAATGTGGCCGTAAAGGAAGCGGGGGACGAGATCCTCTTCCTGCACCGGCTGCAGCCCGGCGGCGCCGACCGGTCGTACGGCATCGAGGTGGGGCGGCTGGCCGGCCTGCCGGCGCCGGTCATCGCCCGCGCGCGGGCGCTGCTGCGCCTGCTGGAAGGTGAAGATCTGGCCGCCGCGCTTGCCGGCGGAGCGCCGAAGCCGGTGCGGGCAGCGCGCGACGACACGCCGCAGCTCGGCCTGTTTGCGCCGCCGCCGCATCCGCTGCTCGCGCAGCTGGCGGCGCTGGAACCGAATGAGATGACGCCACTCGACGCACTCGTCAAACTGACCACCGTGGTCGCGCAGGCCCGGAAGGCGACGAGTGCGGAGTGAGACAGAGTACGACAGAGTACGACAGGGTACGACAGAGAACGGCAGTTCACGGCGATACTCCACCACTAGGCATCTCAACATGACCGAACACGAACGGCACCGCGCGCCATACGACAACGTCCTCGACACGATCGGATGGACGCCGCTGATTCGGCTGACCCGCGTGACCAAGGGGATCGTCACCCCGGTCTACGGCAAGGCAGAATTCTTCAATCCGGGCGGCTCGGTGAAGGATCGAATCGGCCTGCCGATCATCGAGGCGGCGGAGCGGTCGGGGGCGCTCAAGCCCGGCGGCACGATTGTCGAAGGCACCAGCGGCAACACCGGCGTGGGGCTGGCGCTGGCCGCCGCCCTGAAGGGCTATCGCTGCATCTTCACGATGCCCGACAAGATGTCGCAGGAAAAAGTGCGCCTGCTCAAGGCCTTCGGCGCGGAAGTGATCATCACGCCGACGGCGGTGCCGCCGGACCATCCCGACAACTACGTGGTGATGGCCAAGCGGATCGCCAAGGAGACGCCGAACGCGATCTTCGCCAACCAGTTCTACAACGAGGCCAACCCGGACGCGCATTTCGCGACCACCGGCCCCGAGCTGTGGGAACAGACGAGCGGGCGGATCACGCATTTCGTGGGCGCCGCGGGCACGGGCGGCACCTTGACCGGCACCGGGCGCTACCTGAAGTCGAAGAACCCGAAGGTGCAGATTATCGGCGGCGATCCGCAGGGGTCGATCCTCGCCGAGCACTGGCGCAGCCAGGGCGCCACGGTGCCCGAGGGTGCGCCGTACAAGGTGGAGGGCATCGGACAGGACAAGGTGCCGGGAACGCTCGACATGAGCGTCATCGACGAGTACCAGGCCGTAAGCGACCGCGATGCGTTTGCCATGGCGCGGCGGCTCACGCGCGAGGAAGGGATGTTCGTCGGCGGGTCCGCCGGCCTCATCACGCACGTGGCGCTGAACGTGGCACGCCGCGTCAACGACCCGAATGCGCTGGTGGTCACCTTCCTCTGCGACACGGGCGAGCGCTACCTGTCGAAGCTGTACAACGACGAGTGGATGCGCGAAAACCAGATGCTCGACAGCGAGAAGGCGACGCTGGGACAGCTGCTCGGCGCCAAGTCGGGCGATACCCCGATGGTCGTGAGCGTTGCTGCCGGCGCCACGGTGCGGCAGGCGCTGCGGCTGATGAGCCAGCACGACGTGTCGCAGCTCCCCGTACTCGACGGCAGCAGCTGCGTGGGGTCGGTCAGCGAAAGCGTCCTGGCATCGCGCGGACTCGAGGACTCGAAGGTGCTTGATCGAACCGTCGGCGATGTGATGGAGGCGCCGTTCCCGGTCGTGGATGACGGCGTGGCCGTGGACCAGGTGGTGAAGCTGGTCACCAAGAGCAACCCGGCCGTGCTGGTGCGGCACAACGGCACGTTCGCCGGCATCCTCACGCGGTCCGACCTGCTGCATTTTCTCATGGCACGGTGACCGAATGAACATCACGGTGATGATGGGCGGCACGTCCGCCGAGCGCGACGTATCACTAGCCTCCGGGGTGCGCATCGTCCACGCGTTGCGCAGCCGGGGGCATGTGGTGACGCCCATGGACCCAGCCGTCGGCGTGCTGAGCGAAAGGACGTTCGAGGAACTCACGCACGGTGCCATGAAGCGTGAGCCACCGACGCTGGAGCAGCTGCGCTCGCTCGAGCGGACCGAGTTGAGCCCGGTGCTGGTGACCCTGCCGGTCGTCCGCGAAGCGGATGTGGTCTTTCTTGCGTTGCATGGGGGGCACGGCGAGGACGGCACCGTTCAGGCGATGCTCGACGCGGCGCATGTCTGCTATACGGGCAGCGGCCACCTGGCCAGTGCGCTGGCGATGGACAAGGACCTGTCGAAGACCCTGTTCCGCTCGGCGGGCGTGACGACGGCAGACTGGCTGATGGCACCGGCGACGGTGGAGCAGGTCGAGGCGGTGATGGGATGGCCGGTCATCGTGAAGCCGTCAAAGCAGGGTTCCACCGTGGGGCTGACCAAGGTCACTTCGCCCGACGGATTGGCCGCCGCGGTCCAGGAGGCCCTGCTCTATGATGACGAAGTGATGATCGAACGGTTCATTCCGGGGCGCGAATTGACCGTCGGCATCCTCGGCGACGAGGCCCTGCCGGTGGGCGAGATCATCCCGAAGCACGAGCTGTACGACTACGAGTGCAAGTACACGGCTGGCATGGCAACCGAGATCTTCCCGGCCAAGCTGACCAAGTCGCAGCGCGCGTCGGTCCAGACGCAGGCGCGACGCGCGTTCCGGGCGCTGAAGCTGAGCGGGTACGCCCGCATTGACTTCCGTATGACGGAAGACGGTACATTCTATTGTCTGGAGGCGAACACGCTTCCGGGAATGACCGAGCTGAGCCTGATTCCACAGGCGGCAGCCGCGGCAGGCGTTTCGTTCGCGGAGCTCTGCGAACGAATCGTGCAGCTGGCCACGGACGCAAAGGGAGGAAAGCGGTGATGACACCACCACGGATGCCGGCGGCTGCGCTGGCGGGAGTTCCGGCAGGCGTGCAGGCACAGGGCGTCTGGGCCGGACGTCGGCAGCTGTTCGTGCGCTTTGCGGGCGAGGCCGAAACAGCGACGATGTACACGTCCACGGCGATGCTGAAGGAGATTGATCGCCAGCTGGGGCGAACGAAGGTCCACTCCATCGTGATCGGCGGCCGGGATCCGCTGGGGAACCTTGAGTTCCTGACCGCGGCGTTTGCCTCCGGCGGTCCGCCGCTTCCGGTGCCCCTGATGCTCGACAGCGACGGGCAGCGCCCCGAGGCGCTGGCCATGATCGCCCCGTACCTGGCGCTGACCCAGGTGACGGTGGAGTTCGTGGGGCCCGAGGCGACGCGCTCCAGCGCCATCGAGACGCTCGCCGCCGCCTCCGGCGCGGGCTGCGCGCATGCACTCGTGCTTTGCCCGCGTGAGGACACGAGCGACCCCCAGCTGCTCCGGTTGATCGAGCAGGCCCACGCGACGAGCGCGGAAACCGAAGTCGTGATTCATCCGTTGCTCACTGGGGAGCCGCCGGTGCTCGACCGCCGCTGGGCGACGCTGCTCGAGCAGGCAGTGGCGCTGCATGCAGACACCCGACTGGCCTTGCGTCTTCCCCCTCCTGCCGGCCTTCGCTGACGACACTCCGACAATGCCACACGCCACCCCCACTGCCGTGAACGAACAACCGCCTCGCCAGCTCGGCGTGGCGGTTGCGTGGCTGCTGGGCATCAACATCGCCGTGTACTTCCTTCAGGTCACGGTAGCGAGCCCGAGCGACATGATCGCGGCGCTGGGCTTCCACTCGCGGGATCTAGGGGCACTCGGCCGTGCCTGGTGGACGATCGGCACGTACATGTTCGTGCACGGGGGGATCTGGCACCTGGCGCTGAACCTGTACACGCTCTGGCTGTTCGGTCCGCGCGTCGAAGCGGCATGGACGCCGGGCGAGTTTACCCGCTTCTACCTGTTTTGCGGCCTCGGCGGCTGGTTCCTGCACCTCTTCATGGCCGGCGACTCCGTGCTCATTGGCGCATCGGCCGCGGTGATGGGCGTGATGCTGGCGTACGCCGCACTCTGGCCGCACGACACGGTGTACCTGTTCGGCCTGGTGCCCATGACGGTGCGCTGGCTCATGGTGCTGGTGGTGCTGATGAACCTGCTGGGCGGCATGGCCTCGATGCCTGAGAGCGGCATCGCGTACCTGGCGCATCTGGGGGGGCTTGGCGCCGCGTGGCTGTATCTGCGCACGTCGGCACGTGTCAGCCTGGCGGGCGTCCGGCGTCATGTTGAACCAGTGCCTGATCTTCCCGACGAAGACCTGCCGCATGCGGTCCCGAAGTCGCACCGGCCGCCGCGTGAACCCAACGCCGACGATGCCGTCGCGCGCAGCAAGGCGATGACGGCGCGCCGCAACGCCACGCCACGGCCGGAGCAGGCCAAGGCGCCCTCGCTGACCGAAACCGACGCCGCACGGCTCAACCGTGTACTCGACAAGATTTCCGCGTCCGGGCTCGACAGCCTGACGACGGACGAACGCCAGCTGCTCGACGATGCGTCGAAGCGGCGCCGCCAGGACTGACATGCCGCGAGCTGACCTGCTGGAGACCTTCGACAACCCGTTCCCGGGTCGCGACTACGAAGTGCACATGACGTGCGACGAATTCACGTCGTTGTGCCCGCTGGGCGGCATTGAATCGGACGCGGCCGAACTGGACCTGCTGAAGGGCGGCGCCCCGGACTTCGGAACGATTCACATCACCTACACGCCCGGCGCGAAGTGCCTGGAGCTGAAGAGCCTGAAGCTCTACCTGTGGAGCTTCCGCAATGACGGCATCTTCTACGAGCGCGCGGTCAACCGGATCCTGGACGACCTCGCCGCAGCGTGCGCACCGGTGGCCATGACGGTAGTGGGCGACTTCAACGTGCGTGGCGGGATCAAGTCAGTGATTACCGCCCGGTATTCGGTTAAGCGCTAAGTCGTTCTTTCATCACAGAGACACAGAGGAGCGCAGAGGGCCACAGAGGACTACAACGACAACTTCTTGGAAGAACTACGAACGCCACGCTGACTTCAGCGTGGCGCGATGTCTTTGCCAAAGAAGTTGCTGTGCTCTGTGGCCCTTCGTGCTTCTCCGTGTCTCTGTGATGAAGAGAAACGAAACAACGACACACTACGGAATCAGGGGCACAGACCCGGAGCGCCAGCCGATGGAACCGCGCCGGCCAGGGTTCCATCGAGGGAACGTCCCGAGAATGCGCAGCTTGCGGGCAGCCGTGGTCATCTCGTTGAGGACGACATCCACGACAGGTTCTCCGTACGCGTGGTCGAACTCGAGAAAGAAGAGATAGGACCACGGCTCCCCGGTAGGACGAGACTCGAGCCGTCGAATGTCCATGCCATGCCGGGCCAGCGGCTCCATGACATGCAGGAGCGCGCCGGGGCGGTCTTCGTGCGTGATGATCACGCACGTGCGCACCGGGACGCCAAGCGGCCACGTTTCCGCCGTCTGTGAAATGACGAGAAACCGCGTCTGATTGTCGGCGCGGTCCTCGATATCCGGCACGAGCACCGAGAGCTTGTATCGCTTGGCCGCGTTGCGGCTGGCGACGGCGGCAATCTCGGGGTCGCCGACATTCGA
>CAYMXT010000207.1:0-6720 GCA_964394415.1 uncultured Planctomycetales bacterium
GCCGGTGGCAAGGCCGGGGCCTCTTCCGACCCCCGGTCGCATGTGCGGGGGGCGTCGGCTGTTCCCGCGTCGCGAGCGCGAAGCGCGGTCAGCCGTCGGCCCGCCACTTGCGTGGCGGGTTCGGGCGGCGGCGCTGGCGACCCGAAGCCCACGGTACGCACGGAGCAACTGGCGGAACCCCCGACATGCCCAAACGACCGCCCCTCAAACCGTTGTCGCTGACCATCACTTTCCCCTGCTACAACGAGGAGGCCAACGTCGAGCGGGTCACCCGGGCCGCCGTCGAGATCGCCCGGAAGATCACCGACGATTGGGAAGTCGTCGTCGTCAACGACGGCAGCCGCGATCGCACCGGCGAAATCGCCGATCGGCTGGCCGCCGAGATTCCCGGCGTGCGGGCCGTCCATAACAACCCCAATCTCGGCTACGGCGGCGCCCTGTCGCGCGGCTTCCGCGAGGCCCGCAAGAACTGGATCTTCTACACCGACGGCGACGGCCAGTTCGATTTCAGCGAGCTGCCCCCCCTGCTGCAACTGCTGGAGAAACACGACATCGTGTCGTGCTACCGCCTCGACCGGCAGGATCCGTTTATGCGCAAGGCGAACGCGTTCGCCTGGGGGACGCTGGTGAACCTGCTGTTCCGTCTCGGGCTGCGGGATATCGATTGCGCGTTCAAGATCTATCCGCGGACGTTCATCGAACAGATCGACATGAAGAGCCGCGGGGCGCTCATCGACACGGAGATGCTCGCCAAGGCCCGCAACCTTGGCTACTCGATCACGCAGGTCGGCGTCCACCACTACCCCCGCACCGCCGGGCAGCAGACGGGAGCCAACCTGAAAGTGATCCTGCGGGCGTTTCGCGAGCTGTTCAAGTTGTACCGGCAGATCAAGGCGGAGGGCCGCCCGGCGGCCGATTGACGCCCGCCGGGACCGTCCGTATCGTTACCCGTAGAGGTTCATGGCGCCGGGATTGGCGATCGGCATTGGGGTACTGGCGATGTCCGTAGAGCACTGGTCCGACAGCGTAATTCTCGCAGAACTGAGCGACGACCCGCAGTTCACCGACGACCTGAGCGCGATCGTGGACCTGTGTTCCCGCGACGCCCGGCAGGACGTGCTGCTCAGTTTCACCGGCGTCAATTACCTCAATTCATCCAACATCGCCCAGCTTCTGAAGCTGCGCAAGCTCGTCGCCACGACGAACCAGCGGCGGCTCAAGTTCGCCGGCGTGACGAACCAGGTCTGGGGGGTCTTCCTCGTCACCGGCCTCGACCGCATCTTCGACTTCGTCGAGGACGTACCGAGCGGGCTCGCCGCCCTTCAGATGGGCGATTGACGCCGGCCCTCGTACGCCACTCGCAGCGGGAATCAGAGCCCGAAGCGCCAGCGTCACCCGGCGCGGGCTTGCGCGTCGCGTTCCGGCTCGGCGTTGCGTGTCTGCCCACGGTGGCGGAGCGTGTGCGCAGGCTGGGCGCAGCCTGCCCGCTGACGGCTGCTCGAAGAGCAGCGCGTAGGCTGGGCGCAGCGAAGTGGAGCCCAGCCAGCCGGCGACGCCTGGCTGCGCACACCGCGTGCTGCACCCGGCCTACGCGCTACGGACGGCGTGCTGCTCGCAGAGCAGTGGCACGCAGGCCCGAGCCGGACTCAGCGGTCCGGCGCCACCGCGCCGTTGCCGGAACACGGTCGACGCCGCTGGCGAGCTGTACACGCTTGAGAAGTATGTTGAGCAGGCACGCGATCCGGTACACTCGGGTGCGGGCCGGGCAGGTGCAGCGGCATGATCGAAATCTACTTGGCAGGCGATCCGGCGGAAGCACACCTCGTGCAGGCGCTGCTCGCAGAACATGGCATCGCGGCCATCGTCCAGGGTGAAGCGCTCTGGTCGGCCGCGGGCGGACTGCCGCTCGGCCCGGCGAGCGCCCCGTCCGTGTGGCTGCGCGACGACGGCGATGTCGAGCGCGCCGGCCGCCTGATCGCGGCGCACTTCGGCCCGCCGAAGAACCCCGCGCACTGTGCGAACTGCGGCTACGATCTGCGCGGTCTGCCGGAGCCGCGTTGCCCGGAGTGCGGCCGGCCGTTTCGCCGAAGCGAGCCGCAGACGCCGTGGACATGTGCGCTGTGCGGGGAGGAAAGCGAGGGGCAGTTCACGCAATGCTGGCAATGTGGCGCGGACCGCCCGGGCGGCACTCCTGGTTGACGCGGGCGCGCCCGGCGCGCGGACAGTGTGCTACTGGCAGTTGCAGGGGCCGCTGAAACAGGCGACGAAGGGATTGATGTCGTCGAAGTCAACGTCGCCGTCGCAATCGCAGTCGCCGTTGTACCAGTTGCAGTTGGGGAAGACGGTCCAGTAGCTCAGCGGGTCGCTCAGGGCCAGCACGAACGGGTTGATGTCGTCGAAGTCGACATCGCCGTCGCAGTCCATGTCGCCGAGCGTGGTCGGGCAGGCAGCGCTGCCGTGAAAGACGCCGGTGGGATTCGTCAGCGGGATGATCCGGCCGGAGGCGGAGCTGAAGGAGGTGGGCGGATAGTGATACGGAAAGGTGATTTCGGTTTGACCGGCGCCGACGACCTGGAACGTGAGGCGAGCGAGGTCCGCGTCCTGCTGCGTGGGTTGCTGGCCGATCCACGGGTTGATTCCCGCGGCAAGCGTGATGTCGCCGCCCTCGACCGTGATCGGAACGACCGGCAACCCGAAAACGTCAAAACTGAGATACTGGCCCGAGACGAACGCCAGCACGTTCGGATCAAAGCCCAGGAAAGCCTGGTAGCCGGAGACGGGCACCTGTAGACAGCATTCGGACAGGAGGACGTGCAGCTCGCTGCCGATCGGAAAACAGTGATACGGAACGGCAGGAACCGAAAGCGTCATGATGGCAAGTTCGCCATCGGCGACGGAAGTTGCCGGCACCCCGACCATTGCAAGAACAAGTAGCCAGGCGTGCCCCCCCCGCCCACAACGTCGTCGCGACATCGCGAATTCTCCTGTGGCAGGCCGGCGCGCGCCTGCAACGAGCAGAAGCTGCCTGCGTTGCGGGCCACCGCCTGCGCACCCTCCCCGCCAGCCTCGCGGCACTAGAATCCTACCGTCGCCGGCCGGTCATCGCCAGGCACCGACGGAGCGCCGGGGCCTGGCGAGACCGACGAGCATGCTAGCGCCGCCGCGCGATGAGCAACCCGGCCAGCACACACACGAGCGAAACCGGTTCCGGGACGATCTCCACGATCGCCGGGGCGCTGATCGTGCCGAGCACGTTGTATGTGCCCTGGATCACCTTGGTGTAAGCCATGGGCCGCCCGGGCTTCTGGGCGCTGAGCAGCATGGACACGGGCGTGCCAGGCGTCTCGGCCAGGGCGTCGAACATGATCGTGGTCAGCAACGAGCCTGCGACCGTGGCGTCCCGCGTCTGGCCGGTGGACACGAAGCCGAACCAGATTCCGTCGCCGTCCGCCGGGGGGTTGGATTCGTTGAACCCAAACGAATCGCCCGGCAAGAACGCCGAGGTATCGCTGGGCGGCTGAAGCACCGCACCGGTCTGATCGACACCGGTGAGCGCCAGGAACGACGTATCCCACGTCATGATGACCTGTGCGCTGTTGAACGGCTCATCGACGCCGGTGCCGGAGACCGCGTAGAGGCCAACGCCGGCGGGATCGCCGACGTTGACGGTCTGGAACAGCGGCCGCCATTCGAGGTTGATGGTTCCGGCGAGCGCCGGGATCGCGAACACAATCGACACAATCGCTGCGTGCGCCGCAAAGCGGCTGCCCCTAACACCTACCATTGACTCGACTCCTCACACCAAAAAGGGTGGACACTTCCTTCCCTACCCAGGGAAGCGATTGCTCCCAGTGTACTCCAACTGCGGCGCTCTGGTCAATCACCATGACAAACCGGGGGCCGCGCGCTGCGGCCCCCGGTTCGCCGGTCACGGCCGGCCTGCGCGGGTCCGAAGCTATTCGGACGCCGCGTTGTTCGTCTGCGTCTCGCCGGTCTCAACATCGGCGGGCCGCAACGGCCGGACGCCGTTGGCAAACGCCTCCATGTCGGCCACGTCGAGCACACCGTCGCCCGTCAGGTCGGCGATGGCCACGTAGCCTAGACCCATACCCTGCAATTGCGTGACGGTGATCGACGTCCGCGGCACGCGCGCCAGGGGCGCCGCGCAGCAGTCGTTGTCACCGATCATCAGGAAGTTGGCCGCGACGAAGCCAAAGTCCTGGGCGTCCAGCGCACCGCTGGCGTCCATGTCGGACTTCGGGAACGTATCGCCGCAGGGGGTGTTCGGATCGCCGAACCAGCCCCACTCGGTCACGAAGACGCCGAAGTCCAGGATGTCGCACAAGTTGTCGTCATACTGGTCGGCCTGGTACAGCAGGTCCGTACCGGTGAAGGCGGCGACGTATTGGCCGCCCACCACCGTCGGCGTGACTCTCGACGTGAGCGTGTGCAGCTCGTCTTCGGCGGTCACACAGTCGTAATCGCCGCACGCCAGGTCGCTGAACGCCACGACCGCAATGCTGTTCCCGAGCGTGTTGGCCGGGAACACCACGTCCTTGTCCAGCACGACCGGCGTACCGCTCGGGCATTCGCGGAACGTGAACCGCACGCAGCGGACCACGTCCTGCTGGATCGGACCCTGAAGCTCCAACGTCGCTTCCGCGTTGTTGAGGCCCAGAACCGTCACGGTGAACGTGCAGGTCGCCGTGTTGCCCGCGGCGTCCGTCGCCGTGCAGATCACCGTCGTCACGCCGCTGAACGTCGAGCCGCTCGGCGGGTTGCACGCGATCGTCGCGCCGGGGCAGTTGTCCCAGACGCTCGCGACCCACGTGACCACGGCGGTGCAGCCGCCCGGTTCGGCGTAGACCGTGATGTCATCCGGGCAATCCGGCACCGGCGGCTGCGCGTCGTTCACCGTGATGGTGAACGTGCAGACGTCAGTGTTGCCCGCCGCGTCCGTCGCCGTGCAGGTCACCAGCGTCGGCCCGAGCGGGAACGTCGAGCCGCTGGGCGGCACACACGCGATCGTCGCGCCCGGACAGTTATCACTGACCGTCGCGGCGAAGCTGACCACGGAGCTGCACTCGTTCGGGTCATTCGGCAGCGTGATGTCGCCGGGGCACTGGGCCTCCGGGTTCTCCGTGTCGCTGACCGTCACCGTGAAGGTGCAAACGTCGGTATTGCCGGCGGCGTCCGTCGCCGTGCAGGTCACCAGCGTCGGCCCGAGCGGGAACGTCGAGCCGCTGGGCGGGACGCACGCAATCGTCACGCCGGGGCAGTTGTCGGAGGCGGTCGCAAGCCACGTCACCACGGCGCTGCACACACCAGGATCGGTGCCGACCGAGATGTCCGCCGGGCAGTTCGCGACCGGCGGCTCGGCATCGGTGACCGTCACCGTGAAGGTGCAGACATGGGTGTTGCCGGTGGCGTCGGTCGCTGTGCAGGTGACCGTCGTCGGCCCGAGCGGGAAGGTCGAGCCGCTCGGCGGCACACACGCAATCGTGGCGTTCGGGCAGTTGTCGCTGACCGAGGCCGAGAACGTCACAACGGCGTTGCACGCACCTGGGTCGTTCGGCACGCTGATGTCCGCTGGACACGTCGCGACCGGCGGCTCGGTGTCGTTCACCGTGACGGTGAACGTGCAGGTCGCCACGTTGCCGCAATCATCGGTCGCGGTGTACGTGATGTCCGTGCTGCCCACCGGGAACGTGCTGCCGGAAGGCGGACCGCCGGTCTGCACGACCGGCACCGGCCCAATGCAGTTGTCCATGGCGGTCGGTGCGGTCCACGCGACCACCGCGCCGCACTGGCCCGGATCGTTCGACACGGTGATGTCGTTGCACCCGCTGAACACCGGCGGGGTGCTGTCGAACGACATCGGCGGCAAGTCGAAGAGCGGCACGTACAGCGGGGTCGCGTCAGCCTTGCTGAGTCGCGTGCTGAACGGCGGGTTCGGACGGAAGTTGACGAAGCCTGCCACGTTGCAGATTTCGCCGGTGACCGTGAAGCGCAGCACCGCGAGCTTGTGGTCGCAGACCACGAACTCCGTGCCCGGCGGCGTCGGCACGCCGACCGCGTAGTCGATCTGCCCGAGCACACCGCCCGGCGGGCACTGCGGGTTCGTCTGCTCCGCGGTGGAGCATTCGAACACCTGTACGCTCATGGGCGGGTCGCCGGGCGTGATCGCGCCGGGACCGGCCTGGAGCGTGAGATGCACGAAGTCGTAGTTCAGGAAGAACTGCGCGCCGACGATCGGGTCGGCGATGTCGCGCATCCAGACCTCGACGATGAGGGTCTCGCCGACCTGGTAGCAATCGTCGTCGGCCTCCAGCGTCAGCCGCGGGTTGGCCGGCGGCGGACAGGGGTTCGGATCGCAATCCGTGCCCGGACTGGTGAAGCTGCCGCCCGCCAACGCGCAGGCGTCAGGTAGCAGCACCTGGCACGAGCCGTCGCAGAAACAGCACGCACCGCTGGGCTGCGGACAGGGGTTCGGGACGCACGGCACGCCAACGCCCAGCCAGCTCCCGCCGGCGAGGTCGCAGTCCGTTTGCGCGAGATGCTCGCAATGGCCGTCGAGGAAGCAGCACGCGCCGCAGATCGGCGTATGGATGCAGGTGCCGCCGACGCACTCGTCGATCGTACACGGGTCACCATCGTCGCAGTTCATCGGCGTGTGGACGCAGTTGCCGCCGATGCACTCGTCGATCGTACACGGGTCAC
>CAYMXT010000208.1:0-6716 GCA_964394415.1 uncultured Planctomycetales bacterium
TGGAGCACAGACTATCAGTCTGTGCCATGGAGCACAGACTATCAGTCTGTGTCGTGGAGCACAGACTATCAGTCTGTGCAGTTGGGGACCGCAAAGCTCTGGTTCGCGGAATGGCGCTGGCGCAGCACGGTTTCTCAAGCCGCGCAGACGATCCAACGGCGTCGAAGGCTCGAAAGCGCTGCGCGGCTCGCTCGCGCGCGCTCGCGGCTCGGATTGGTGGCGCCCTGGTCGTGTTGCTGCTCACGGCGGCCCCGGTTGCACTCGCGCAGGAAGGCGACCCCGCCGCCGGTGCCGTGCCGGCCACGAATCCTGTGCTCGGTGACGACCTCTGGGGCGCGCCGGGAGCCGGCCGCGGCCCGTTCGGCAAGGGCGAAATCCGGGCGCGGATGGAACGGTTCGTCAAGGGCTTGTTCCGCGTCGGGCCGGAGGACCAGGGGCCGCTGCGCACGGGCGAGGCGGACGAGCTCGTCGCGTTCGCGCGGCAGCATTTGCCGCGCATCCACGCCGCGCTGGACGCGCTGCGCCAGCGAAACCCGGCGCGGTTCGACGAGAAGATGAGCGAACACGCCCCGCGCTTGCGGCACCTGCGGCGAGTGTATCAGCTCAGCCCGCGGCTCGGCGCGATCATCCAGGGCTACGCGGAGAACCTGGTTGAGATCGACCGCGGGGCGCGGGCGCTGCGGACCGCGCCCGCCGACTCGGCTGAACGAGAACAGCAGCTTGACCGGCTGCGGACACTGGTGGCGGAAAACGTCCACCTTGAATGCGAGGGGCTGGAGGTGCTCGCCAACCAGCTCGAGGAACGTCGCGCGGAACGCACGAGCAATCGTCTGTCCCTGCTGACCGGCGACGAGTTGGACCCGGCGGAGCTGCCGCCGCGCGTGCGGACGCTGGTCAAAGCGTACCACGAGGCCGATACCGAACAGGAACGGGCGGTGCTGCGTGAGAAGCTGCGGGCGGCGGCGGCGCGGCACGCGGAACTGGAGGTCACGGCCCTGCGTGAAAAGGCCGGACAGATGCGTCGCCGAGCGGAAGCGGAGACCGACACGCGCATCGAGCGGCTGCTTCAGCCCCTGCCGCCGGGACCGGAGCGTGATCGCCCTCGCCGCCACGGCGGCGACCCAGTGCCGCGCTAGTGTTCCGAGTCCGAAGTTCGCGGCAGCAATCGGGGAGCGCAAAGCTCTGCTTTGCGCGTACAAACCAGAGGTTTGCGCTCCCCCTCTCGCTGGCGAGCTTGTGACTCACGACGCTCGGTAGAGCAAACACGCGGGGCGTCGCGCGCTGACCGTCGGGACAGGTGGCGGTCGGATTCGAACCGACGAAAAACGGATTTGCAATCCGCTCCCTGATTCCACAAGTAGCGTAGCGGCCGAGACTTGCGACGGCCCGCCGGACGCCCCCGCCTATAACCCCGACAGTTGGAACCCGCCGCCGCCCACCGATCCCGACCTTGCAGCCGTGGTCCGGGCGTGGCCGAGCCTGCCTAAGATGATCCGGGCCGGGCTGGTCGCCCTGGTCCGCTCGGCCGTGGACACAGGGGCGAAGCGATGACCCGACCCGTCCCGATGACCCTGGCCGTAGCCGATCGTGCCACAGCGGGGCCGGAACCGACCGGCCGGGCCGTGCTGGCGCTGGTCAACGCCGGTAACGGTAACAAAACCCCGCGCCACGGTAGCGCCAGTGAGGGTTTCGTTACCAGGGGGCGGACGGGCAACCAATACGTTGACACCGTTGACGTTGACAAAAGCCCCCGCCACGGTAGCGCCAATGAGGGTTTTGTCGCGACGGGGGCCGAGCGATGACCTGTCGAGACTGGCCACACAAGGCCGACTACCACGCCTGGGCGCAAGCGGTCATAGCTCGACTGACGGCTGAGGCCGCACGCCACGGCTGGACCATGCGGCCCGGTGACGGCAACCCCGCGACCAGCGGTACCTACTACGTTCGCTTCGCCCCCGTGGGCGCTGACCTGAAAGACCGGCGGGCGTTCACGGTCCGCATCGGCAACCATCGCAGGGGTTCGCATAGCGGCGGAGCGAACTTCGACATCTTGCCGTCCACCGACCTGGACAAGCTGCTACCCCGCATAATCGAACGGTTCACCGGGGGTGACGACGGACGCGCTGACGCGGCGACGGTGACACAATCGCGCCAAACTCGGGAGAAACGGGGGTTGCGTCAACGCGGCGGCGCGATGATGATACTCCCGATGAAGACGTTAGCTCGGCCCCAGCGCGTGGTCAAACACGCGCCGGGCCGAGCGCCCCCACAACAGCGGCCGACGGTAGACGGGTAGGGTGCCTAGATGCTCAAGAAAATCATGGCACTTACAGCGCGCCGCAACCGCGCACGAAAGGCCCGTTTGGGACCGCGCACGGGCAAGGTACTTTTGCGGCACTTATGAACGATTGTGGGCAAGACGCCAAGTTTGCGACCCGATTGGCCACACGGGATTCATGGGACGCGCCAGTGCCCCGTGGCGCGGCCTGCCGTTGCGCAGGATCGACGATCGGGCGTCGGGTGGGCCTGCGGGACGCCGGATCGCGCCACGGGCCTGGAAACCCCCTTGCAGAACGTGTTACTGTCCGGGGGACTGGAGCCGAAAGTACAGGAGTTGACTTCGATGCTGACAAAGGAACTGACCGCACAATTGGAGTCTGAGCGCGCGCGGGCGATTGCTGAATACGCGACGTTGCTCGGACGCGCAGACAAACCCAGGAAAGGCGACGTGGACAAGCTGCGGACGGTGCTCGCCACACTGGGCCGGACGCCACAGGATGTAGATCGTGACCTCGAACGGCTGCGGGCGTACACAGCACACACGTCGGCCGTTGCCGAGCGCGACGCCGCAACCGCGACCTTGCACGTGGCGATGCAGACGCTTCGGGCGGCTGAGGCCGCCTACGTCGAGAGGGAGCGCACGCTACACGCCGAGCGTGACGCGGCCTTGAAGCCGCTACTTGGCGCGGTCAACGCCGCACGCGGGGCGCTGACTACGATGAACCTCACGTTACAGCAGACCAGTAGTGACGCTGACCAATGGCAAGCGTTCTTGGAGAATGTGACCATTGATGACCTGCGCGCTCGGCGGCGGCGTACCCCGGCCCCGTCGGAGCCCGCGCCGGGCGACGAAACCACAACGTACGTTCGGCCGGGGGAAGGTGTCTCGCAAGCCGGGGCGACCATCGTTGATGGTGTTCCGCACGGGGAGACAATCTCCGGTCGCGACGCTACCGAAGTGACTTACGACCAGCCGGCGCGCGTCGCGAATCCGAATCGCAAGGCCAGACAACAGGCGCAACGTGAAGCCTTCGAGAACTTGACGGACAGCGAGAAAGAGGAAGTTAAGCGGCTGGTCACGCCGCGTAGTTCTTGACTTGTGTACCTGACTTGGAGACACAATGAACCCGACGATCGATCGAAGCGAGTTGGCAATCTGGGCGCAAGGTACGGAGTACACCACCGATGACCTTGTGCGGATGTACGCCGACTACTGCGGTGCTTGCCAAGAGCGCGGCGGCGTGCCGTGCGCGGAAGGCCGCTGGGCAAACGAAGTGCTCGGCTTGCCGAACCTTGAGACTCCCGCCGCACAAGTGTAGACTTCACCGAAAGGATGGTGCAACAATGCCAAGGACCGAGATTACCGTGGTCGGGTATGGCGAGCTTTCGCGAGCGTTGCACATACCCATCGAGCAGGCGATTGCCGTGCATACGCGCGGATACCTTAACCACGTGTGCAAGACGGCTGCTGGCGAATTCGTGTTCGACGTTAACGCCGCACGGCGGGCGTTGGCCGCGCGACCGGCGGCTCAGCCTGCCCCGACGCCGAGCGTGAACACCATGCACGGCAAGGTGATAACTGCGCCCGCCCCGCGCAGCGTGACGCCGGGTATTCGTGCTGTGCAACCAGTGACGAAGAGCGCGGCGGCGCGTCCGCCGACGCCGGACAGGAAACCGGACGCCAGGTACAGCAAGCCGACCATTCGCACCTTGACGGTCGGCACTCGGAAGGCGTAGACTTCGCTTCGCGGAATCGGGTGCGTCCGACGGGACGCAAGCGGTTCGGCTGGCACAGCGGAAAGCTAATCGCCGCTGTCCAGCCGGGCCGGCCCGACAAGAAAAGGATTAGCAATGCCAGACCACAACACTCAACCGGACTACAGCGCACTCGCTTCGGAACTTCACAAGCTGGCCGCGGCAATTGCGGGGGCACAGCACGATCTTGCGAAGTCTGTAGCTACGGACCTGCTGCCAGCGCTGGGGACGTTGTACGCAGACGCGACGGTAGACATTCAGAAGTCGCCTGACGGCAGACTTGTAGCAAGTCGCGGGGTAAGCCTGACAGATAAGGAATCGCGACGGAAGGACCTGTTGACAGCCGCACGGAGAGTCATGGACTCGGCCTGGAAAGGCCAGACCCGACCCGCCGATGCTTTGACGATTCGAGCACTTGCCGAGCACCTGGGCGGCGCACCGGCGGCCGAGTCTGCTCCGCCTGCGGCCCCGGCAGCGACGCAAGCGGTAAATGACGATTCGCACCTGTCTCCGGCTGGACTTGCCAAAGTGTTCGGACTGCCCGCCGACTCGCTGCGAAAACGTCTCGACACGTGGCGGCGCTCGAACGGGCAGGGATGGGTTGAGAATCAGGAGCACGGCCCGCGCGAACCGAAATATCTGTACTCCGTCGCGGCCGTCCGTGGAGTTCTCGGCAAGCTGGCAGCAGACGCGAAAACGTCCGGCGAACGTCCAGCGAAATAAATCTGGGGCTTGCAAACAAGGGGTTTGCGCGATTCTGGCGTCCAGCGAACGTCCGGCGACAACACGGCTTTTGTAGTCACGCGCATAGTCGGGGGCATGAAACTCAAAAACCTACCGACTCCAGAATTGCGGCGTGCCGTGGTGGCAACGGAGCAGGTTGCCGGGCATGGTTCTTACGAAGCGAAGGTGCTCCGCCGAGAGCTTGAAAGGCGGAAACGCCAACGGGCGCGCCGGCGTGGAAAGGGGGTGCGCGATGGAAAGTAGCGCTCTCAGCAAAACGGCCGTGCCCCGCTTGGCGTTGCGGCCGCGCGAAGCGGCGGCGGCGCTGGGGCTCAGCGCGCGTAAAGTATGGAGTCTTACCGTTTCGGGGGAACTGCCGTGCGTGCGATGCGGTCGCGCGACGCTTTACCCCGTCAGTGAACTGAAGACGTGGCTCGCCGAGCGCGCGAAAGGGGGTAAACCATGAGCGAAAGGCGAGACGGGCCGGCCCGCGGGCAGGCGGGCACGGCCCAAAGCGAAGCTGAGGTAGCGCGTATTATCGCCGCGCTGCCCGCCACCCTCAAGGCGGCCAAGGCCGCGCGTGCCCCCGATGCGCCGGTGCTCGTCTCACTTGCCGACGTGCGCCCGGAGGGGGTGAAGTGGCTCTGGCCCGGGCGCGTGGCGCTCGGAAAAATCACGTTGCTCGCGGGCGACCCCGGCCTGGGAAAAAGCTTCGTCACGCTCGACATGGCCGCGCGCGTGAGCACCGGCGCGGCGTGGCCCGACGGCGCGGAAGCCGGCCCGCCGGGCGGCGCGGTGCTGCTCAGCGCGGAGGATGACGTAGCCGATACGATTCGCCCCCGCCTCGATGCGGCGGCGGCGGACGTGGCGCGCGTGGTCGCACTTCAAGCGGTCCGTGCCCCGGACCCTGAGACAGGCGGCACGCGCGAATTGCCCTTCACCTTGAGTGCAGACCTGCCCGCCCTAGAAGAAGCGGTAGAGAAAACCCCCAGTTGCAGACTTGTAGTTATTGATCCCATTTCCGCATACTTGGGCGGCGGCGCGCATTTTGACTCCCATCGAAATTCGGACGTGCGCGCCGTGCTCGCTCCGCTTGCGGCGCTGGCCGCGCGGCGCGGCGTGGCGGTCGTGGTTGTGACTCACTTGAGGAAGGGGGAAGGCCCCGCGATGTATCGCGCGATGGGGAGCCTCGCTTTTGTGGCGGCGGCGCGCGCGGCATGGGCCGTCGCGCGCGACCGCGATGACCCCGCCGGCCGGCGCCGGCTTTTTCTGCCGGTCAAGAACAATCTGTCGCTGGAGCAAACCGGTTTGGCTTTCGAGCTGCGCCCCGCCGGCGACGTGGCGGTGGTGACGTGGGAAGCGGGGGCGGTTGAAGTGAGCGCCGACGAAGCGCTCGGCCCGCCTCCGCGTCGCGCGCCCGGGCCGAAGGCGGAGCGGCGCGACGAGGCGGCCGAATGGTTGCGGGCCGCGCTGGCTGGCGGGCCGCGCCTCGTGGCCGAGCTTGCCGAAGAGGCGCGCGAAGCGATGGGTTTCAGCGCGCCGACGCTGCGCCGGGCGCGCAAGGTGCTTGGCGTTATGGCGTTTCGTCAGATGGTTCCCGGGGCTTGGTTTTGGCGTTTACCGACCGGCGCCCAAGGCGCTCAAGTTCCCCCTAAGCATGAACATCTTGAGCATCTTGAGCACCTTGGAAAAAACACGGGGAAAACGCGAGTTTCTGACGGCCAAGATTGCAAGGTGCTCAAGTTAGCCGAACCTGAGCACCTTGGCCCCGACGGCAACGGAGAGGATTTCCTGTGAGGCCGTCGCCTGCCCTTGAAGCCTTGGCCGTGGTCGCCGAATGCGTCCGCCGGGGCGTCCGGCTGCGCGTGGTCGGGGACCGGATCGGACTTCAACCGGCATCGGCGGTCGCAGACCTGCGCGGGATGCTGCTCCGGCACAAGGCCGACGTATTGGAACTG
>CAYMXT010000209.1:0-6641 GCA_964394415.1 uncultured Planctomycetales bacterium
CACAGACTGATAGTCTGTGCTACACGACACAGACTGATAGTCTGTGCTCCACGACACAGACTGATAGTCTGTGCTACACGACACAGACTGGTAGTCTGTGCTCCACACCTACACCGCCACGCGCTCGATGCGCGCGAGGTCGGCGATGCCCAGACCGCGCTGGGCCGCCGTGGCGATGTAGCGGAACGGGCGCCCGTCTTCGGCAACCGGCTTCAAGCCGCGCTCGCGACGCTGCGCCTCGATGAGATCGGCGCCGACGGCGTCCAAAGCGACGAAATCCGTCGCCACCAGCAGCCCGCCGTACGGCCAGATGTACTCGCGTTTCACGCCGGGACCGCCCTGGCACTGGCCGCGGACGGCGTCGCAGACGCTCAGCCGCAGCTTGTTCCGAATGAACGGGTGCGCAACCACGTCGACGATGTATGGGTCGCAGTGGTGGTCGTGGTACTTGTTCGGGTTATGGATCGCTCCGTAGAAGCTCTTCATGTTCAATGTGACGCCGGCGATGCTGTGATCCTTGAGCACCGGCACGCAAATGAGGGCGTCGATCTCCTCCGCCAGAATCTTCGAGTAGCACGAGCCGATCTGGCCGCTCGTTTCGACCTTCTCCTGATAGCCGCTGCCGATGCGCTCGGCGTCGGTGCCGCGGCATTGCACGCCCTGGCCGGACTTGTTGAGCGTGAAGCCGGCCTTGACCAGCTCCTTGTCGAAACGGTCCCAGATGATGATGTTCTCGGCGGGAACGTCGGCCGCGCGCAGGCCGGCCACGACCGCGTCCACGACCGCCGGGCGCACGGTGAAGCCCAGCGTGTTCACCTTGATGCCGATCCGCTCGCTCGGTTTGAACAGCTTGCGATACGCCGCCGCGGCGTCGGCGGCGCCGGTGAGTTTCTGCATCGCCGCGTCGAGCAGTTTCTTGAGCAGGTCGCGGTGCTCGTCCACCTCGCCGCGGGTGAGGGCCTCGTCACGTGCGATGATGACGCGGGCTTTCGCCGGGGCGTCGTCATCGCCGGCCCACAGACGGGGCAGCGGCCATGCGCCGGCCGCGGCCATCGCGGCGCTTTTCGCCAGGAACTCGCGGCGGGTGGGGTTCTCAAACATACGTGTTCCTCGATCTGTGGAGCACAGACTATCAGTCTGTGCGTAACTTCCATTGGAGCACAGACTATCAGTCTGTGCGTAACTTCCATTGAAGCACAGACTGATAGTCTGTGCTACACGACACAGACTGATAGTCTGTGCTCCACGACCCCGACGCTACTTCTCGCCGAAAACCTCGGCTTCAAACGTCTGTAGCTCCGTTTCCGGCTTCTTCCAGGCGTCCGCCGGCAAGCCGGCCTTGTTACACACTTCCTTCAAGAACTGCTCACGCGTCCAGCCGCGCTCGTACGCGACCTGCGGCAACAGCACCCCCCGGCGTCCGCCGAGCGCGATGTGCAGCCCGTGCCGGCCGACAATGATCTCGTCGGTCTTCGCGATCCGCTTCATGGGCGTCAGGTAGCTGATCTCAACGTCGATCGCGTCCAGTTCTTTCGCTGTCACAGGGTTGTCCACGAAGCGAAAGTCCTTGCACGCCTCGACCGCGTAGCGAATCACCGCCTGATGCAGCGGCTCCTCCGCGACCATGTTGCCGATGCAGCCGCGCAGCGCGCCGTGGTTCTGAAGCGTGACGAAGCACGTCCCCTTCTGCCGCAGCGCCGGCGACAATTGCGCGTGGTCCGGCGTCGGCACTGGCTGCTTGTTCAGATGCGCCGCCACCGTCTGGCGGGCCAGACGCAGCAGAGCCGTCCGATCTTCGGGCGACAACGTCCCGGCCCGCGGCGCGTACACGAACGACTGATACGTGACGCTGTTCGCATAGTCGTTGATGATGTTGCCAGACGTGTCGCAGGCGGCCCGCACGCCGTCTGCCCCGCCGTGCATCGCGAGCGCGCGCAGCAGCAGGTGGATCGGGTTGCGCCCACAGATCGTGTCGCCGGTCGCCTTGAGATGAGCGGCGAAGCCGTCGTAGTCCGCTTTCAAGAGCGGCGCCGCGGCCTGTTCGGCGAGTTCCCGCAGCTTGGCCGCCGCGTCGTCCTTGAACGGCTGGAAGTCGTAGTTCGGGCCGTAGTGCGTGAAATCACTGCTGGCGACCAGCAACGTGCCGTCGTCGAGCAGCGGCGAGAGCACCTGCGCCGCCCGCGCGTATTCCGCGTCCGACATCTGCCCGACCAGCAGCGGCACCAGCCGAAAGTCCTTCAGGACGCGCTGCAAGAACGGCAACTGAAGCTCAAGCGAGTGCTCGCCGGCATCGACGCCGGGGTGTGTCGTGAACAGCGGGTCCTTGAGCAATTGTTCGCACGCGGGCTGGTCAATCGGTACGTCGCCGAGCGGCGTCGCGTACGCGCTCAGGTCCGTGGGCACATCAACGCCCCGGTACCGACCCGCGTGGCGGTGGCTGAACGCGAGCACGAGCACGCGCCGGTACTCGTGTCCGCGCAGGGCTACGTACGCGGCGCTCGCCACCGGAGCGCTGAAGCGATACCCCGCGTGCGGCACGATGAGCGCCAGCGGCTTGCTCGTCACCGGCGGCGGCGCGGCCTTGGCGAGCAGGTCGTCGATGAGCGTCTGAAGCGCCCCCGGCTCACGCGGGTACCAATCGCCCGCACACTGGGCCGGACGGACGCGCGGCTCGTCCGCCGCGACGGGCCACACGACCAGCAACAGAAGTGCGATGTGCAAGCACCGGCTTGCAGCCATGCCTCACGCCTCAGACGGGGCCTAGTCCCAGCCGGACGAGTATTGTAACATTCGCCCACCCGCGGAATACGCGGCGCGGTCTGAGGATTACGGGTAGTGATGCGTTCGCATTTCGGACTCCGGCGGTGCGGCTTGCTGGCGGCCACGCTTCTGACGGCCGGCTGCGCACCGATCCGTCCCGGCCCCGAGCTTCAGCAGGTCTCGCAGGATGTGGGCCATGCCACCGGCGCGACGCCGCAGTGGGCCGAGCACTTCGAGCCCCGGCCGCTGACCCCGGACGCCGATGGCCTAGTGCGGTTGGACCAGGTCATCAACTTGTCGCTGGCGAACAACCGGGGGCTACGGGCGGACCTGGAGACGATCGGCCAGGCCAAGGCTGACCTCGTGCAAGCTGGGCTGCTGCCGAACCCCGTGCTGTCGCTGATGTTCCGCTTCCCTGAGGCCGGCGGGCGGGCCGGCTTCGACTTCGGGCTGATGCAGGAACTGTCCGACCTCTGGCTGATCCCCAGCCGCAAGCAGGCCGCGCAGGCCATGCTGCGGCAGAAGCTCCTGGGGTTTACCGACGCTGCCATCGCGCTGGTCGCGGACGCGAAGAGCGGCTATCACCGGCTTCAGTACCAGGCCTTGGCGCTCGAGCTTCAGCAACAGAACCTCGAAATCCTGCGGCAGGCGCTCGAGGTCGCTCAAATCCGCTTGCGGGCCGGCGAGAGCACCCTGCTGGACGTCAATCTCCTGCGCAGCCGGCAGCAGGAAACCGAACTGATGCTCGTCGAGCTACGCAGCGACTACCGGATGACGCAGCGCGTGTTGCTGCGGCTGATGGGCGTCGCGCGGGCGCCGGATGACTGGCAACCGGAGCCGTTGCCGCTGGATACGCCGCCGGCGTCGCTGCCCGGCGACGAGGATGCGTACGTCGACGCGGCCCTGGAGCAACGCCTCGACGCCAAGGCCGCCTGGTGGGAAGTGCAATCCGCCGCCGCCGAGATGCGCGAGGAGAAGCTCAAGTTCATTCAGGGCTTCGGCGTCGGCGTGAGCGGCGAACGCACCGAGCAGCAGGCCCAGCCGGGGCGCAACGTCCTCGCCGACACCGTCCGCGAATCGCTGGCCGCCGGGCGCCTCATGGCCCCGGAGATTGAGCCGCGTTCGATGCGGCGGGCCGAGCGGCGGGCGATGCTGGACTTCATGATCGGTCCGTCGCTGTCGGTGGCGCTGCCGGTTTTCGATCAGAACCAGGCGCGGGTTGCCAAGGCGCGCTACAGGGCGCTGGAGTTGCGGCAGCGCTACGAAGCGCTGGAGCAGGAGGTCATCGAGGGCGTGCGTACGGCCCTCACCGAGCGCCGCCTGGCCGAGACCCGCACGCAGTTCTACCGGGGGTCGCTGCTGCCGATCCAGGAGTCGAATCTACAGCTTGCCCAGGCGGCGTATCAGGCCGGCAAGGAGCCGGTGCTAACCGTTCTGCTCGCGCAGGAGGAGCTGATCCGCACGCGGCTCGCCTTCGCCAAGGCCGTCGGCGACCTCGCGATCAGCACGGTGAAGCTCGAGCGGCAGCTTGCCGGACGCATCCCGGACGTGACGACCGAGCCGCCGCCGCCGATCTCCGCGCCGGCCGCCCCGGAGTAGCCCGATGCCTGCTGACAACGGACATGCGCGGTTCGCACGCTGGCTGCGGGTGGGCAGCGTGTGCGCGCTCGCGCTGACGTGGCCGCTGCTACTCGGCGGTTGCGAGACGCCGACGGATTGGGAGCATGCACTGCACGAGTTGGGGGATTCGCTGGAGATGTTGCTGACGGAGCTGTTCCGCCGGCTCCTGGCCGCGTCGCTGTAGCGGCCCGCGCCCCGCGCGGCCGCAGCCGGGGAGCGGCCCCGAATCTCACGCGCCGATGTTCGGTTGGATGGGCCCGTCCAGGCTACGCCAGAGATACCAGGTCGCCACCGAGCGGTACGGCCGCCACGGGTCCGCTATGTTCTGGATATCGCGCGGGCGCGGGCTTGCCTTCAAGTCCAGCAAACGTTGCACCGCCGTCCGCAGTCCCAGGTCGTCCACCGGCCAGACGTCCGGCCGCTCCAGACAGAAGATCAGCAGCATCTCCGCCGTCCAGCGTCCGACGCCGGGCAATTCCGTCACGGCGGCGATCACATCCTCATCCGTGCGCGACTTCAAGCCGGCCGCGGTCAGGCGGCGTGTCGCGAAGGCGTCCGCGAGGCCGTGCAGGTACTTAGCCTTCGGCCGCGACACGCCGGCGCTGCGCAGCTCGTCCACGCTCAACACCAGCAACGCGCGGGGAGTCACTCGCCGCCGCGGACACAGCGCTGCCAGCCGCCGCTGAATCGCGGTCGCCGCGGCCATAGAAACCTGCTGATGCACGATCGAACCCACCAGCGCGCGAAACGGGTCCGGCGTGAGTTTCGGCGCATACGGCCCGATCCGGCGAACCAACTCCGCCAGCCGCGCGTCGGCCGCGGACAGGTGACGCAGCGCGGCCCGGGCCTGTCGCCGGCGGGCCGCATCCGCGGGTCCATCATTTGCCGTGGGAGCCGACACTGGCTTGAGTCCGCTGCGGATTGCCGTAAAATGGCGTTTCTGGCGCTTCCGCAAGCGCCAGGCACGTGTAGCCGTCCGTACCGGCGGGGCGGCGCTCATCCGATTATTCGGCCGGCATTATAGAACGAAAGGTGCAGACCCATGGTGTTGTGGGTACTTCGTGGCTTGTTTGTGCTGCTGATGGTGTGGGCGTCGCTGGCGCTCGCGCGCGGGGCCGGGCAGGAGGTCGGGCAGTATAGCTACCTGCTCATGATCGCCGCGATCATCTTCGCCGCAGCGCTCGTCGTCACCGACCTGTTTCTGACGCGAAAATCGCTGGCGGCCCTATCCGGGGCGTTTCTGGGGCTGGTGGTCGGGATGGCGTTCTCGTACGGCCTGTCCCTGATCGTCAATCTGATCGTGGAAGTCTTTTGGCCCGGGACCGCCGACAGCGTCACGATGACCAACGTGGTCGGGGCCATCAAGCTCATCGTCGGGATCGTGTGCTGCTTCCTGGCGATCAGCTTCGTGCTTCAAACCAAGGACGACGTGCGGTTCGTGATCCCGTACGTCGAATTCACCAAGCAGACCCGCGGCACTCGGCCGCTGCTGCTGGACACCTCGGTGATCATCGATGGGCGCATCGCGGACATCTGCGACACGCGGATCATCGATTCGCCCCTGTTCATCCCGCGCTTCGTGCTTCAGGAGCTTCAGACCATCGCCGACAGCGCCGACAAGCTCAAACGCAACCGCGGCCGCCGCGGCCTGGACATGCTCAACAAGCTCCAGACCAACGAGAAGGTCGAAATCCGCATCTCCGACGCGCGGCTGCCCGCGATCGAGGAATCCGGCGACGTGGACCAGAAGCTCGTGGCCCTCGGGAAAAAGATCGACGGCCGCATCGTCACGAACGACTACAACCTGAACAAAATCGCCCAACTCCGCGGCGTCGAGGTCATCAACATCAACGACCTCGCCAACGCCCTCAAGCCCGTCGTCATGCCCGGCGAGTCGCTGACAGTAAAGATCATCAAGCCCGGCGAGGAACTCGGGCAGGGCATCGGTTACCTCGAGGACGGCACGATGGTCGTGGCCGAAAACAGCCGCGACAAGCTCAACGAGGACGTCACGCTGGTCATCACGAGCGTGCTCCAGACCTCCGCCGGCCGCATGATTTTCGGCCGGCCCGAGGGCGGCCCCATTCCCCCCCGCCGCGCCCGCCAGCGCGTGTAACCCGGCGGTGCGCAGCCCGCGTCCTCAGAACGCGCAGCGCCAGCAAGCGCTTCGGAGCCGCGCAGCGCCAGCTAAATGGACGTGCGCGAATGGGCGGCGCCTGTCCGAGCCGCGAGCGCAAGCTCGCGGACATGCTTGCGACCGC
>CAYMXT010000210.1:0-6550 GCA_964394415.1 uncultured Planctomycetales bacterium
GCGCGGGGCGCGGGCCGCTACCAGGCTGCTGCCCGGCCCAGGCGGTCAACCGGGCGCTTTTTTCGGCAATTCCTGCGCGGCGAGTGGCCCACCCTATGTCGAGTGCCGATGCGTTCCGTAAGTTATTAGTGGCTGTGCCGTGGCGCGGGGCGGCAGGCAGTTACGGAGCCGCGTCGTATGATTCAGACCCGTCGCGTTCCCCCGAGTGTGCTCACGCAGCCGCGCGGCACCCTGACTGCGATCCTCGACGATCCCGAGGTCGTGCTGTTTCTGCGGGAGGACGAGTGGAGCCTGCGCCGGTACCCCTATCGTGAGTGCCCCGTGGAGCTGCGGCTGGGGACGTGGGAGATCGACACGGTGCTCCTGGTCGCCCTGTTGGCCCGCCTGGACCGCAACGACGGCCTGACGTTTGACTGTCTGCTCAACGTTGGCGAGCCGGGCGGCGTCCGCCTGATGCAGAATCTCTGCATGCAGAAGCACATCGAGCTGTGTCTGACGACGGACCAGGTCGTGCGCACCTTCCGTCAGGCCAACGCTTTTCAGCAGTCCGCCGACCGCATCGTCAACGCGATCCGCTCGCGGCCGGCGTGGTCGCGCGAGCAGTTCCACCAGGCCGGGGCCCGGCTCAGCCAGCTCTATCCGACGCCGCACCAGTTATGGTGGGCGGGACAGACGTTCTGAGCCGGCGCCGCGTCATTCCGAACCGCAACGCACGGGAGCATCGGCCTCTGGCCGGTGCGGAACCGAGCCGCGCCGCGCCCGCGAGCGGCGGACGACCGCGAAGCAGAGCTTCGCGGTCCCTGCCTATTCAGAGCCGCGAAGCGTTAGCGAGCGTGCCGCGCAGCGGCGCGTCAGGGGATTCTCCCACGGGCGTTTTGCAATGCCGTCTGTAGCTTCGCATCACCCGGCGCCAGCCGCAGCGCTGCTTCATACACGGTAACCGCCTCCGCCCACTGCGCCTGCGCAACCAGCACGCGCCCCAGGCTCCGGTAGTAGTCCAGTTCGTCCGGCTTCAGCCGCACGGCGGCCCGCAGGTGCTCGAGGGCCCGCTGCGGCTGTCCCTGTTGCACGAGCACCAGGCCAAGGCCGTGTTGCGCGGTCGGCAATTCCCTGCGCAGACGCACCGCCTGTTCAAAGTGCCGCGCCGCGCCCGTCCAGTCGCGGCGCCAGGCGCGGATATTTCCAAGATTCACGTGGATGTCCGGCATGTGCGGCGCGAGAGCCAATGCCCGCTGGAAATGCGGCTCGGCTTCGTCGTAGCGCCCCAGCCGGGCCAGAGCTGTCCCGAGGCTGTTGTAGCCGGCGGGGGCGTTCGGATCGTGCCGAATGGCGCTTTCAAAAAGCGGCAACGCGGCTTCGTTCTGGCCCTGTTCCAGCAACGCGACGCCGAGGTTGTTGTAGGGCTTCGGCAGATTCGGATCGAGCTCGATCGCCCGCCGGAAATGCGCGCAGGCCTCGTCCAGGCGCCGCAGCCGCGTAAGCTCATTGCCGAAATCATCGTGCAACATGGCGGCGTCGGGGGTGATATGCAGCATGTGCCGGTACAACGACTCCGTCGTCTGCCAGTAGGCAAGCTGGCGGCGCGTGCCATACGCACAGGCCGCCGACGCCAGCACCATGACCGCCACGGTAGCGGCACGCAGCTTTTTGACGCGCCACATTCCCCGCAGCGCCGCCGCTCCAATCAGGGCAAAGCCCAACGCCGGCAGATAGGCGTACTTGTCGGCGGCAATCAAGTGGGTGAAGCCAATCACTCCGAGTGTCGGGAGAATGGCCACAAACCAAATCAGCCAGCCGGTCGCGAAGGCGCGCGTCCAGCGCAGCGACAGGACCACAGCCGAGACGAGAACCGTCGTGCCGACCACGCCCGCCAGCACGGCGGGGTGCGCCAGGCTGAACGGTTGCGGCACTGCGTTGAAGGAGGTCAGATCGACCGGCCAGAGGAGCGTGCGCAGGTAGAAGACGACGTTGTGGCAGATGGTGAGCGGAATGCGCCCCGGACCGTATTCGTGCGGCATCGTGACCGAGGCTGTCTCGGCCTGCGACACGAATGTGACCAGCGCGGAAATGCCGGCCAGCAGCAGCAGCGGCACTTTTTCCACGAGCGCACGCCGCCCCAGACGGGCCAGCGGCCAGAAGTCCAGCAGCAGCAACAGGACGGGTAGCGGCGTACTCGTGGGCTTCGAAAGCAGCGCCAGCATGAACAGCAGCGCTACCAACAGATACCGCCACACGGCCGGGCGGCGCACGTAGCCCAGGTAACACCACACGCTCGCGAGCGAGAAGAAAGCCGCGAGCAGCGTCTTGCGTTCCGTGATCCAGGCCACGGGTTCGACCGTGAGCGGATGGACGCCGAAGAGCAGGCCCAACCCGGCCGCGATCAGCGGCCTATCGAACATGCGCCACAAGATCAGCGCAATCAGGATTGCGTTGGCCGTGTGCAAGGCCAGACTGGTGCGGTGGAAGACGCGCAAATCCTCGACCCGCGCGCCCAGGGCCCAGTCGGCCATCAGCGACACCATCGTCAGCGGTTGGTAGTAACCCGCAATGGTCGACGGCCGCCGCACCTCGGCGCAGAACTGTCGCACGCCGGCCCAGCTTGGGTTGCGCACGAGGTGGTTAAACGTCACATAGCTCTGATCGTCCAGCGTCATGGCCTGCGCGCTAAGCACAGGCCAATGCGCGGCCAGCGTGCCCGCCCCCACCATGACCAACAAAACACAAAGCCGCACCCGCCGGCCCGCACCGTCCGCCTCACGGCAGTTGGGTGCGGTTCGGCGGGCGCGGCTGGTCATGCCGCAATTGTAACCGCGTGCCAGCGGCCGCGACTACTTGACTTCGCTCAGCAGCTTCTCCGTCTGGTCCAGCAGGTCCTTGAAGTGCTGCATCGCATCGTCAATGTACGCGGGGGTCGTCATATCCACGCCCGCGTCCTTCAGCAGCTCGATCGCATACTTGCTGGAGCCGCCTTTCAGGAAGCGCACGTAACGGTCCCGGGCCTCGGGCTCCTGCGCCAGAATCCGCCGCGCGATGTTCGAGGCGGCGCAGTAGCTGGTCGCGTACTTGTACACGTAGAAGTTGTAGTAGAAGTGTGGAATGCGAATCCAGTAGTTATTGACAAGCTCATCGTGCGCGTAGTCCGGCCCGTAGTACTTCCTCATGATCTCGCCATACGCCTGTCCGAGGGCGTCGGCGGTCAGCGGCTGGCCCTGCTCGGCCAGCTCGTGGATGCGCTGCTCAAACTCGCTGAACATGGCCTGCCGGAAGACCGTGCCGCGGAAGCCCTCCAGGAACTCGCACAACAGGTACAACCGCTGGCGCGGGTCCTGAATCTTCGGCAGGATATACTTCTGAAGTAGAATCTCGTTGCAGGTCGAGGCCACCTCGGCGCAGAAGATGTCGTAATCGGCGTAGATGTAGGGCTGCGTGCCGCGCGAGAAGTACGAGTGCATCGAGTGGCCCATTTCGTGGGCCAGCGTGGAGACGTCGTCGTACTCGCCGAAGTAGTTCATCAGAATGTACGGCTGCGTCAGGAACGTGCCACTGGAATACGCCCCGCTGCGCTTGCCCTTCGTGCTATAAACATCGACCCAACGCGAGTCGAACCCCTTCCGCATCGGCTGAAGGTACTCCGTTCCGAGCGGCGCCAGGCCCTCGCCGATCAGCTTCACACCCGCCTCGAAGCTGTACTCCAGCTTCTGCTTCTCGACCAGCGGACAGTACAAATCGTAGTCATGTACGCCGTCGGCCAGATTCAGCACGCGCTTGCGCAGCGAAGTATACCGGTGCAGGAGCGGCAGGTTGTCGTTGACGGTCTTGACGAGTGTGTCATACACCTGTCGCGGAATGTTGCCCGGCGTCAGCGCCGCCGCCAGGCACGCTTCGTACTTGCGGGCCTTCACGTTGAAGATGTGGCTTTGCACCTCGCCGTTGAGCAGCGACGCGGCGGTGTTGCGGAACTTTGCATAGCCGCCGGCGATGCCCTCATAGCCTTCCCTGCGCACCCGGCGGTCGCTGGAGCGCACGCACTTGTAGAACACCGCGTCGCTCAGCTCGAACGGCTGCCCCTGCTCGTCCTTGATCGTAGGAAACTGCATGTCCGCGTTCGCAAACAAGCTATACGTGTTCTGCGGCGTTGCGAACACCTCGCCCGCCATCGCGATCAGCTCCTCCTCGCGGGCCGGCAGCACGTACTGCTTCTGGCGGAAGAGGTTCTCGAACGCGTGTTGGTACAGCGCCAAGTCCTTGTTCTGTTTCATCCACGCGTCGAGCGACTCGAACGGGATCCCGGTCAATTCGGGCTCCATCCAGGAAACGGCCTGGCCGTACTTGACTGCCAGCGACTGGGCCCGCGCCCGCAGCGCCTGATTCGGCCCGACGCGCGTGTCCTGGTCCGCCAACAGGCTCGCGTAGACATACACGCGCTCCAGCCGTTGCGTGGCTGCTTCGCGCTGCTTCAGCCCCGCCAGCAGCTCCGCCGCCCCCTTGCCCAGCGTGCCCCGCAAGGCCGGCAGGGCCTCGACCAGCTTGTCGACCGCGGCGAATTCCGCCTCCCACTCCGCCAGGTTCTTGAACGTCGTCTCCAGGTTCCACAGGTGCTCCGGGGCGATCTCGCTCCGCTCCGGGACCCGCCGCACTTCCTCCTGCCGCGGCTCGGGCGACGCGGCCAGCTTCTTTTCGCTCGGGGCACAGGAGATCAGCGCCCCGGTTCCCATTGCCACCATCAGGATGCCACTCCACTTGTGTCGTATCACCGGTCGACCTCGCGGCGGGAACGCGCGATCACGGCCGGGCGGACATCCCGCCGGTGTCCCGTCCGCCGAGCAAGAGGCGGCACCCTACTGGCGCGGGGCGTGCGCGGCAAGCCGCGCGGCGTCAGAAGGTGTCCGCTGCGCGCCCGCGCATTTCCGCCAGAAACCGCCCGCGGGCGGCAATCTGGCCGTCGTCGGTTGTCGAGCCGCCAGGACGTGCAAGACTTTTCGTGCGGCCCGAGGCGGGCCGCCGCGGAGGACGACATGAGCGGACGACATACCGAGTTCTTTGGACCGGACCTGGGCCGCGGGCCGTTCCCGCCCCATCGCATCGAAACGGCGGCGCTGCAAATCGCGACAGCGATCGCACAGTTGCGGGCGCCGCTGACGCGCTCGGACAGCGACCTGCTCGCACACGGCGATTTCATCCGCGAGCTGGCGGACCACCTGGTGCCGGACTGGGCGGTGCAAATCGCGACCGACGTCGGCAACGAGTCGGGCAACGCCGTCATCACGTCCATCCGCGCCCCCACCGGCACGTACAGCGTGCTCGACTGCTGGCTGAGCGACTCCGTCGGCGGCGGACTGACGGTGACCGCCCCGAGCACCGTCGTCTTCAACGGTGCGACCATTCTGGAGACGATCGTCGCGAACAAGCGGTATCTCGTGATCACGCCGTCCACCGGGTCATTCGAGGTCACGGTCACCTACGCCGGGACGAAGACGTGGTACTGGGCGATCAGCCGGTTCGCGCGGGCGTACTACTCGTCGGGCGTGTCGTTCAGTTGAGCAGATTTCTTGCAAGGCCGCTGTCCGAACCCACCACGCAAGTGGTGGGCCGCGGAGCGTGTCGGACCCCGGCCCCGGACTTGCGTCCGGGGTTCGGATACGTACGCGGCGCCACATCCGAACCCACCACGCAAGTGGTGGGCCGCGGAGCGTGTCGGACGCCGGCCCCGGACTTGCGTCCGGGGTTCGGATACGTACGCGGCGCCCCATCCGAACCCACCACGCAAGTGGTGGGCCGCGGAGCGTGTCGGACCCCGGCCCCGGACTTGCGTCCGGGGTTCGGATTGCCCCGCACCGGCGTGCGGGGTTCGGATCACCACTCTCAGCGAGAGGCCGCAATGGCGAAGGACCTGACCGGAAACCAACTTGAGCCGGACGGCATGGCCGGCGTGTATGTCGTGACCGAGGCGGAACTGGCGAAACCAGGCGGCAACGGCACCATCAACGGCCGCCCGATCCGCGCGTGGGCACCACATCCCGAGCACGCCGACCTGATCTACGTCACGACCGAGCACCCCGAAACGCTCGCGTTTCTGCCGGAGGCGTACCGCGAGGTCGGATGAGCCGTGCGTGGGACCGTCAGATTCCCAGACCGGCGGACGGCGGCTCCGCGGCCGGCAGGATCGGCGGCGGGAAATCGACGGTCGCCGGTGACGCATCGGGCACGCCGAATGCTGCGGGAGCCGCGTCAGCAATCGTTGAGGGCGCTTCGACCGCCGGCGGTGCCGCGGGCGCCGTAGTCTGCGGCGCCGGCCGCGGCGCGGCGGGGCGTGCCGGCGGCTCAGGCCGCGCGGGTTGCGCCAGTCCGCTGAACGGCACCTCGACCTCCAGTAGCCCGACGCTCACCAGCGCGAGCTGCTTGCCGGTCTTCACGCGCACCACACGCCCGGTGCGGTGAAAACGCTTTACGTACACCTCATCCAACGGTTGGAGTGCCGCCCCCTGCTCCGGCGTCAGCGACGGCAACATCAGCTCCGGCCGTTCACGCGGCGGTCGCGGTGGTTCCGGGC